>JAITTX010000598.1 GCA_031286755.1 Paraburkholderia sp.
GCCTCGGCATCAAGTCGCTCGCCTACGAGACGGAGGACGTCGATATTGCCCGCGCGCGGCAACTGGCGCTCCAGCACGTGCCCACGGGCGGACTGCTCGCGATCCTGAAAGAAACCGGCATCGCGCTCGTGGCGGTGCCGTCGATGAAGCGTGGAGCGCCATCGACATCGTTCAGGCAAGCGGGCGCGACACGCTTTCATGTCGACCTGCTCGTGCCTTCGGATGACGATTCGTTCCCGACGGTCGCGGTACCCGAGCTGGGCGCACATGCCACGGGGCTGCCCTACCTCGCATTCCTGCTCGGCAAGTCGCAGATGGCCACGCTCATTTCGCGGCACGGCGCGGTTCCCGTCCGGGTGCCGGACCCGGCGCGCTTTGCAATTCACAAGCTGCTGGTGTCGCGCCTGCGCGCCAGCATGCTCGTCAAGTCGCACAAGGACGTGCACCAGGCATGCGTGCTTCTGGCCATGCTGGGCGAGCATCGTAGCGGCGAGATCGAGGATGCCTGCGAGGATCTGCCCGCCTCGGCCCGTGCCCTGGTGCGCCGCGCGCTGCCCGACGTGCGGCGCCTGCTCGCTGCGCACGAGGGCGCGCTGGAAGAGCTCAAGGCGGGTACTGGCGCCACGCGATGAATCAGTGGCCTGCAACAGGATCGAGCCCCGTCGACTTGACGACCGCCTGAGCCTCCGGCGACACAAGATACTCGAGGAGCTTCTTCGCCTCGACGGGATGCTCCGCATTGACGGGAATGCCCGCTGCATAACGCGTGACGGATTGCACCGACTCCGGAATCCGCCCCACGAACGTTGCGCCCGCAACTGGCAGCAACTCACTGACCTGCTGGAAACCGAGCGGGTATTCCCCCTTCGCAACGACACTCGCGACCGGAATTCTCGGGATCATCTTTGCCTTGCCCAAGTTCTGGGATCACAGCCCCCATATCGACACAATCTCGCGCGAATCATAACCATGTGACGCGCCGCTCGCCCCCACCCGCATAAACAACGAGACATGGAGACATCATTGCAAGATACGTCGTCGCCCCGGAATATGTTCGCGGACACCCGCAGCCCGAACGAAAAGGCGAAGACAGACACCGCAACGCCCAGCCGCAAGCGACTGCTCATTCTCCTGCTCTTGTTTGTCACCGTAGTGATCAACTATCTCGACCGGAGCAATCTGTCGATCGCCGCGCCCGAAATGCTGCGGGATCTGCACATTGAGCCGGTTCGCGCGGGGCTCGTTTTCTCGGCCTTTGGCTGGACTTACGCCCTCATGCAAATTCCGGGCGGCTGGCTCGTCGACAAAATCGCACCGCGCATACTCTATGCGCTGGCGCTCGCGGCGTGGTCGATCGCCACGATGCTGCTCGGCTGGGCGGGCACGCTCGTTGGCGTGCTGGCACTGCGCCTGGCGATCGGCGCGCTGGAGGCGCCGGCTTATCCCATCAACAATCGCGTGGTCACCACATGGTTTCCCGATCGCGAGCGCGCGGCGGCAATCGGCTTTTATACGTCGGGCCAGTTCGTGGGGGTGGCTTTTCTGACGCCTGTGCTGGCGTGGCTGCAATACCGGTTCGGCTGGCACATGATGTTCGTGGCGACAGGCCTGGCCGGTGTGATCTGGGCGGTCGTATGGTATCTCGTGTATCGCGAGCCGCGGCAATTCCGGGGCGTGAATCCGGCGGAAATCGAACTGATCGCGAACGGTGGCGGACTGGTCGATATCAACGCGCAATCGCCCTCGCCCGGCACGAAGCCCTCTTCGAATCTACGTGACCTCGGAACCGTTCTGAGCCACCGGAAACTCTGGGGCATTTATCTCGGGCAGTTCGCCGTTAATTCCACGCTCTGGTTTTTCCTGACGTGGTTCCCGACCTATCTCGTCAACTACCGGCACCTGACATTCATTAATTCAGGCCTGCTCGGATCACTGCCGTTTCTGGCCGCATTTGTCGGCGTGCTGTGCTCCGGCGTGCTGTCCGACTGGTTGATTCGCCAGGGGGCGTCATTGGGATTCGCTCGCAAGCTACCGATTATCGCTGGCTTGCTGATTTCGACCAGCATCATCGGCGCGAACTATGCCACTTCGACGCCGTGGGTGATTGGCTTCATGGCTGTCGCGTTCTTCGGCAACGGGCTCGCGTCGATCACGTGGTCGCTCGTGTCCGCGCTCGCGCCCGCCCGATTGATCGGGCTGACCGGAGGCGTATTCAACCTGATCGGCAATCTCGCGGCCATTACGACACCCATTGCCATTGGGATGCTCGTTCACGGCGCGGATTTTTCGCGCGCAATTACCTACATCGCCGCAATCGCGCTGCTCGGATGCCTTTCCTATGCACTGCTGGTCGGCAAGGTCGAGCGTGTGAAAGCATAAGCTCAGGTTGCCATACCGGCCTTTGCCGCGTTCGTGCGCCGAAGGCCGGAAGTCATGCCGCATGAATCTGGCGGGCCGCAAGTGGGAAAAGGGCCTTTTCGCAGCGAGCGTTTTTATTTGCCGTACTTTTTACAACAGACGCAAAGCGGGCGAGCACCTGCGGGAGCGGTGAAAGACGTCAGCGTATTTCACGGTCGATATTTCTTCGCAGCACCACCGCTGTGGTCACGTCGTCAACCGACTCGTGATTCGCGATCAAGTCGCGAACCGTGTTGAGACCATCGATATTGCTTGCCTCGATCTCGACAATCAGGTCGAGTTGGCCGCTCACCGAGGACACGCGCCGAACCTGGGGCTGTTCGGCCAGCAGATCGAGCAGATGATTCGCGGGCGTTCGCTTGAGACCGACAAGCACGACCGCGCGAATGACATTGGCGTCAATCTCGCCAATGTCCGCACGATAGCCGCGTATCACACCGCTTTTCTCTAGCTGAGTGACGCGCTCGCTCGTTGCGCTGCGCGAGAGCCCGATGCGTCCAGCCAGAGACTTCAGCGCGATTCGGGCGTCCTTGGACAGAATCGCCAGAATTTCGCGGTCGGTCGCATCGAGTTCTCTCATTGATCTTCCTTTTCAACCGGACACATGCCGGTTCATTCCGACGATTTGCCGGGCACGCCGGCATTTTACATGATGCCCCAAAGCCGATTGCATGCCAACATAGTATCCATCGAAGGTACCGGCTGGCCGCGGCCTGGCACACTCCCCAAATAGCGTTGCGCACGACGGCCGGACCGGACATTCCCGAAGCACGCCCAGAAATTCGATCCGCTTCTTTTCCGAAAAATTATATTCAGGCATACGAATTATTGCATTTGAACCAGCCTCATGGCTGGAATTCCACCCTGGAATCTCGACATGACCGATCTCTCCCAGTCCACCCCGCAATACACCGTCACCGAAGCCGAAAACCTTGGCGAGGCGATCTTTGGCATCCAGGCCATCGCCTCCCTGCTCGATGGCGAACGGGACCGCAATTTCCGCATGAAGACGGAGACAGGACCGGGGTGGATCCTGAAGATCGTGAACGCCAACGAGCCGAGAGTGGAAAGCGAGTTTCAGGCGGCGCTTTTGCGTCACCTGAGCGACGTGGACCCGCAGATGGTTGTGCCCCACCTGAAGCCGAGCCTGTCCGGCGAGCTACTCGCTTCGACGCTATCGCCGGGCGGGGAAGAGCATGCCTTGCGTCTCGTGAAATGGCTTCCAGGCACCCCGCTCGCCCAGGCCGAAAGAACCTTCGCGCTTCTGGGCAATCTCGGCCGCACCCTGGGCGGGCTCGACCGCGCTTTGCAGGGTTTCATCCACCCTGGCGCGCTACGCGATATCGACTGGGATCTCCGGCACGCCGCGCGCGCGCGCAAGCGTCTGGCCTTCGTGCGCGACGACGATAAACGCGCTCTGCTCGAACGCTTCATCGCGCGCTTCGAACGCCTCGTCGCGCCGAGACTCCCGCGCTTGCGGGCTCAGGTCATCCATAACGATGCCAATGACTGGAATGTCCTCGTCGATAACCTCCAGCACGACAAAATTGCCGGCCTGATCGATTTTGGCGACGCGGTTCATACCATTTTGATTGCGGAAGTCGCGATTGCGTGCGC
>JAITTX010000019.1 GCA_031286755.1 Paraburkholderia sp.
CCGAACCCGTTCAGCCTCACGCCCGACGATCCCGAGCCGCTGCAGAAGCTGCCGCATATCGTCGTGGTGATCGACGAGCTGGCCGACCTCATGATGGTGGTCGGCAAGAAGGTCGAAGAGCTGATCGCGCGCATCGCGCAGAAGGCGCGCGCCGCCGGCATCCACTTGATTCTCGCGACGCAGCGGCCCTCGGTGGACGTCATCACCGGCCTCATCAAGGCCAACGTGCCCACGCGCATCGCGTTCCAGGTTTCGTCGAAGATCGACTCGCGCACGATTCTCGACCAGATGGGCGCCGAGTCGCTGCTCGGCATGGGCGACATGCTTTACCTGCCGCCGGGCACGGGGCTGCCGGTGCGCGTGCACGGCGCGTTCGTGGCCGACGACGAAGTGCACCGCGTGGTCGACAAGCTCAAGGAGCAGGGCGAGCCGAACTATATCGAAGGCCTTCTCGAAGGCGGCACGGCGGGCGACGGCGACGAGGGCTCGGCGAGCGCTTCGGGCACCGGCGACGAGTCCGATCCGCTCTATGATCAGGCTGTCGAGGTGGTCATCAAGAACCGGCGCGCGTCGATCTCGCTCGTGCAGCGGCACCTGCGCATCGGCTACAACCGCGCGGCGCGCCTGCTCGAGCAGATGGAGCAATCGGGGCTTGTTTCGGCGATGTCCTCGAGCGGCAACCGCGAGATTCTCGCGCCCACGCGCGAGGCCGATTGATTTGATTGATTCGATTGATCAGATTGAGACTCGATTGATACCGGTCGAGGCCGGCTCATTGCCGATAAACCTCGATTGACGACGATCCACGGCGCCTCGCCCGCGCTTTGCCGGCGCAGGCGCCACATGGTGGTTATGGGAGAACGACAGATGCAGTTTCCGGTTGGACAACAAACCCGTTTGACGCTGGGCCGCGCCGGACGCGCGATCGTCGTGGCGCTTGGCGCGTCGCTCGTCATGGCGTCGCAGGCGTATGCGAGCGGCACCGATCAACTGAAGCAGTTCGTCGCGCAGGTGCACGCGGCGCGCGGCAACTTCGTGCAGCGCGAACTCAAGACGCCCACGAACGCGAAGAACGCGAGCGACGCCATCGCCACGGCCACGGCGAACGCCAAGACCTCGAGCGGCACGTTCGTGTTCTCGCGCCCCGGCAAGTTCATCTGGACCTATGAGAAGCCGTATCAGCAACTGCTGCAATCCGACGGCGACAATCTCTACGTCTACGACAAGGACCTGAACCAGGTCACCGAGCGCAAGCTCGGCGGCGCGCTCGGCGCGAGCCCGGCGGCCATCCTGTTCGGCAGCAACGATCTCGACAAGAACTTCACGCTCTCCGACGCGGGCGTGAAGAATGGCATCGACTGGCTGGAGCTGGTTCCGAAGTCGAAGGACACGCAGTTCAAGAGCGTGGGCATCGGCTTTCGCGACGGCAATCTCGAAGCGATGGAGCTGCACGACGTGTTCGGCAACGTGACGCTGCTCACGTTCTCCAACATCGAGAAGAATCCGTCACTGCCGGCCTCCACCTTCAAGTTCGTGCGGCCCAAGGGCGCCGACCTGATCACGGGCGGCGGGAACTGATTCGCGCGGCGTGACGCAGCAAAAAGGGGGCGGCTCGATCGAGCCGCCCCCTTTGTCTATTGGCGCCGCGCGGGCGCGCAAATCAGGGTGATGGAATCAAGCCGACGCCATCAGGCCGAGAAGCGCACGATGCCCTTGTCGTCGATCGTGCGCTTGAGCTTGCCGGAGAGCCACAACAGGTGCAGGTGCGCGAGTGCTTCGCCCATCGCGAACGTCATCTGATGGATGTCGAGCGCGCGCTTGAACATGAGCGGCACGATGTCGGCGGCGCTTTGCGGCGCGCGCCCGCAGGCTTCCATGACTTCGGCGAGACGCGCATCATGGTGCGCGCGCAGTTGCCCGATGCGCGTGCGCACGCCGCGGAACGGCTTGCCGTGCGAGGGCAGCACGAGCGTGTCCTCGGCCATGACTTCGTAGCGTCCGAGCGATTCGAGGTAGAGACCGAGCGGGTTGCCTTCCGGCTCCATGTCGAACACGGAAACGTTGGTCGAGATGCGCGGCAGCACCATGTCACCCGAGATCAGCACGCCCAGCGATTCGCACAGCAGTGCGCAATGCTCGGGCGAATGGCCATAACCGGTGACGACGCGCCAGTCGCGGCCGCCGATCGTCACCGTGTCGGCTTCGCGCAGGCGCCGGTATTGCGTCGGCAGCGCGGGCACGAGATTCGAGTAGTAGCTGCGGCGATTGCGCAGTTGATCGAGCGAGGCCTCGTCGGTCACGCCGTGGCGCGCGAAATGGCGCGCCGCGCCTTCGCCGCCCGCGTTCGAGCCGTTGCCGGAAGCCAGCACGCACGCGCTCGTGTATTCGCCCAGCGTCGTCCACAGGCGCACGTCCCAGCGCTTCTTCTCGCCGCCCGCGCAAATCCAGTGCGCCAGCCCGATATGGTCCGGATGGCAGTGCGTGACGAGCACGCGCAACACCGGCAGGCCTTCGAGCTGGGTGTCGAACACCTGCTCCCAATTGGCCTTGATGGTGTCGTTGGTGATGCCGCAGTCCACCACGGTCCAGCCTTGCTGGCCGTCGATCTCGTCGCGCAGCAGCCAGAGGTTGATGTGGTCGAGCGCGAAGGGCAGCGGCATGCGCAGCCATTTCACGCCGGGCGCCACTTCGAAGGCGTGGCCGGGCTCCGGCAGGGTATCGGCGAAGGGGTAGTCGAGCTGGTGTTCGAGGGCGTTCATGGGGTGTTGTCTCGCGTCGTTATGGTGGGCTGAGGACGGCCAGCGCCGCCATCGGGTGCCATTGTCGCTGCAATGCGGCATTTCTGCAGGGAATTCGGGAGAGTGTTCCGGTATGCGGAACAAACCGCGGGTTGCGCAACCCTTGAGTTGACGATAACGTAAACGTCGATTCCAACGATAGCCCTGCCGCCGTGCCACCCCCGGCTCGCGCCAGGCGCGCTTTCCGACATGACCCAGTACACGATTACCGAGCTTGCCCGTGAATTCGACGTGACGCCGCGCGCGATCCGTTTCTATGAGGATCAGGGCCTGCTCGCGCCGAGCCGCGAAGGCGCGAGCGGTCTCAAGCGCGTGTTCTCGGGGCGCGATCGCACGCGGCTGAAGCTCACGCTGCGCGGCAAGCGCCTCGGCTTCACGCTCAACGAGATTCGCGCGCTGCTCGATCTCTACGATTCGCCCACGGATACGCTGCCGCAGCTTCAGGCGTTTCTCGATACCGTCGTGCATCATCGCGAGATCCTGGAGCGTCAGCGCGCCGACCTCGACGCCACGCTCGAAGACCTCGCGCAGTACGAGTCGCAGGCGCTTGCGCTGCTTCGGAAGAACGCCGCGGGCGAGCCAATCGAGCCGCTCGCGATGCCCGGCGAGCAGTAGCCCGCGCGCTGGCCCGCTTTGTGTCGCGCCGTCGAGCCGAGGTGAATGCGTCATGAGACATTTCCCGAAACTGCTTTCATCGCAGATCGGCTTCGACGTTGCGCAGACGATGCTCGAAGGCTTCAACCATCACTACCGCAACTTCTGCGCGGCGGCCGCGCGTGCGCGCGAATGTTTCGAGGCGCGCGACTGGCGCAGCCTGCAACTGCTCGCGCGCGAGCGCATCGCCTCTTATGACGAGCGCGTGCGCGAGTGCGTGATGGCGCTCGAAGACGAATACGACGCCGAGCGCATCGACGGTGAAGTCTGGCAGCAGATCAAGCTGCACTACATCGGTCTGCTGACGACGCACCGGCAGCCCGAGTGCGCCGAAACCTTCTTCAACTCGGTGTGCTGCAAGATCCTGCATCGCTCGTACTTCAACAACGACTTCATCTTCGTGCGGCCCGCGATCTCGACCGAATACATCGAGAACGACGAGCCCGCGGCCAAGCCCACCTATCGCGCGTACTACCCGGGCAAGGACGGGCTGGCCGCCACGCTGGCGCGCATCGTCACGAATTTTCAGCTCGAGACGCCGTTCGAGAATCTCGAGCGCGACGTGGACTGCGTGATGCGCGCGATGCTCGACACCTTCGGCGTGGTCGAGCCCAAGCCCAATTTCCAGATTCACGTGCTCGCTGCGCTGTTCTTTCGCAACCAGTCGGCGTACATCGTTGGGCGCATCATCAACGGCGATTTGCTCGCGCCGTTCGTCGTGCCGATCCGCTGGACAACGGACGGGGAGGACGGCAAGCTCGCGCTCGACACCGTGCTGCTGCGCGCCGATCAACTGCTGATCATGTTCAGCTTCTCGCACTCGTATTTTCTCGTGGACATGGAAGTGCCGTCCGCCTACGTCGAGTTCCTGCGCACCATCATGCCGCGCAAGGCGAAGGGCGAGATCTACACGTCGCTCGGGCTGCAGAAGCAGGGCAAGAACCTGTTCTATCGCGACCTGCTGCATCACCTCTCGCATTCGAGCGATCAGTTCGTGGCCGCCCCGGGCATTCGCGGCATGGTGATGATCGTGTTCACGCTGCCGTCGTTCCCGTACGTGTTCAAGGTGATCAAGGACAGCTTTCCCGCGCCGAAGGAGACCACGCGCGAGCAGGTGGAGGCGAAATATCAGCTCGTGAAGCGCCACGACCGCCTCGGGCGCCTTGCCGATACGCTCGAATATTCGAGCGTCGCGCTGCCCGTTGCGCGCCTTGCCGAGGCGCTCGTGCGCGAGCTCGAAACGCTGGCGCCTTCGATGATCGAGTACGAAGGCGACAATCTCGTGATTCGCCACGTCTACATCGAGCGCCGCATGGTGCCGCTCAACATCTGGCTGCAGAACGGCAGCGACGAAGAGGTCGAGCACGGCATCCGCGAATACGGCAACGCGGTGAAGGACCTGATGCGCGCGAATATCTTTCCGGGCGACATGCTCTACAAGAATTTCGGCGTGACGCGCCACGGCCGCGTGGTGTTCTACGACTACGACGAGATCGAATATCTGACCGAGTGCAACGTGCGCGCGGTGCCCGCACCCGTTCATGAGGAAGACGAATTATCCGGCGAGCCGTGGTATCGCGTGGGGCCGCGCGACATTTTCCCGGAAACGTATCGCACGTTCTTGCTCGGCGACCCGCGTGTGCGGCGCTATTTCCTCGAGCATCACGCCGACTTTTTCGACCCGGCGCTGTGGCAGGAGAGCAAGGCGCGCCTGCTGGCGGGCGAGGTGCCCGACTGTCTGCCATATGACGCGGCGGTGCGCTTTCGCGCACGCTATCCCGGGTGCTTCACACCGCGCGACGAAGCTGCTGAGGTTGTCGAGGCCGCTGAGCGCGACGCTCGCGCGGCATGAAGAACACGAAAAACATGCAGGACAAGGCATTTCGCATCATCGATTGATTGAACAAGGAGAGTGGCATGAGTGAGACGCAGAAGGATCCGATTGTGATCGTGGCGGCGGCGCGCACGCCGATGGCCGGTTTTCAGGGCGATTTCGCCACGCTGGCCGCGCCGCAACTGGGCGCGGTGGCGATTGCGGCCGCGGTCGAGCGCGCGGGCCTGAAGCCCGGGCAGGTCGACGAGGTGGTGATGGGCTGCGTGCTGCCCGCGGGCCAGGGCCAGGCGCCGGCGCGCCAGGCGGCGCTGGGCGCGGGCCTGCCGCTCGCGGCGGGCGCGACCACCGTGAACAAGATGTGCGGCTCGGGCATGCGCGCGGCGATGTTCGCGCACGACATGCTGCTCGCGGGCTCCGCCGAGGTGATCGTCGCGGGCGGCATGGAGAGCATGTCGAATGCGCCGTATCTGCTGCCCAAGGCGCGCGCGGGTATGCGCATGGGGCATGGCCAGGTGCTCGACCACATGTTCCTCGACGGCCTCGAAGACGCCTACGACAAGGGCCGCCTCATGGGCACGTTCGCCGAGGAATGCGCGGGCGAGTTCGACTTCTCGCGCGAGAGCCAGGATGCCTTTGCGATCGAGTCGCTCAAGCGCGCGAAGCGCGCCAACGAGGACGGCTCGTTCGCCTGGGAGATCGCGCCGGTGAAGGTGGCCACGCGCGCGGGCGAGACCACGATCGAGCGCGACGAGCAGCCGTTCAAGGCCAATCTCGACAAGATCCCGACGCTCAAGCCCGCCTTCAGCAAGACGGGCACGGTGACGGCCGCGAATTCGTCGTCGATTTCGGACGGCGCGGCGGCGCTCGTGATGATGCGCGAATCCACGGCACAGCGCCTCGGCGTCAAGCCGCTCGCGCGCGTGAGCGGCCATTCGACCTTCGCGCAGCAGCCCGCGAAGTTCACGACCGCACCGGTGGGGGCGATTGCGAAGCTCTTCGAAAAGACCGGCTGGAAGGCCAGCGACGTCGATCTCTACGAGATCAATGAGGCGTTTGCGGTGGTCACGATGGCGGCCATGAAGGAGCACGATCTGCCGCCCGGGAAAGTCAATGTGAATGGCGGTGCGTGCGCGCTGGGTCACCCGATCGGCGCGTCGGGCGCGCGCATTCTCGTCACGCTGATCGGCGCGCTGCGCGCGCGCGGCGGCAAGCGCGGCGTGGCGACGCTGTGCATCGGCGGTGGCGAGGCCACCGCAATGGGCATCGAACTCATGTAGGCTTGTGAGTGACGGACGCCGCAGGGAGGCGGCGTCTCGCCCCACAGGCCCTGAGAAAGGTGGCGACATGAAAACAGCGTTGATCGTGGGCGCGTCGCGAGGCCTCGGCCTCGAATTCGCGCGCCAGTATGCGAAGGCCGGCTGGCGCGTGCTCGCGACGGCGCGCACCGACGAGGCGTGCGCGGCGCTCAACGCGCTCGGCGCCCAGACGTTCGTGCTCGACATCGCGCGGCCCGAGGACATCGCCGCGCTCGGCTGGAAGCTCGACGGCGAGCGGCTCGACGTGGCGCTCATTGTTTCGGGCGTCTACGGCCCGCGCACGGAGGGCGTCGAAGCCATCACCGCCGAAGACTTCGAGTACGTGATGAACACCAACGTGCGCGGCCCGATGCAGCTCATTCCGATCCTGCTGCCGCTCGTCGACGCGGCTTACGGCGTGCTCGGCGTGCTGTCGAGCCGCATGGGCAGCATCACGCAAACGACCGGCACGACGGGCTGGCTCTATCGCGCGAGCAAGGCAGCGGTGAACGACGTCATCAAGATCACCTCGATGCAGACGCGCCGCGCGACCTGCATTGCGCTCCATCCCGGCTGGGTGCGCACCGACATGGGCGGCTCGCATGCGGCCATCGACGTGGCGGCGAGCGTCGCCGGCATGCGCGAAGTGATGGCCGAGGCAGCCGCCGCGCGCGAGGTCTTCAACGGACGCTTCTTTCAGTACGACGGCACCGAACTCGACTGGTGAGCGCCGTATCCGCGTAATAATCGTGTTCTGGGGCCGCAACGCTGGCGCGAGCGGCCTTTGTTTTTTTGCTCAGACGAATGGTGCGCAATCGTTATGAACGCGTACGAGAGCGCACGAGAAGGATCGATATTCAATGACTGCCGCACCCACACGTCCCGCGCGCCCGCTCGATTGCCCCTGTGGCGGCGCCGCACCCAATCTGAAATCGGGCGCGAAAGCCCCGCGCTTCGCCGACTGCTGTGGCCGCTTCATCGACGGCGGCGCGTTTCCAGCCACGGCGTTCGAGCTGATGCGCTCGCGCTACACGGCCTACGTGCTGGGCGAAGCGGGTTATCTGCGCGCGACCTGGGCCGCCGAGACTTGTCCCGCCGATCTCGACGTGAACCCGGATGCCCCCGACGCTCCGCGCTGGCTGGGCCTTGCCATCAAGCGCCATGAGCTTGCCGACGAAACCCATGCGCTCGTGGAATTCGTCGCGCGCTACAAAAGCGGCGGGCGCGCCTTTCGACTGCACGAATCGAGCCGCTTCACGCGCGGCAGCGACGGCCGCTGGCGCTATGTCGATGGTGACATCCTCGAAGGCTGAAACGCGCTCCATGCACCGCTGCTGCAGCGCCGTGAGGCACGCTTTGGCAACGTCTTTGCAAACAAGCACTTAATGCAAAAAAACGGGGTCGTTGGCCGTGCGCGACACGCCGCCCCCTGAATAATTTTTGCTCCGCTCCCCACGGCCGTGACGAAATCCCTCTATGCGCCGTGCGTCAAGGTATGCGCCGGGCTCGCCCCTCGTTGGCATGGCTTATGCCGGGTTACCCCTGAATTGCACAACAAATAATTGTCGTGCGAGGATGCAATCACGGTGCTCGTCACGCCATGTAAGCAAACATCAAGCTTTCATGGCCATTTGATGGCGGGTGCTGGCGGCGGATCTGACGATTGCAGGTCGGTGCCGCACAGGTGTTCCGATCCGTGTTCTCCTCCCGCAGCAACGGGTACCGCCACGCCAGGCTTCGCAGCCAGGCGCGCCGCAGCCGTTGTGCCCGCCAAAAAGGGCGGGGGGCGTTCGCGCAGTGGCTCGGGTAGGCGGATTGACAGCAGGACTTTCGCAGGCAGGTGTTGCGCATGGCGTTCAGGAAGCTTCTTACCGGATGGGCGGTGGCCGGCACGGCGTGCGTGCTGTCGGTCGCTCATGCTGCGTCGCTTTCTGATCCGGCAGCGGCGGCCGGCGCCCAGCCTTCCGCATTGTCCATCTCCGCCGCTCAGTCGAACGCGCGTCGCGACGTTTCGCAAAATGCGGCCGCGCCGCTCGCGAGCGGCCCGCTCGGCAGCGCAAAGGTGCCGCGCATCGCGTTCGGCGACGCGTATCTGCCCGTCGTGCACGCCGACATGAACCAGCAGATCATCCAGATTCCGGTGGCCGGCGAATCGGGCGTCATGCTCGAAACCACGGTCTACCGCCCGGACGGCCCGGGCCCGTTCCCGATGGTGGTGTTCAACCACGGCAAGATTCCCGGCGATCCGCGCATGCAGCCGCGCAGCGACCCGATGTCGTTCGCGCGCGAATTCGTGCGCCGCGGCTACGTGGTCGTCGCGCCGAACCGCCAGGGCTTCGCGGGCTCGGGCGGCACCTATCAGCAAGATGGTTGCGACGTGGCCAGCAACGGTCTCGGCCAGGCCGCCGACGTTGCCACGGCGGTCGACTACATGGCGAAGCAGCCGTATGTGGACGCGAACCATATTGTCGTCGCCGGCACTTCGCACGGCGGTCTCGCGACCATGGCCTACGGCACCGAGGCGGCGCACGGCGTGCGCGCGCTCATCAACTTCTCGGGCGGCCTGCGCCAGGACGCCTGCACTGGCTGGCAGAACAATCTGACCGAAGCATTCGGCGACTACGGCGCGAAAGCACGCGTGGCCTCGCTCTGGCTCTACGGCGACAACGATTCGGTATGGACGCCCGATCTCGTCACGCGGATGTATGCGGCATTTCATACCGCGCAACTGGGCGAGGCGCAGCCGGGCGCGAGCGCGAAGCTCGTCGACTTCGGCTCGTACAAGAACGACGCGCACCGCCTCGTGGGCGACCGCGACGGCGTGCACGTGTGGTGGCCCAAGGTCGAGGCGTTCCTTGCGAACCAGGGCATGCCCACGGCCGTGGAATACCGCGTGGCCACGCAGGCCGCGCCGCGCGCCACCGACTACGCGTCGATCGATTCGGTGGGCGCGGTGCCGTTCCTCGATCAGGCGGGCCGTGACGGCTATCGCAACTTCCTCAAGCAGTACCCGAGCCGCGCCTTCGCGGTGTCCGACTCGGGCGCCTGGTCGTGGGCCGAGGGCGGCGACAATCCGATGGCCGTTGCCGTTGCGAACTGCCAGAAGCACAGCTCGGATCCGTGCCGCCTTTATGCGGTGAACAGCAATGTCGTGTGGTCGAACGACACCGCCACGGTGCAGAACGACACTGCCGCCGACGGTCATAGCCTCGCCGCCGCCGACGCGGATACCGCGCACGCGCTTGCGAGCCGTTAAGCTCGCCCGGCCGTAACGACGGCTTTCCACACCGCGCCAAACGGCACGCGCATACCCGCGCAATCATTCCTCCATTGGTTTCCCATCGGCCTTGCGCTTTTTGCCTTCGCGCTTGAAGCACCCATCTCGCGCCAGCGATCGACGCACGCATCTTCTTCGATGTCTCCCTCAAAAAAATCGCCAAACGCGGTGCCGCGGCAGGCCTTTTCTGCGTGCGCCCGCAGATTTTTTTGCATAAGCGCGCTTCACTTTGACGTCGTCATCTACGGTCATTTCGGGTCTTCGAAAAGGAACTGGGCGCAGCTGTTTCCAACCGCGCCGAACCTCGCGCCGGCGGGCTTTCCGGGCCCATTTTCAGGGTAGTGCATTGCAGGATCGAACCGGTTAATCTCGGACCCGCTGTTGTATCGGGAGCCGCTTTGAACTTGCATTCCAACCTCGCCAACGATGCCCGGATCGCGCGCAGCCTGCGCGCCGTCTGGCATCCTTGCACCCAGATGAAGCACCACGAGCGCTTGCCGCTCGTCGCCGTCGCGCGCGGCGAAGGGCCGTGGCTTTACGACCACGAGGGCCGGCGCTATCTCGACGCCATCAGTTCGTGGTGGGTCAATCTTTTCGGCCACGCCAATCCTTCTATCAATGGCGCGCTCAAGGCGCAGCTCGACACGCTCGAGCACGTGATGCTCGCGGGTTGTACGCACGAGAGCGCGGTGGAACTCGCGGAGCGGCTGACCGCACTCACCGGCGGCACGCTCGGCCACGCGTTTTTCGCTTCCGATGGCGCCTCGGCGGTCGAGATCGCGCTGAAGATGAGCTTTCACGCGTGGCGCAACCAGGGCGCTACGGCCAAACGCGAATTCGTGTGCCTCGCCAACAGCTACCACGGCGAGACCATCGGCGCGCTCGGCGTGACGGACGTGAAGCTCTTCAGGGATGCCTATGATCCGCTCTTGACTCATGCGCATGTGGTGGCCTCGCCCGATGCGCGCACGGCGCGCGAGGACGAAAGCGCAGCCGACGTGGCGCGCCGCGCACTTGCCGACGTCGAGCGCGTGTTCGCCGAACGCGAGGGCCGCATTGCGGCGCTGATCGTCGAGCCGCTCGTGCAATGCGCGGCGGGCATGGCGATGCACGATCCCGCGTATCTCCAGGGCTTGCGCGTGCTGTGCGACCGCTACAAAGTGCATCTGATCGCCGACGAGATCGCCGTGGGGTGCGGGCGCACGGGCACGTTCTTCGCATGCGAGCAGGCTGGCATCTGGCCTGATCTGCTCACGCTCTCGAAGGGCATCAGCGGCGGTTACTTGCCGCTTTCGATCGTGCTCTCGCGCGACGAAATCTATGCGGCCTTCTACGACGACGACACCGCGCGCGGCTTCCTGCATTCGCATTCGTACACTGGCAATCCGCTTGCCTGCCGTGCGGCGCTCGCGACGCTCGACCTCTTCGAGCGCGACGACGTGCTTGCCGCGAACGCGCAAAAATCGAAGCAACTGCGCGAGGCCTTCGCGCCTTTCGAGCAGCATCCGCTCGTGCGCGACCTGCGCCAGTGCGGCACGATCCTGGCGTTCGACGTGGCAATCGAAGACGCCGCGCGCGCACGCACGTTCTCGCGCCGCTTCTTCGAAAACGCGCTCCAGCGCGAACTGTTGCTGCGCCCGATCGGCACGACGGTGTACGTGATGCCGCCATACATTCTCGACGGCGAGACGCAAGCGCACCTCGCCGAACGCACGCGCGAGACATTCGACGCGACCGTCGCGGAGGACTTCTGATGCATCTGCTGAATACGCTCGAACAAGGCCTGCGCGAGCTCGATGCGCAAGGCTTGCGCCGCCGCCGCCGCACCATCGATTCGCCCTGCAGCGCGCATATGGTCGTCGACGGCCGCGCGAGCATCGGCTTCGCGAGCAACGACTACCTCGGGCTCGCCGCGCACCCGCAACTCGTCGCGGCGCTGGCCGAGGGCGCGCAGCGCTATGGCGCGGGCAGCGGAGGTTCGCACCTGCTGGGCGGTCACTCGCGTGCGCACGCGCAGCTCGAAGACGATCTCGCCGCGTTCGCGGGCGTCTTCGTGGATGCGCCGCGCGCGCTGTACTTCAGCACCGGCTACATGGCGAATCTCGCCGTGCTTACCGCACTCGCGGGCCGCGGCGCGACGATCTTTTCCGACGCGCTCAATCACGCCTCGCTGATCGACGGCGCGCGGCTCTCGCGTGCCGATATCCAGATCTATCCGCACGTGGACATGGATGCCCTGAGCGCGTTGCTCGAAGCGTCGGATGCAAGTGCGAAGGTGATCGTGAGCGACACGGTGTTCAGCATGGACGGCGACGTCGCGCCGCTCGCGCGTCTCGTCGAGCTTGCGGAGGCACACGGCGCATGGCTTGTGGTCGACGATGCGCATGGTCTTGGCGTGCTGGGCACGCAAGGGCGCGGCGCACTGGCCGAGGCCGCGCTGCGCTCGCCGCATCTCGTGTTGGTGGGCACGCTCGGCAAGGCTGCGGGCGTCTCGGGCGCGTTCATCTGCGCGCACGACACCGTGATCGAGTGGCACGTGCAGCGGGCGCGTCCGTATATCTTCACGACGGCTTCGTCGCCGGCGGTCGCGCACGCGGTGTCCGCGAGCCTGCGCCTGATCGCGGGCGAGGAGGGCGACGCGCGGCGCGCGCATCTGAATCATTTGATCGGGCGCACGCGCTCGATCCTCAAGGAAACCTGCTGGCAGCCCGTCGATTCGCACACGGCCGTGCAGCCGCTCGTGATCGGCTCCAACGAGGCCACGCTCGCGCTGCAAGCCGTGCTCGAGCGCGATGGCCTGTGGGTGCCGGCGATTCGTCCGCCGACCGTGCCTGTGGGTACGTCGCGTCTGCGCATCTCGCTCTCGGCCGCGCATTCGGACGCCGACCTCGATCGCCTGAGCGCGGCGCTGCAACGCGCAAGTCTTGAAGCGCAAAAGCCGGAGCAGGAGGCCGTGCGATGAGCACTGCGCAGCTTTCGCTCTTCGTCACCGGCACCGACACCGAGATCGGCAAGACCTTCGTGAGCGCTGCGCTATTGCGTGGTCTCGCGCACGCGGGCCTGCGCACGGCGGCGATGAAGCCCATCGCCGCGGGTGCGTACGAGCGCGACGGCGTGTGGCACAACGAAGACGCCGATCAGCTCGACGCAGCCTCGAGCGTGCTGCTGCCGCCCGAAATGCGCACGCCGTTTCTGCTCAAGGAGCCGGCGGCGCCGCACATCGCGGCCGCGCTCGAAGGCGTGGCGCTCGACATGGCGCGCATCGTTCAGTGCCACGAGCAAGCGTGCGAGTACGCGGACGCCGTGGTGGTCGAAGGCGTGGGCGGTTTTCGCGTGCCGCTCACGACGACGCAGGACACCGCGGATCTCGCCGTCGCGCTGAATCTGCCGGTGGTGCTCGTCGTGGGCGTGCGGCTTGGCTGCATCAGCCATGCGCTGCTCACCGCCGAGGCAATCACCGCGCGCGGCCTCACGATCGCGGGCTGGGTCGCGAACCGCATTGACCCGGCCATGACTTTCCCCGAGGAAAACATCGACGCATTGAGCGAGCGCCTGGCGGCGCAATTCGGCGCGCCACTCATCGGCGTGGTGCCGCATATGCCAGGCGCGACCGCCGCCGCCGCAGCCACACACCTGAACATCGACGCATTGCTCGCACGGCTTGGCGCCAGCGCGCCTGCCGCGCTCAGTTGAGCGCACGCACTCCGACTTACATCGTCCCCGTCAAGAAGGACCCCGACACATGACCGAAGCCCACATCGACATCACCGCGCTCAAGAAGGGCGCGCCGCAAGCGCAAGTTCAAGACGAAGCCGCCGCGCGCTGGCGCGTCGCGGACGTCGCCGCGCTCTACGAGCTGCCGTTCAACGACCTGATGTTCCGCGCGCAGCAAGTGCATCGCGAGCACTTCGACGCGAATGCGGTGCAACTCTCCACGCTCCTGTCGATCAAGACCGGCGGCTGCGAGGAGGACTGCGCGTATTGCCCGCAGTCGTCGCATCACGACACCGGGCTCGACGCGAGCAAGCTCATGGACGTGGACGCCGTGCTCGACGCCGCGCGCGTGGCGAAGGCCAACGGCGCGACGCGCTTTTGCATGGGCGCGGCGTGGCGCAATCCGAAGGACCGCCATCTCGAGCCGATCAAGGACATGATCCGCGGCGTGAAGCAGATGGGTCTCGAAACCTGCGTCACGCTCGGCATGCTCGAAACGCACCAGGCGAAGGCGCTCGCCGACGCGGGCCTCGACTACTACAACCACAACCTCGACACCTCGCCCGAGTTTTACGGCCAGATCATTTCGACGCGCACTTACGAGGATCGCCTGGAAACGCTCGAGCGCGTGCGCGACGCGGGCATCAACGTGTGCTGCGGCGGCATCGTCGGCATGGGCGAGTCGCGCCGCGAGCGCGCGGGCCTGATCGCGCAGCTCGCGAACATGGAGCCGTATCCGGAGTCGGTGCCCATCAACAATCTCGTGCAGGTGAGCGGCACGCCGCTCGAAGGCACCGAGCCGCTCGATCCGTTCGAGTTCGTGCGCACGATCGCGGTGGCGCGCATCACCATGCCCAAGGCGATGGTGCGTCTCTCGGCGGGCCGCGAGCAGATGGACGACGCGCTCCAGGCGCTGTGCTTCATGGCGGGCGCGAATTCGATCTTTTACGGCGACCAGCTGCTGACGACGGGCAACCCGCAAGCCGAGGCCGACCGCAAGCTGCTGCAGCGTCTGGGCATTGGCGCGCAGGCGGCGCAGGAGCTGCCGGCCGAAGCGCACGCGCACCATGAGCACCACGCGCACGGCGGTTGCGGCCACTGCGAATAAGCACGTTGAGATCTGCGGCGTGCTGGAAACGCGCCGCTGAAAAGACAAACGCCACGCTGTGTGTGAACTGAACCGTCCAACTCTTGGGGGGGCAGTTCAGTGAAGCGTGGCGTTCTCGTTTGTAGCGTTATGGGCTACGCGTGCCGCTTCAAGCGTAGGCCGCGCGCCTGCGTCCCGCGAGCAAGAGATAGCACAGCGCGCCAATCGCGAGCGCGGGCAGCGTCGCACCGAGGTTCGGCAGCCATTGATTGAGCGCCTGATACGCGCCGAAGCCGATGCCCCACGCGATGAACGCGGTCACATGCCAGCCGCCCGAATAGCCGTAAGCGCCGCCCAGATCGGCAAGCGCGCTTGCGTCGATGCGGCGGCGGCGCACGATGAAGTGATCGGCAAGCACGACGCCGAAGAGCGGCGCGAACACCGAGCCGATGAAGAGCAGGAAGTTCTCGTAGCGCGCCATCGGGACGACGAGGCCGATCAGCGTGCACAGCGCGCCGAACGCCGCCGAGAGCCACGGCACGCTGCCGCGCGTCCAGAACGTGCCCGTGGAGACGGCGGCCGAGTGGATGTCGGCGAAGGCGTTGTCGATTTCGTCGATCAGCACGAGCAGCAGCGCGAGGCCGCCGCCGGCCTTCGCGAGCGCCGTGGTGAGGAGCGCGTCGCCGCCGCCCGCCGCGAGGCCGTAGATCGCGCCGAGCGCGTAGAACCACAGGTTTGCGATGCCATAGCCGAACAGCGTGCCGCGGAAGGTCTCGCCCGCGCGGCGGCCAAAGCGCGTGTAGTCGGCGATGAGCGGCAGCCACGAAAGCGGCATCGCCACCACGAGATCGATCGCGCTGCCGAACGGCATCTCGCCGGTGCCGGGACGCTTCATCAGCGCGCCGATGTCGTGCTGGGCGAGCAGGCTCCACGTGAGCCACGCGGCGCCCGCGAGCAACAGCCAGATGCCCCAGGTGCGCAGGAAGCGCCGCACGAACGAGAGCGGGCCGCTCACGGCGAGCAGCGTTGCCAGCAAGCCGAAGATCAGGGTCCACACGAGCGGCATCGAGAGGCCGAAGGCTTGCTTCGCGAGCGCATCGGCGGAGTCGCGCATCACGATGATCTCGAACGAGCCCCAGCCCACGAGCTGCACCATGTTGATGACGGCTGGCACGCACGCGCCGCGAATGCCGAGCGTCGGGCGCAGCGAGGACATGGCGGCGAGGCCCGTGTCGGTGCCGATCACGCCTGCGAGCGCGAGCAGCACGACGCCGATCACGCTGCCGATGCCGATGGCGGTGAGCGCATGGGGCAGCGAGAGGCCCGGCACCAGCAGGGCGCCCGCCTGGGCGACCAGCAGACCGATGCCGAGCGAGAACCAGAGCGCGAAGGCGTCGCCGGTGCGGAACTGGCGGCGCGCGTCGGGCACGGGCAGGTTGGGCGCGTAAGTCGAGCCGGCTTCGCCGGGCTGCGCATCTTGAGTCATGGAGAAAGCTTTCCTCTGTGTCGTCTGTTTTGTCTGATGTATTTGGGGGGCCGGCCAACCGGGGGCCGGCCAACCGGCGCGCGGGCCGCAAGGTATCGCGTCTCGCGCGGCCGCCCGGGCTGTCATAATGCACGACTGCATCCGGCGCGGCCGGCCGTTTTCAGGGGCGCGAACAGCGCCTTCGAAGCCGGCCAGTCCCGGGAAAGCCGACATTATCGCGAAAACGTCATGTTTGAAGAAACCCGTGCCAACGTTCCGCTCGCCGAGCGGCTGCGCCCTCGCTCGATCGACGAAGTCATCGGCCAGAAGCATCTGCTCGGGCCGAACAAGCCGCTGCGCGTCGCCTTCGAGTCGGGCGAAGCGCATTCGATGATCCTCTGGGGGCCGCCCGGCGTGGGCAAGACCACGCTCGCGCGCCTCATGGCCGATGCCTTCCACGCGCAATTCATCGCGCTTTCGGCGGTACTCTCGGGCGTGAAGGACATCCGCGAGGCCGTCGAAACGGCGCAGATGCACCGCGCGCATGGCCATCAGACGCTCGTGTTCGTCGATGAGGTTCATCGCTTCAACAAGGGCCAGCAGGACGCCTTCCTGCCGCACGTGGAGTCGGGTTTGTTCGTGTTCATCGGCGCGACGACGGAAAACCCGTCGTTCGAGGTGAATAGCGCATTGCTCTCGCGCGCGGCGGTTTATGTGCTCAAAAGCCTCGACGAGGAGGAGCAGGGCGAGTTGCTTGCGCGAGCGAGCGAGGAACTGGGCGGCCTGACCTTCACCGACGAAGCGAAAAAGGCGCTGATCGGCTCGGCCGACGGCGACGGGCGCAAGCTGCTCAACAACCTCGAAATCGTCGCGCGGGCGGCCGCGCAGCAGAAGAAGCGCGAGATCGACGGCGAACTGCTCGGCAGCGCGCTTGCCGAAAACCTGCGCCGCTTCGACAAGGGCGGCGACGCGTTCTACGACCAGATCAGCGCGCTGCACAAGTCGGTGCGCGGCAGCAACCCGGACGGCGCGCTGTACTGGTTCTGCCGCATGCTCGACGGCGGCGCCGATCCGCGCTACCTCGCGCGGCGCATCGTGCGCATGGCGTGGGAGGATATCGGCCTCGCCGACCCGCGCGCGGCGCGCATCACGCTCGACGCCTCGGAGACCTACGAGCGTCTCGGCTCGCCCGAGGGTGAACTGGCGCTCGCGCAGGCCGTCATCTATCTCGCGGTCGCGCCGAAATCGAACGCGGGCTACATGGCGTACAACGAGGCGCGGCGCTTCGTCGGCAAGGACCAGTCACGCGCGGTGCCGGTTCATCTGCGCAACGCGCCCACCAAGCTCATGAAGGAGCTGGGCTACGGCCACGAGTACCGCTACGCGCACGACGAACCCGATGCCTACGCGGCCGGCGAAACCTATCTGCCCGACGGCATGCGCGAGCCGCGCTGGTATCAGCCCACGCCGCGCGGGCTCGAAGGCAAGATCGGCGAGAAGCTCGCGCGCCTCGCCGACCTCGACGCGCAATGGCGCGACGAGC
>JAITTX010000020.1 GCA_031286755.1 Paraburkholderia sp.
GTGAAAGACGACGCGGTATCGAATCAGCTCGTCGAGCGCGCCAATGCCGACTACGCGAAGGCCCAGGCGTCGGTGGCGGAGAGCGGCGCGTCGGTGGTGGCCGCGCAGCGTCAGCTCGACGTGCTGGCCGCGCAGATCGCGGACGCCGAGGCACGCGTGGCAACAGCCGAGGCGAACCGGCGCATTGCTGCACTGAACGTGGAATACACGACGATCCGCTCGCCGGTGGACGGCTACATCGGCAACCGCACGGCACGCGTGGGCATGCTCGCGAACGTGGGCGCGCCGCTGCTCACGGTGGTGCCAGCCGCCAACCTCTGGGTGGACGCGAATTTCAAGGAAGACCAGTTGAAGAAGATGCATGCGGGAGATCGCGCCGATGTCGCGCTCGATGCCGCGAGCGGAACGCTGCACGGCACGGTGGAGAGCCTTGCCCCTGCCACGGGCGCGACCTTCAGCGTGCTGCCGCCCGAGAACGCCACGGGCAACTTCACGAAGATCGTGCAGCGTGTGCCCGTGCGCATTCGCGTGAAGGTGCCGCAAGGCATGGAGGGTGTGTTGCGGCCCGGCCTTTCCGCCACGGTGACGGTGCATCTGCGCGATGGCGGGCGAAGCACCGCCGCCGCGCATTGAAAGAGGGCGGCACGATATGAGCGATGCCACTTCCGCCATTGAAGTCCGGCCGGCGCACGGGACGCAAGGAACGCACGCGGCACACCACAAGCTCGCGCCTCATGAGCAGCCCATGGCGCAGCGCGCGTTCGCATTCGCGCTGATGTGCATCGGTTTTTTCATGGCCACGCTCGACATCCAGATCGTCGCTTCCTCGCTGCGCGACATCGGCGGCGGGCTTTCCGCGAGCCAGGACGAGTTGTCCTGGGTGCAGACCGCCTACCTGATCGCCGAAATCATGGTGATTCCCATGTCCGGCTGGCTCTCGAAGGTGCTCTCCACGCGCTGGCTCTTCGTGGCCTCGGCGGTGGGCTTCACGCTCACGAGCATGCTGTGCGGCCTCGCATGGGATATCAACTCGATGATTATCTTTCGCGCGCTGCAAGGCGCGCTGGGCGCGGCGATGATCCCCACCGTGTTCACCACGGCCTTCGTGCTGTTTCCGGGCAAGCAGCGGCTCGTGGCCTCCACCACCATCGGCGCGCTCGCCTCGCTCGCCCCCACGCTCGGCCCGGTGATAGGCGGCTGGATCACCGACCAGTGGTCGTGGCACTGGCTCTTCTACCTGAATCTCGTGCCGGGCATCGCCGTGGCCGCGCTCGTGCCGAAGTACGTGCATATCGACGAGCCCGATCTCGCGCTCATCAAGCGCGGCGACTATATCGGCATCGCGCTGATGTGCGGTTTTCTCGGCTGCCTCGAATACGTGCTCGAAGAAGGCCCGCGCAGGAACTGGTTCGGCGACGACGCCATCGTGGCGTGCACGTGGATCTCGGCTATCTGCGGCTTTCTCTTCATCGTGCACGTGCTCACTGCGAAGGACCCGATTGTCGACTTGCGCGCGCTCGCGGTGCGCAACTTCGGCATCGGCAGTGTGCTCTCATTCGTGACGGGCATCGGCATCTTCGTGGCGGTGTTTCTCACGCCGCTCTTTCTCGCCGAGGTGCGCGGCTTCAGTTCGCTGCAGATCGGGCTTTCGCTGCTCTCGGTGGGCGTGTTCCAGATGCTCGCGCTCGGCGTCTATGCGTTCGCGACGCGCTTTTTCAGCCTGCGAGCGTTGATGCTGTTCGGCCTCGTGTGCTTCGGCCTCGGCTGCTATCTCTATGTGCCGATTACGCACGACTGGGGCTGGCAACAATTCCTGCTGCCGCAGGCGCTGCGCGGTGTGGGCCAGCAGTTCGCGATTCCGCCTATCGTCACCATGTCGCTCGGTTCGCTGCCGCCCTCGCGGCTCAAGTCGGCAAGCGGGCTCTTCAACCTGATGCGCAACCTGGGTGGCGCGATCGGCATTGCGGTGAGCGCGACCATGCTCAACGACCGGCTCAACTTTCACTATCTGCGCCTGAACGAGAGCGTCGTGCACGGCGCTCCGCAAGTTGAGAGCTTGCTTGCGGGGAGCACGAATTACTGGGCCTCCGTAGCAGGCAACTCACCCGACGCGGCGCAAGCGGGCCTCGCGCAACTCCATGCGCTGGTGCTGCGCGAAGCGCTCGTGATGACGTTCTCCGATACGTTCTTCGTGCTCTCGCTGTGCTTCGTGGTCGCGCTTGTTTGTGTGGCGTTCTCGCATCCGATCCACGGTGCGCCGCCGCCCGATGCTCATTGAGCCATTGAGGTTTTCCATGCAATCGCAAGATTATTCCCTCCTGAAGCCGGCGTACCTCGTGCGAGCAGTCCGTGCGGCAAGCACAGGCCTTACGGCACTCGCTACGGCCGTACTTGCCGCTTGCGCGGTGCAGCCCGCGCAGCCCGCCGACCTGCCTGCCGTCGTGCACGCGACGGCGCCCGTTGCCTGGCGCATCGACGCGCCGCAAGACGCCATCGACGCGCGTGCGTGGTGGGCCCAGTTCGACGATCCGACGCTCGACGCGCTGCTCTCGAGCGTGCTGAGCGGCAATCTCGACTTGCAGGCCGCAGCCGAGCGTGTGAAGCAGGCCCAATCGATCACGACGCAGAAGCACGCCGCGCTGCTGCCGCAACTGGACTTCACGGCGCGAGGCGCCTACGAGCGGCAGAATACGCCGCCGCCGCTCGGCTACGTGAAGCAGGCAGGCGCGGGTGTGGCGCTGAGCTGGTCGCCGGACGTGTTCGGCGGCGAGCGGCTCGACCTGCTCGCGGCGCAGGCGAATCTGGTGGGCCAGCAACATGCGCTGGACGCGGTGCGGCTCGCGCTGGCGGCGGACACCGCATCGGCCTATGTGGATCTGCGCTGGGCGCAAGCCGAACTGAAGATTCTTCAGGATAACGCTGCAATCCGGCAGCGCACGTTGCAGCTGACTCGAGACCGCCTGAAATACGGCCTTTCGACGCAGCTCGACGTTGCACGGGCGCAAACGCAGCTCAGCGAATTGCAGGCGCGCCTTCCGCGCGCGCAGGCGAGCATCGACCATCAACTGAACCTGATCGCGGTCTATACGGGTCGCACGCCCGAGTCGGTCGCGCAGCTCGCGCTGGCCGCGCCCGCGCCCATCCCCACAGCGCCCGCGGGCGTGCCGCAATGGCTGCCCTCGGAGGCGCTGCTGCGCCGGCCCGACGTGCAGGCCGCCTACGCGACCGTGCAGCAGCGCGCGGCGGAAGTGGGCGTCGCGCGTGCGGAGCGCTATCCGAAGTTCTCGCTGAATCTCACGGACGGCGTGCTCGCATCGTCGTATCTCGGCCTGCCCACGCTCACCGACAACCTCTTCAGCGCAGCGCTCAGCGCGACGAGCCCGATCTTCAACGCGGGCCGCATCACCGCCGATATCGAGCAGAGCGAAAGCCGCATGCGCGAGTCGCAACTGAACTTGCAGCAGACCCTGTTGCAGGCGCTGCGCGAAGTGGAGGACAGCCGCAGCGACCTCGTGAGCACGGCGGGGCAGACGCAGCAGTTGCACGACGCCGTGGCGTCTTCGGGGCAGGCGCTCAAGCTCGCGAATCAGCTTTACAAGGGCGGCGCGGCCGATTTTCTCGACGTGCTGAGCGCGCAGCAGACCTGGCTTGCCGACGCCGATCTGCTCAACGACGCGCAGCGCGAGCGCGCGCTTGCGGCGGTGGCGCTTTATCGGTCGCTGGGCGGCGGCTGGAGCAAGCGCGGCGAGTTGGTTGCGGGCAGCTCCAGCGCGCCCGCTACGAGCGTGGCGCAAGGGGGATGAGCATGTGGGCGGAACCGCTCATGACATAAAACGTGCCACGAATCACGAGCATCGACTCGATTAAAGCATTGGAATGTGTGCATATGCATACATAGAATGAAGCGGTACATGCAGCAATTTTTCGAATCAACGGAGAGAACACGATGAGCAGCTTCAATTCAGCGCGCGAGATTGTGTTGTGCCAGCCGGTGCGCACGGCAATCGGCGCATTCAATGGCGCGCTAAAGGGTGTGCCGGCCACGGAGCTTGGCGCGATTGCGGTGCGCGAGACGCTCGCGCGCGCAAAGCTCGATCCCGCTTTGCTCGGGTCCGTCGTACTCGGCAACGTGATCCAGGCAGGCAACAAGATGAACCCCGCGCGCCAGGCGGAACTCGGGGGCGGTGTGCCCGTCTCGGTGCCCGCGCTCACGGTGAACCGCGTATGCGGCTCGGGCGCACAGGCCATTGTCAGTGCCGCGCAGGAAATTCTGCTCGGTCTCGCCGATGTCGCGCTGGCGGGGGCATGGAGAACATGGACCGCGCGCCGTATTTGCTCGACGGCGCGCGCTGGGGCTATCGCATGGGCAACGCTCAGGTGCACGACAGCATGTTGCGCGACGGGCTCGTCGATGCGTTCTCGGGCGAGCACTCGGGCTGGCATACCGAAGACCTTGTCACGCGCGCCGAACTCACGCGTGAGGAGCAGGACCGCTGGGCCGCGCGGTCGCAGCAGCGTTTCGCGGCGGCCCAGGCGACTGGACGCTTCAGGGAAGAGATCGTCGCCGTGGAAGTGAAGGGACGCAAAGGCGTAGAACGTTTCGAAATCGACGAAGCGCCGCGTCCGGGCACCACATTCGAAGTGCTGGCGAAACTCAAGCCCGCGTTCCGCCCCGACGGCACGATCACGGCGGGTAACGCACCGGGCCTGAACAGCGCGGCGGCAGCGATGCTCGTGGCCGAGCGCGGCTTCGCCGAGACGCATGGCCTCGCGCCCATGGTGCGGCTCGTGGCGTGGGGCGTGGCGGCCGTTGAGCCCGGCCTGTTCGGACTCGGCCCCGTGCCCGCGGTCCAGCTTGCGCTACGCCGTGCGGGCTGGCAGCTCGCGGACGTCGATCGCTTCGAGATCAACGAAGCCTTCGCGGCGGTGCCGCTCGCGGTGATCAAGCAGCTAGGCATCCCCGACGATATCGTGAACGTGGAAGGCGGCGCGATCGCGCATGGTCATCCGATCGGCGCGACGGGTGCGATCCTGACGACACGGCTTGCCTGGTCGATGCAGCGCGACGGCTTGCGGCGCGGTGTCGTGACGCTTTGCATCGGCGGCGGCCAGGGTATCGCGCTCGCGCTCGAGAAAGCATGATGGCCGTTCGCGTACAGGGCGAGCAGGGCGCATGACGAACGAAGCGAACCAGGGTGAGCGCAGATGGCAAAGCGAATAACACGTGAAGAATGCAACTGTTTCGCGCTGCGGCAGGCAGCGCGCTTCGTCACGCAGCTTTACGACCGCCATCTCTCGCAGGCGGACGTGACGGCCGCGCAATTCACGATTCTTTCGTGTCTTGCGGGCCGTCCGGATGCCACGGCGGTTGAGCTTGCCGACGACCTTGTGATGGACCGCACGACGCTTGTACGTGCGCTCAAGCCTTTGCAGCGCGATGGTCTCGTGTTCGCGTTCGCGGCCGAGCACGACACGCGCACGCTGGTCTATCGTCTTTCGGCGGACGGCGCGTGCCGCTACGAGAAGGCGCATGCGCTGTGGCTCGACGCCCAGGCCGAATTCGAGCAGCACATGAAGCGCGATCGCGCCAGGGCGTTGCGCGCCGAACTCTTCGCGCTTACTCACGCAGGGTTGCATTGAAGAGGCGATGACGATCGGGTGACATGTCGACGTTGCCGTTGTCCCGTTCGTCGGCGCTGTCACTCAGTGTGCTTCCTTGCGCATGTTGCGCAGATTCTCCCGCACTAGCCGGGTGACCAGTCCGCGAAGATAGTCCCTGATGCGTGCTCCATTGCCGAAAGCGATCCAGGTTTCCTCATCCATCTTCACGCTTATGACGTGTTCTCCTGTGCAACTACTTCATCCAGACTGCTCCGATTTACCCGTTGGCGTATCGAAGACGAGGCACGTCGTGGTGGCGCGGGCGAACCTCAATCTTCGTCGATGCCGATGAGGCCCGTCGGGTCGCCCTTCGCGGCCTCGGTAAACAACGTGGTGAACTGATCGAGCGTGGTCATCGTGTCGCGCCCGGTGCGTGTGATGCGGTAGAACGAAAGGGGCACTTCGGGGCGCAACGCGTCGATACGCACACGATAGCGGTGGCAGATGTGCTCGCAGAACTGCGGCATGACCGCCGTTCCGAGTCCTTCCTGCGCCATCGCGATGGCCGTCTGCAGATGGCCGACGACGATGCGGCGGCTCACGGTGACTTCTTCCTTTGACAGCGTTGCCTCAATCAGGCGTTGCAGCGGATTGTCCTTTGGCAGCGTAATGAGCGGCTGGTTTTCGAGCGCCGTCCAGCGCATGCCCGAGCCCCGGCGCGGCGCGTTTTCGTCGGAACTCGACACGGCTACGAGGCGTGTGGGAAAGAGCGGCACGCGGTCGATGCCTGAAAGCTGGGAAAAGAAAACGCCGAATGCGGCGTCGAGATGGCCTTCCTCGACCATGTGCAGCAGCTCGGGCGGGTTGCGGTCCACAAGTTCGATGTGCGAGGCGGGGTAGACCTCCGCAAAGCGCGAGAGCACGGGTGGCATGAGGCTCGCAGCGATCATCGGCGTGCAGCCGAGCAGCAAGGACGATTGTTTCTGGCGACCCAGCTCGTTGAGTTCGATCACCGACTTTTCGAGGGACTCGACGATCGCCATCGCCGTGGGATAAAACACACGCCCAGCGTCGGTGAGCGAGACGGTGCGCGTGGTGCGCTCGAGCAGGCGGCAATTCAGTTGCGTTTCCAGTTCGCGGATGATCGCGGACAGCGCTGCCTGGCTCAGATGCATGCTCTGCGCGGTCTTCGTGAAGCTCGATGCGTTCGCGACGCCGAGAAAAACCTTGAGTTGTTTTAGGGACAGATTCATCGACGACAGCTCTACGGAGATCGGACTTGGGTTCGGGCCTGGCGCAAGCCCGATTCTATCCCGTCTGTCGCAGCGGCTGCTGCACGTCCGGGCACGCGCGGCAGCCGCTTGCGTGTGAGATGGCGTCAGGCGAATGCGTAGCGGCCTTCTTCGTCGCGCTTGACCGTGCGGCGTTGCGCGACGTCTTCGAGCCAGCGCACCACATCGCGGCCATCGCGCGTGCCGGTCGCGGCCATCAGCTCCGAGAAGCGCTTTGGTCCATGTTCCAGGGCCGCGTCGAGCGAGTCAAAGCGAGCGCCGCTATACACCGGCGGCGTTGGCACGCGATGCTCGAGATCCCGCTCGGCGCCGGGAGCGAGGAGCGGCAGCGTGAGGTCGAAACCAGCCTTCGCCGTCTTCGCCGCGCCAAGCAACGACGGGTCCAGCGGCATCGCGCGCAGGCTATCCTGAAGCACGAGATCGCGGTCGGCCTGGAAGCGTGTGGCCAGCGCCCAGTCCATCTGCTCATCGGAAAAGATGTCGATGTCGGGGTCGACGACGAAAACGTGCTTGACGTTCGCGAGCGAGGCGAACACGGCGGCGATCGCGTTGCGCGCCTCGCCGGGAACGCGTTGCTGCATGGCGATGCGCACATTGAACATGCCGCCGGTAGCGGGGTTTGCGTAGACGGCCTTCACCTCGCGCACAGCCGTTTCGAGCGCGCGCCACACGGTCACTTCGGTGCGAAGGGCGGCAAGCTGCGCGGTATCGGTGCGCGCCATCGAGCGGCCGCCAATCGTGCAGGTCTGGAAAACAGCGTCGCGCCGGTGCGTAATCGCGGTCAGATGGAATACCGGATTGGTTTTCACGCCACCGTAGTAGCCGAGAAATTCGCCGTACGGGCCTTCGGGCTCCGCGTGACCGCGTTCGTCGAGATAGCCTTCGAGGATGAATTCGGCGTCGGCGGGCACGAGCAGGTCGTTCGTCACGCACTTGACGACGCCCATCGTTTCGCCGCGCAGCGCCGCGACCAGTTCCAGCTCGTCGGTGGGGATGCGCATGGTGGCGCCAACGTGATCGACCGGATGCGTGCCCACGGCGAACGCGATCGGCGTGCGCTCGCCGCGCTTTGCGTGGCCAATCGCAATCGCGCGCAGGTCCGAAGGCGCGACGAGATCGACGCCCGCCGTGCGGCGGCCGCGCAGCATCAGGCGGCGAATGCCGACGTTGGTCCAGCCCGTGTCGGGATCGACAGCGAAGTCGATTGACGCGGAGATATACGGCGCGCCATCCAGATCGTGTTGGAGATGCACCGGCAGGGCGGTGAAGTCGCACGCGTCGCCGGTCAGCACGACTTGCTGCACTGGCGCTTCCTCTCGGCTCACTTCTACGAGTTTTCCTCTTACGCGCAGGCGCTCGCGCACGGTGTCGAGCAGGCCATGCGGCGTGGTGCCGAAGGCCAGGGCGAGACGCGAGCGGCTCGCGGCGATACTGCCCGCAAGCGAGGTCGTGCCGCCGGACGGGCGCGCGAACCATACGGCGCGCGGGTTGCCTTCCATGATCGCGGCAACATCGGCGAGCTCCACGGGTTCTTCGTGGCGTTCAAGCTCGGTATCGTCGAGCGACTCGAGGAAGCGGCGCAGGCGGAAGCGTTCGAGGTCGGGCGAGCTTGCGCCTTCAGCGGTGGAGGGAATGGCGGTCTTGGGTCTCAATCTGGGTTCCTCGCGCATCGGGGTTGCGCAATATTTTTCAGGCTGGAAGCGATGTCAAAAGCGCGCAGAAAGCGCCGTGGCCGCAAGATGCGCAGCGAAGCCGCTCGCGCCGCTCGCCGGCATTTCGGGGGCGAGATGCAGGAACTGCTTGACCGCGCGCAGCGTGACCGCGCTGCAGCCGAGCAGCGTGTCCGCGAGGGCGTCCGCTTCGGCGTTCAGGCTCGCGGCTGGCACGACGCGGCTTATGAGCCCCGCCTGCAACGCCTCGTTCGCGGAATACTTCTGGCGGCTCAGCACCATATGCGCAACGGTCTTCACCGGCACGCGGCCGATCAGTGCGGACATCACGAGCGTGGGCGGAATGTCGCGTTCCATTTCGTGGATCTGGAATACGGCATCGTCGGATGCGAGTGCGATGTCGCAGACGCCCGCGAGCGCGCAGCCAACGCCCAGCGCCGCGCCGCGCACGACCGAGACCACTGGCACGCGCACGGCCTTGAGTGCGTCGTAGAGCGCGAGCGGCGGGGCGGTGACCACGCGGCGCAGCGTTTCGGCGGACGGCTTCGCGTCCTTCGGCGGCATCGGCGACTGGCGGCCCTTGCAGAAGTCGGGCCCGCTCGACAGGATACGCACGAGCTTCGCGTCGTCGTCGAGCGTGTTGACGGCTTCGATGATCGCTTCGCTCATCTCGGCGTCGATAAGGTTGCCGTTCTCGGGGCGATTGAGCTCGATGTCAACGAGCGGGCCGTTGCGTTCGATCACAACGTGAGGGCCGGGCATGCTTGTCTCCTTCGTTAAGGCGTGTTTGCGCAATGGTTCAAGCCGTATCGCGGTGGATGTATTCCCACACCACCTTCGGCGTGGCGGGCATCGCAAGTTCGTCAGTGCCGAATTCCTTGAGCGCGTCGGCGAGTGCGTTGAAGATCGTTGCGGTGGCGGGCGTGATGCCGCTTTCGCCGCCGCCCTTCACGCGCAGCGGATTGCCGTGCGTGGGGTCTTCGGTGAGTTCCAGGTTGAGTGTCGGGATGACGCCCGCTCGCGGCATGCCATAGTCCATGTACGAGCCAGTCAGCACCTGGCCCGTCTCGCGATCGAGATAGCAGGTTTCCGAGAGCGCCTGGCCGATGCCCTGCGCGAGACCGCCGTGCACCTGGCCTTCGACGATGAGCGGATTGATCGGCTGGCCGACGTCGTCAACCGACGTGTAGTTCACGAGTTGCACGATGCCGGTGTCCGGATCGACTTCGAGTTCGCAAATCGCGGCACCGGTCGGGTGCGCAGGTACGCGTGTGTTGACCTCTGCTTCCGCGTACAGCTTGCGCTGCGCCGGATCGCCCGGCACGCCGTCGCTCGCGACGTGCGCGGCGATGTCGAACAGGCCGATGCGACGCACTGATTCCGGGGCGGCGAACTCGCCGTTGGCGAACGTCACGCGCTCTGGCGGCACGTTGAACAGCGAGGCCGCTACCCGCTTGCCGGTCGCGACAATCTGCATGGCCGTATCGACCAGTAACATGCCGCCGAGGCGCATCGAGCGGTCCGAATGGCTGCCTCCGCCAACGCTGACGAACGCAGTGTCGCCGGTGCGCAGGGTGACCGAGGCAATCGTCACGCCGAGATGTTGCGCGATGACCTGCGCGAACGTTGTTTCATGGCCCTGGCCGGTGGACTGGGTGCCGGATACGATGTCGACGCGGCCTTCCGGCAACACGGTCAATTCGATGCGTTCGCGCGGCGCGCCAACCGGCGACTCGATGTAGTTCGCAACGCCAATGCCGCGCAGCTTTCCGTTCGCATGCGCGGCGGCGCGGCGTTCTTCAAAGCTGTCCCACTGCGCGAGTTCGAGCGCCCGCGCCATGTTGCGCGCGAATGCGCCGCTGTCGTAGGTGAGGCCCATCGGGCTGCGGTACGGCAGCTTTTCGTGTGCGACGATGTTCCGCCGGCGAATTTCCGCCCGGTCGAGCCCGAGCCCGGCCGCCGCGAGGTCGAGCATCCGCTCCATCACGTGGTGCGCTTCCGGGCGCCCCGCGCCACGATAGGGCGCGGTCGGCACCGTGTTCGTCAGCACCGCGCTGATGTGAACGGCGGCGACGGGCACGTCATAGACGGTCGTCATGATCCGCGTGCCGTTCGACATCGGCACGTACGACACCGTATGTGCGCCGACGTTGCCGATCCATTCATTGTCGATGGCCAGAATGCGGCCGTCCTTCGAGAAGCCGAAGGTGGCGCGAATGATCTGGTCCCGGCCCTGATAGTCGGACAGGAACGCTTCGCTGCGGTCGCTCGTCCATTTGACGGCGCGGCCAAGGCGCCGCGCGGCCCACACGACAGCGAGCTGCTCGACATAGATGAACGAACGCGGGCCGAAGCCGCCGCCCGTATCGGGGCAGACTACGCGGACCTGCGAGGGCGGCACCTTCAGGGCGCCGGCGAGGCACAGCTTCTGGCGCACCGCGCCCTGGCTGCCCGAAATGAGCGTGTAGACGCCAGTGGCTTCGTCGTAGGTACCGATCGCGCTACGCGGTTCCATCTGGCAGTTCACGACGCGGCTATGATGAAACTCGCGCTGCAGCACAAACGGAGCGGTCTCGATGATCTGTCGCGCCGCGGCGCGCTCGCCAATCTGCGTCTGGAAGCACAGATTGTCAGCCGCGCCGTCCCACAGTTGCGGTGCGCCGTCCTGCATCGCGTCGGCCGCGTTCACCACGGCGTCGAGTTCTTCGTAGTCGACCTCGATCATTTCCGTCGCATTGCGCGC
>JAITTX010000035.1 GCA_031286755.1 Paraburkholderia sp.
TGGAGGAAATGACTAAGCGGTATGGGACGCAGGCTGACCTTATCGAGAAGACCCGCTCACTTGGAAAGTACTTACGCAGCAGGTTTACGCGCGAAGGCTTGAACATCATCTGCAGCAGACTCGACGCGGCCGACCTGCCGCTCGTTCGAACTATGCTTACGAGTGGAAGTGTCGACTACTCTGCCGCAGACCTTCAGTACCTCGCGAAGTTCGGCCAATGGTGCGACATTCCCTTGGTGATCGCATCGCTCGACCGGCCCGAATACGATCGCAAGTCCGCATCGATACTTTGGATTGCGAGCAGCACCAAGTACGAGGATGCGGCGCGTACGCTGTATGCGCTCGGCAAGCATAGACTCAATGACCTGTTGGCCACCACGATGCCCGGATACCTCTTGGCACACATCATTCCACTAATACCCGACAAGGCTTTTCGGGGACTTGCCAATGCCGACATCGTTCCGCTCATGCGGTCGGAGACGGAAGACGTGCGGAAGTTGGTTTCTCTCAAGTATGTCCGCGCCTTTCCGCGCCGCCGGGTGAAGCAGTTCCTTGAAGAGTACATGGCAGCCGATCAGTTCTACTACAACGTCATTCATTGGTTCGACTTCGGCACATCCGTCCCCAGAGAAAGGATGTTGCGCGCAGCCGGGAAGGCACTGGTGGAGGGGTAACCAGGCGTCAAGATTGGATGTGCGACCAGTTCGCTGACCGAGGGCAATGGACAGCACCGCATGTGCGCCGACATCGCCGCTTCTGCCTGCAGGCGACCGTGCGCGTCGATGCACACGGCCGCTAGTGACCTGACCAGCTGTGCCCCTGTATCACTTGCCCGGCTCGCACGGACGAGCAGTTGCAGTTCAACTCCGCCGGGCAGTTGACACGCAAGCTCAAGGCGCTGTGGTGCGACGGCACCGCGCACTTGGTGATGTCGCCGGTGCACACTAAGAGCGGGGCGCGAGACGCCCGTGCGAGCGACCGCTTTGCGTCGGCCAATTCCGGCAGTCGGATGCCCGGTCTGGGTCGTTCGCGGGCGTCGGAATCATTGAAGCACCCACTCCATCTCCAATGCCGGACTGGACTCGCGGCTGGCCCTGAGCCCTGCTTTCTGTGTGATAGGTCTTCACGGCATGCTCTGTACGTCCGCCTGCGCATGGTGAGTACTCTGGTTGCTCCATTTTCTGTCGGCTTTTGAGCGCCAGGGTCTGCGCTCGCAAAGGTGAGCTTCTTCAGGAGACGTTGCGAAGTGCTGGCATCGGTGTCTCGCTCCACACGCAGGTCATTGATTAGACTGGGAAGTCTGCCGCGCGTGGAACGCGCGGCAATGGCTCCGCACTACTTGAGGTGAGCATTTCCGGGAGCGCGCGCGAAGTAATACGAAGGTGAGACCAGCGCGCGCAAGCCCCGCACCTGCGCCTACCCCGCGCATCAATTCGGCTTGCCACGCGCTTCGTTGCGCGATCGCCCCGTTGCGCGATCACCGTCGTCATCGCTGTCGCCCGAATCGTGGCGATCATCGCCATACACGCGCCCCTCGACGTCACTTCCGCTCGCGCGACCAATCAAAAAGCTGCGCTGCGGATTCGCGAGCTCGATGCCGCGCTCCGTGAAGCGAGCCAGCACGCGCCGGTTGAATTCGCGCTGCACGCCCCATCTCGCCGAATCCTTGCACTGCATCTGCCCAACCAGCGTCACGCTCGCGCCGTCCACCTGATCCACGCCCCAGTACGCGAAGTCGCCGAGAATGCCTTTCTTGAACGCCTCGTCGGCCCGAATTTCCGCGCCGATTTCCTTGAGCGTGTCGATGGCGCGCTGCAGATCCGCGCCGTGCGCGATCAACACCTTCACCGCTGCATTGCCGATGCCGCGGTTCGTGTTGTTCACCGTCGTGACCGAGCTGAACGGCACGGTGTAGAGCGAGCCGTCGCCGCCGCGCAGGCGCACGGTGCGGATCGAGAGAAACTCCACCGTGCCCGAGACGCCCGCGACCGTGACCCAGTCGCCCACCTGCATGGCGTTTTCCGTGAGCAGGAAGATGCCGGTGATGAAGTCCTGCACGAGCTTTTGCGAGCCGAAGCCGAGCGCCACGCCGAAGATGCTTGCGCCCGCAATCAACGGCGCGGTGTTCACGCCGAGCTGCGAGAGCGCCGTGAGCCCGACCACCACGAGGATGGCTACGAAGAGCGTGGTGCGGAACATCGGCAACAGTGTGCGCAGGCGCGCGGCGCGCACGTAGTCGCCCGCATCGGTCCAGGCATTCAGGCGGCGCTCGGCGGCGCCGTTCGCCGCTTCCCAGATCACCACGGCCACGGCGACGGCGATGGCGATCGTCAGCAGCGCGGAGCCGATCAGATGCCCGATGGGCGCGTTCGCGATGAGCCGCCCCGGATGCAGTCCCCACACGCGCATCAGAATGTCGAGCGTGACGAGCCACAGCGCGATGATCACGATGCGCCGCAGCGCCGGGTAGTAGCGATACGCGCGGCGCTGCGCGATCGTCATGTTCTCGCGGTTGCCGCTCGGATCGAACGCGCGGCCGAGCGCGCCGAGCGTGACGATGGCCACCACGCGCGCGCCCAGCAGCACGGCGAGTGAGACGCCGCCCGCGCGCATGAGCTCGCGGTAGCCGCCGCGCAGGTCGAGCGCCCAGACGAACCATAGCGCCATGACGACGAAGACGGCGGCGCCGGCCCAGATGTCGGCGAACCAGTGGACCAGGTAAGCGAACGAGCTGCGCTCGGCGGCCGACTTGCGGATGGCCGCGGCCACGGGCTGGCGGCATTGCAGGATGGCCAGCGCGAGCGCGACGTGGGCGAACAGGATGATGAGCTTCAGCAGCGCGAGGTGCGTGTCCTCGGTCATGCCGAGCGGCACTGCGCCGCCGAGCGCGCCGCCCACGCCGCCGATCACGACGATGCGCTGAAGCCAGCGCTGCGCGAACGCGGCCCAGGTGCTGGAGAGCGGCATGAGCCGCAGGGCGTCGGAGTCGGGCGCGAAGAGCATGGTGCCGATGGCGACGATGACGCGGCAGATCACCCACGTATCGACGAGGTGGCCGACGGCGGCGGCTGGCGCGGCATCCGCGGGGCCCATGAGCGAGAGCACGCCGGCGGCGCACAGCCCGAATGCGATCACGGGCACGAGTTCGAGCAGCGTGACGAGGATCGCCCAGGGCAGGCGCTTGAGCAGGCGCCAGTGCTGCGCGCCACGGATGCGGTGGCGCGCTTCACGCGCGCGCGAGGCGACGCTCTGCCTGGGGGAGTCGCTGGCGGTGGCGCTTGCCTTTGCGCTGGCGGGTTCGTCGAGGTTGGTGTCGGCCGTGGTGCTCGCAGCGGTGTTCACGGCGGCAGGCGTCATGCCCGCCGCGGCGCGCAGGGTGGCTTGATCCGCTTGCGCTGGCTTCATGCGGGTTGCTTCGGCCGATAACGTTGAGGATGCCTGTGTATCAGGCACGCCTGCGGTGCCCGGCGTTCCGTGCGGGCCGCGGTTTTTGCCGGGCATGTCGTCGGTGTTCTGCGTGGCTGCCACGTGCTCGACGAGCGCGCGATGCGGTTTGCCGATCGCGCGGCGCAGGAGCGCCTCGATCGCGAGCGCGGGCACCAGCGTGAGCAGCAGCACGCGCAGCAGCGAGAGCAGCATCGCATGGCCTTGCGGTGTGCCGAGGCGCGCGTGCCACCAGTCGCGCGCGGACGTGACGTTGAACAGCGCGCTGCGCGCGCGCAGGAGTTGCTGGCCGACGACCTGCGCGCCGCGCGCGGCGCCGTCGGCGATTTGCAGCACGAGGCCGTTCGAGCGCAGCGCGTTCGCGAGTGGCGCGGATGCCGCGGCGCCGTTTGTTGCCGATGCCACCCTGGACGCGCTGGCCGGCGCCGCCACGGGCGTTGTGGCCGGCGTGGCGAGCGCGCCCGCCGCAGCGATCGCGCGCAGCGTGTCCGTCACGTGGGCGCGCTGGACCGGATCGTCGAGCACTTGCAGTGCCGCCTGGGCTTGGGTGGGCGTCAGCACGACAGGGGCGGCCGGGTTCGCCGCGGATGCGGCGGCCGGCGCTGTCGCCGCGCTGCACGGTGTAGCGGTGGAGAGGGCGAGCAGCACGGTGCACGCGAAGGCGGCGATCAGCGCGTAGAAGCGCTGTGTGGCGCGGGATCGTAAGCGGAAAGAAAGAGGCGTCCTTGGCATGGGAAGAAAGCGATATCGAATCCGGGTGGGGTGCAGCACGGCCGAACCAGACAAATGCGGGATGCAAGCGCCTTTCATGCTCGAAACCTGAAAGGCGCGCAACGTGCGCGCGTCGTCATTCTGTCCGGAGGGGTGTGCGCTGTGCGGCCGCAAATCTTGTGCCCTGAATTCGCAGGGCCGAGCCGGGGTGCGACCGCACGCGGCCAGGCGCTGCAACGCGATGGCGTGCGAAGCGTGAGGGTCCAGAGTATGCACTGTGCGGCGCGCTGCGCGCTCGAGGCGGCACTGCGCAGTGTGTGCCGGTTTTGCCTGAATCAAGTCGCGCGTATTTAGATACGGTCGGTTAGATACGGTCGGCCAGACGCGATCGTTGGCGCGCGCAACGGCTTACGTTTTTCTTGCTGCGCGGGTTTTCACTGCGCGCTTTCGAGGTTTTTTCACGACCAACGTAATGCAACTAACAGCCCGCCTCACGCGCCCACCGCAAAGCGGGCAAGTCGCATAACGCTGTCATGGCCGATGAACTCCTGCATCCAGACCAGGCCGGGGCGGGTTTTGATCAGTGGCGCGGCATATGCCCCAGTGCTACCGTTGCACGAAATTCCAACCAGGCCGCGCAGCGGCCATCGGAGATTGCCCATGAACAGCGTCAGCATGACCACAGCGCGCAAGGGCGGGCTGAGCCGCAAGCAGCTGATTTTCGCGGCCACCATCGGCAATGCGCTGGAGTTCTTCGACTTCACGGTCTACAGCTTCTTTGCGCTCACGATCGGCAAGCTGTTCTTTCCCACCATGTCGAGCTACGGGCAACTGCTCGCCTCGGTGGCGACCTTCGGCGTGGGCTTCGTGATGCGGCCGCTCGGCGGCGTCGTGATCGG
>JAITTX010000095.1 GCA_031286755.1 Paraburkholderia sp.
TCCATCACTTCGCGGCGGATGCCCGAGTGGCCGCGGCCCAGGCTCGAGAGCTTCAGCGCCATCATCAGGCGCACCACCGGCAGCGCCATCGGCTCGCCCACGCCCACGGCGTGCGAGAGCACCAGGTTGCGTTGCAGCAGTTCGAGCTGCTCGCGCGGGATATGCGTGCTGGCGAGGCGGCCGAAGCCCGTGTTGATGCCGTAAGCCGGCTCACCCTTGGCCGTGATCTCGGCAACCGTGCGCGCGCTCGCGTCGATCGCGGCGAAGCTCGCCGGGTCGAGCTGGAGCTTGACGCTGCTGCTGTCCGCGGCGCGCGCGATCTGGCGCAGTTGGGTGAGGGTCAGATGGCCAGGGGTCAGTGTAATCATCGCGGTCGGCAAGTTGTATGGACAAGGTAGCGCCAGATTACACAAAACGACTTGTCTATACAAGTTAAACGCGTTCCACGTATACCCTCATCGATCCTTTTCTAACGCCGGAATTACGGGGCCTTTCGATTGCGGCACAGGCGCTCGACCCCAGGTGATAACACCGATTGCTGCTCTGCGGCGCAGTCGTTAATTTGTATAGACAACTCACTGCTTTGCAGAATATCCGTTCGGAGACGTCATGAAGAAACTTGCCCTGTGTGTCGCACTCGCGCTTGCCGCGGGCGGCGCTTACGCGAAAGACTGGTCCACCATCCGCTTCGGCACGGATGCCAGCTACGCGCCGTTCGAGTCGAAGGCACCGGATGGCAAGCTCGTCGGCTTCGACATCGACCTGGGCAACGAGATCTGCAAGCGCCTGAACGCGAAGTGCGTGTGGGTCGAGCAGGACTTCGACGGCATGATCCCGGGCCTGAAGGCCAAGAAGTTCGACGGCGCGCTCTCCGCGCTCACGGTCACCCCGCAGCGCGAACAGCAGATCGCCTTCACCGCGAAGCTGTACGACACCCCCACGCGCCTCGTCGCGAAGAAGGGCTCGACGCTGCAGCCGACCGTCGAGTCGCTCAAGGGCAAGTCGGTGGGCGTGGAGCAGGGCTCGACCCAGGAGACCTACGCCAAACAGAACTGGGCCACGAAAGGCGTCAACGTCATTACCTACCAGAATCAGGACCAGGTTTATCTGGACCTGAACTCGGGCCGTCTTGACGCCGCGCTGCAAGACGAAGTGCAGGCCGACCTCGGCTTCCTGAAGACCGCGCGCGGCGCCGGCTTCGCGTTCGCGGGCGGCGCGCTGCCCACGGGCGCGGCCGCCATCGGCCTGCGCAAGGAAGACACCGACCTCAAGACGAAGATCGACAAGACCATCGCCGACATGATCAAGGACGGCACGTACAAGAAGATCCAGTCGAAGTACTTCGACTTCGACGTGTACGGCGGCTAAGCACGACCTGGCGCGGCTCGCCCCGCGCCAGCCGCTTCACCGGCATCAACACCGGCATCAACACGGGTGCGCGCGCTGCACGCCAGGCGCCCCGTCATTGAAGGACGTCCACTCATGCTCTTCCAAGGCTTCGGCCCCCTCATCCTCGCGGGCACACTGGAAACCATCAAGCTCGCGCTGCTGTCGCTCGCCGCGGCGTTCGTGCTGGGGCTCGTCGGCGCCGCCGCGAAGCTCTCGCCCAACCGCGTGCTCTCGCGCATCGGCACCACCTACACCACGCTGATCCGCGCGGTGCCCGATCTCGTGCTCATGCTGCTGCTTTTCTACAGCATCCAGATCTGGCTGAACCACCTCACCGACGCGATGGGCATGGACCAGATCGACATCGACCCGTTCGTGGCCGGCGTCATCACGCTCGGCTTCATCTACGGCGCGTACTTCACCGAAACGTTCCGCGGCGCATTTCTCGCGGTGCCGCGCGGCCAGATCGAGGCCGGCTTCGCCTACGGCATGAGTTCCACGCGCGTGTTCACGCGCATCCTGTTTCCGCAGATGATGCGTTTCGCGCTGCCGGGCATCGGCAATAACTGGCAGGTGCTCGTGAAGGCCACGGCGCTGGTTTCGATCATCGGTCTCGCCGACGTGGTGAAGGCCTCGCAGGACGCGGGCAAGGCCACCCAGGAATTCTTTTTCTTCACGCTGGCGACCGGCGCGATCTATCTCGCCATCACCACTGTTTCCAACCTGGCATTGCACCGCCTCGAAAAGCGTTACTCGACCGGTGTGCGGAGGGCCGCGCTGTGATCGAACTGCTTCAGCAATACTGGCCGAACTACCTGTACAGCGACGGCTTCAACTATAGCGGCCTCGTCATCACGCTCTGGCTGCTGGTCATCTCGATCGTGCTGGGCTTCGCGCTGGCCGTGCCGCTCGCCATTGCGCGCGCGTCGCGCAATCCGTGGATTTCGCGCCCGGTCTGGCTCTACACCTACGTGTTTCGCGGCACGCCGCTCTATGTCCAGCTGCTGCTCTGCTACACCGGCATCTACAGCCTGAACTATGTGCATACGCACGCGCTGCTCGGCGAGTTCTTCCGCAGCGCGATGAATTGCACGCTGCTGGCCTTCACGCTCAACGAGTGCGCCTACGCCACCGAGATCTTCGCCGGCTCGATTCGCGAGACCCCGGCTGGCGAGATCGAAGCGGGCCTCGCCTACGGCATGTCGAAGTTCAAGCTCTACACGCGCATCATCCTGCCCTCGGCGTTGCGCCGCGCGCTGCCCGCGTACAGCAACGAAGTGATCCTGATGCTGCACGCCACCACGCTCGCCTTCACCGCCACCGTGCCCGACATCCTGAAGGTGGCGCGCGACGCGAACTCGGCCACCTACATGACCTTCCAGGCGTATGGCATTGCGGCCATCCTCTACGCAACGATCGTCTTCGCACTGATCTGGGGCTTCCGCCGCATGGAAACCCGGATGCTGGCTTACCTGAAACCGCAAGGGCATTGAACGCGCTCTGCGCGCTGATGGAGTATCGAGAATGTACAAGCTGATTGTCGACGACCTGCACAAGAAGTTCGGCGAGAACGAGGTTTTGAAAGGCGTGTCGCTCAAGGCGAAACCCGGTGACGTGATCAGCCTGATCGGCTCGAGCGGCTCGGGCAAGAGCACGTTCCTGCGCTGCATTAACTTCCTGGAGTCGCCCTGCTCGGGCCGCATCACCGTGAACGGCGAGGAGATCCGCACGAGCGCCGACCGCACCGGCTCGCTGCGCGTGAGCGATCCGAAGCAACTGCGCGCGATGCGCACGCGCCTTGCCATGGTGTTCCAGCACTTCAACCTGTGGGCGCACCTGACCGTGCTCGAGAACATCGTCGAGGCGCCTGTGAGCGTGCTGGGCCTGAGCCGCGCCGAAGCCGAGGAGCGCGCGCGCAAGTACCTGGCCAAGGTGGGCCTCGCGAACGGCGTCGAGCACAAGTATCCGTCGCATCTCTCGGGCGGCCAGCAGCAGCGCGTGGCGATCGCCCGCGCGCTCGCCATGGAGCCCGAGGTGATGCTGTTCGACGAGCCCACCTCCGCGCTCGACCCCGAGCTCGTGGGCGAAGTGCTGCGCGTGATGCAGGCGCTCGCGGAGGAAGGCCGCACGATGATCGTCGTCACGCACGAGATGGGCTTCGCGCGCAACGTGTCGAATCACGTCGTGTTCCTGCACAAAGGGAAGATCGAAGAGCAAGGCGACCCCAAGGAAGTGCTCAACGCGCCGCGCAGCGAGCGGCTGCAGCAGTTCCTCGCGGGACGCCTGAAGTAAGGCGTCGCTCTAGGGTATCGTTCTTGGGCGTCGGTTTTTTAAGCGCCGCCCACAGGCGTCATTCGTTGGCGCCGCCCGCGCCAATGCGGCGGCGCGCCTCCAGCGCCTCTGCCACCATGCGCTCGATCACCTCGGCGGCCGAAGTCCGCGCGTTCACGAGCGCGGACGACTCGCCCGCAAAGAGCGCCATGCGCTCCAGTTCGCCCGTGGTGCCGCGCAAGGGCGAATCGGTGCTGAACAGGTAGAGCGGCCGGCCGTCGTCGTGGCCGATCACTTCGCGCGGCAGTTTGTCCGGGTGGTAGCCGAAAAGCTGCCCGCCCGCCTCGGCGGTCACGCTGTTGGCGAGCACGCGCACCGGCGAATTGGGCGGCCAGTTGATGGCGAAAAGATCCGTGTAGACGGTCTCGCCCGCCCGCGCCTCGCAGATGCGGTCTTTGTGATAGTCGTGCGCGAACGATTCATGCGTCGCGAGAAACGCCGTGCCGCAATGCACGCCGGCAGCGCCCAGCGCGAGCGCAGCGATCAAGCCGCCGCCCGTGGCGATGCCACCCGACGCCACCACCGGCACGCGCACTCGTTGCGCGACCTCGGGCAGCAGCGTGAGCAGACCGGTCCGCCCGCGCACATGGCCACCGGCCTCGATGCCCTGCACGATCACGGCATCCGCGCCGGCCTGCTGAGCGGCCAGCGCGTCCTCCACCGAACCCACTTGATAGAGCACGATGGCGCCGCCATCCTTGGCGCGCTTCACGGCGTCCGGCACGACCTCCCAGAAGAAGCACAGCGCCGGCACGCGCGCCGCGAGGCACACGTCCAGCTCCGCCGCGAACAAGCCGGGCTCGGTCGCGGAAGGAATCAGATTGACGCCGAACGGGCACGATGTGGCGGCGCGCACGGCCGCGATCTCGCGCTCGATCAGCGCGGGCGATTCGCGCACCATGCCGAGCAGGCCGAACCCGCCCGCCGCGGAAACGGCCGCGGCGAGTTCGGACCTGGCCGGCCCGCCCATGCCCGCCGAAACGATCGGATAACGGCAGCCCAGCAGGCGGGTCAACGCCGTCTGCAAGCCATCGGATGGGGCATTCACGCTCATGGGGCACGCTCCGGCCACGCTGAAAATATTGCAATCATCGCGCAAACCCGGCCGGCGCGTGCGCCACTGCGCATCGGCGGCACGCTCAGAAGCGGTGCGTCATCCCCAGCACGGCCAGCGTTTGCGACGAGCCCGCCGCGCTCACGCTCACACCGGGCCAGCTCATGGTGCCTTCGCCATGGTTCTTCATGTAGCCCACGCGCGCATAGAGGCTCGTGCGCTTGGAGAGCTCATGATCGTAGCCCGCCTGCACGCCCCAGGTGCTGTCGTCGGCGCCGCGCACGTTGCGATAGATCCCCGCGATCTCGAACGCGTCCACGGACGTGGCCTGGATGGTCGCGCCCACTTCGGCAATGCTGAACGGATGCGTGGTGCCCAGAATGGCCGCCAGCGAGTGCTCGGGCACGTCCTTCGCGCGGTTATAAGAGTAATTGGCCTGCAGGTTGACGATGCCGAGGCGATAAGCGAGTGCCGCCGAGTAGTGCTCCGTGCCCGCGAGCGTGAGCGCGGCGGGCAAGCCCGGCACGGTCTCCACGCCCGAATGCTGGTACTGGTACGCAATACCCGCGTAGAGCCCGTAGCCGCTGTACGAGGCCGAGAGATCGAGAATATTGCCGAGCGTGGCCACTGCCGGCGCCGTGATGCTGGAGGCGAACGCGTACATCGCGTTGACCTGGAAGCCGGCGAGCTTCGGCGACTGGTACAGGATGGAATTGTTCGCGCGGCCCGCCACGTATTGCGTCGAGAGCGTGTCGCGGCCCACCGCCAATACCGCCGCCGAAAGCGGCGACATGACCTCGTTGGCGCGGAACGGATCGGACGGGTAAACCATGCGGAAGCTGGGCTCGTACTGGCGCCCGAACGTCAGCGACCCGTAGGTCTCGTGCGTGAGCCCCACCCAGGCTTGCCGGTAGAACATGGCCGAAGGATCGACGAATCCCGAGCCGTTATTGATGTTAAAACCGTTCTCCACGTCGAACTGGGCCTTGAGGCCGCTGCCCAGGTCCTCGCTGCCGCGCAATCCAAACATCGATCCGGTATTGCCGCCACTCCTTTCGGATACCGAACTGGTTCCGCCATTGTTCAGGTACTGGACGAAGGTATCGGCAACGCCATAGAGCGTCACGCTCGACGAGTCGGCCATGGCCGTTCCCGCCGCGAGTGCCAGTGCCATTCCGCCAATCCCACGGCTGATCGGGCTCAAACGCATGCATGTCTCCTTTCTATTTTATGTGTCCGCCCAGCTATCCGCGCACAGGCGGATCCGGACGGGTTGCACTACAGGTACTGCTGGTAAAGCCGTGCGAACCCGCGCCGTCACGCGCCGGTCCCGTAGAAATCGCCATGCATGGAGCGCGCCGCGCGCTCGCGGCATCCGTCGCGGGAAAGTCGATCTATCGGCCCGCCCGCTCCGGACGCAGCCACGCAAAGCCCGCCGCGCCCGAGGCCACGAGCAGCACGCCGGTCACGCCAAAACCGATCTCGAATCCGCGCGCGCCCGCCATCGCGCCCACGACATGCCCGAGCGCCAGCGGCGCGATGAGTCCCGCGAGCGTCGCGAGCGCATGAACCCACGAGAGCATGGCGGCGCGATTCTCCTGCGGCACCACCTCGGCCACCAGTTGCGGGCCGAACGTAAACACCTGGGTGGCGAGCGCGCAGGCGAGCCCGGTCAGCAGCACCTTGGCGAGCGGCGCGAGCGGCGCCATGACGCCCGCGAGCAGCAGCCCGCCCGCGACGCAGCAGACGCTCACCAGCACGCCGCGCGCGAGACGCGTGGAGGCGCGGCGCTTCATCAGCATGTGCGACAGCGTGGAGGCGGCCAGCCCCACCGGAATCTGGCCCGCCACCTGCAACGCGAAGAGCCATCCGGCCGTGGCGGCGGAATAGCCGAGACCCAGCCGGAAATAAGCGGGCATCCAGGTGATGCCGAATGCGACCACCCCATAGCTGATGAACGACTGGAGCAGGACGCAGCGCACGGTGCGATTGCGCATCAGGCGCAGGCAATCCGATGCCCGCGTGGCGGGAACGCGAAGGCGCGCCGCCTTCCCTTCGCCGCTTTGCTCACCACCATCCGCCACCAGGCGAATCAGCAGCCACAGGCCGATCCACACGACGCCCGAGAGCGAGAGCGCGAGAAACGCCGCGCGCGAATGCCAGTGCTCCGAGATCCAGGTGAGCGTGGGCCCCGCGAGAATGAGGCCCGCCGTCGCGCCCAGTTGAACGACGATGGTGGGCAGGCTGCGCTGCCGGTCGTCGAAGCATTCATAGGTGACGTGCATGGCGAGCGGCAACGCGGGCCCCTCGCCCGCCCCCAGCACGATGCGGCAGACGAGCAGCGTGGCAAGACTCGTCGGCCAGATCATGGGCACCTGCGCCACCACCCAGACGAGCGCCAGCCCCGCGATCAACCAGGTGGTGTTCAGGCGGTCCGCCACCAGCCCGAAGCCGATTGCCGAGATGGCGAACAGCGCGAAGAACGCGCTGCCCACGAGGCCGAACTGGCTCGCGCTCAAGTGCATGTCGCGCATCAGCGGCACGGCCAGCAGGCCGACCACGGCCTTGTCGGCGAAATTCAGCGCCATGAAGAGAAATAGCGCCATCACCGTGGCCCAGCCCGAGCGCGCCGGCGCGATGCGAACCTGTGTTGCTGCCTGTTCGGTCTGAAGCATTGTTTTTCAACCTTCCATTTTTTATAAACGACCGGCGTTATTAATCAGGATGACTACTCATCAGAGACAGTTCCCGCAGTGCGTGCCACCCGCAAGCTCACGGCGACGAACTAGCGCCGCTCCGCGCGCATCAGGTCCGCCGCCTTCTCCGCGATCATGATGGTCGGCGCATTGGTGTTGCCGCCCACGAGCGTCGGCATGACCGATGCATCGACCACCCGCAGCCCGTCGACACCGCGCACGCGCAAGGCGGGATCGACCACCGCCTGCTCGTCGGCGCCCATCCGGCAGGTTCCTACGGGGTGATACACCGTGTCGGCATTCGCGCGCACGAACTGGCCGATGGCGTCGTCCGTCGCGAGGCTGGCCTCGCCGCCCGGTGCGAACAGCGTGCCGCCGTGCGAGGCGAGCGCGCGTTGCGAGAAGATGCGCTGCACGATCTTCACGCCCTCCACCATGCCCGCGAGGTCGCGCTCGTCGGAGAGAAAGCGCGGGTCGATGCCCGGCGCGTCGCGCATGTCCGCCGAACGCAGCTTCAGCTCGCCCCGGCTGTGCGGCCTCAGCACGCAGGCATGGCACGAGTAGCCGTGGCCGCGCGGCGGCTTGCCTTCGCCGCGATTGCCCAGCATCGCCGGCACGAAATGCAGTTGCAGGTCCGGCGCGGACAATTCCGCGCGGCTTTTGACGAAGGCGCCCGCCTCGGCGAGATTCGACGTCACCATCCCGGTCCGGTCCCGGCGATAGCGGCGCACCTCGCTGGCAAGCCGCATCATGCCGCCGAGCGAGCGCCCGAAGAGTTCCGTGGTGCCCAGCGACTTGTTGACGATGATGTCCAGGTGGTCCTGCAGATTCTGTCCAACGCCGGGCAGATCGTGCACCACCTCCACGCCCATCTCTTGCAGGTGCGCGGCCGGCCCAACGCCCGAAACCATCAGCAGTTGCGGGGAGTTGAACGCACCGGCGCTCAGTACCACTTCGCGCCGCGCGCGCACCGTTTGCACCACGCCGTCGCGCACGATCTCGACGCCGCACGCACGCCGCCCGGCGTCGAACACGATCCGCCGCGCCATGGCGCCGGTCATGACCGCGAGCCGCTCGCGTCCGCCGTTCAGGCGCGTGTCGCTGGCGTCGCCGCGATGCAGCCAGGCACGCGCCGTGTTCCAGCGCTCGCCGTCGTGCTGCGTCACCTGGTAGAGGCCGACGCCTTCCTGCTCGGCGCCGTTGAAATCGGGGTTCAGCGGCAAGCCGGCCTGCTGCGCGGCCTGCACGAAATAATGGGAGAACGGATTGGGCGAACTCAGCTCGTTCACGTACAGGGGGCCGTCCGTGCCGTGGAACCGGCCTTCCGGCCCGCTGCGATGACGCCCGTTCGATTCGCTGCGCCGGAAGTACGGCAGCACCTCGTCATAGCTCCAGCCCGGGCAGCCCGCCTGCGCCCAACTATCGTAATCGTGCCGGTGGCCGCGGATATAAACCATGCCGTTGATCGACGAGCTGCCACCCAGCCCGCGCCCGCGCGGCTGATAGGAGCGGCGGCCGGCCAGGCCCGGTTGAGGCTCCGTGTAATACGCGTAATTGCGCGGACCGGCGCGCGGCACCGTCATCGCAATGCCGAGCGGCGCCCATACGCTGTAGTGGTGGTCGGCGGGCCCCGCCTCCAGCAGCGCCACCGTCACGCCCTCGCTTTCGGCCAGGCGCGAGGCCATCACGCAGCCCGCCGAACCCGCGCCCACCACCACATAATCGAACTCCAGCGTGGCCGAAGTCCGGGCATCCGTTGCTCTCTCCCGCTGATTCATCTGCTGCGCCCCCTCACTCCCTTATGCCTGCTCTTTTTTCATGGCCCGGTGGCGGAGCGCTGCTCAAGCGGCGCAGCCCATCACCGATTTGTACTCGAGAAACTCGGCAATCCCGTAGGCGCCGTGCTCCCGGCCATTGCCCGATGCGCGCATGCCGCCGAACGGCGCGGTGAAGTCCATCTTCGCGCCGTTGATCTGCACGCACCCGGCGTGCAGGCGCGAAGCCACGCGGCGGGCCCGCGCAGCGTCGCTCGACCAGACGTAGGCGGCCAGCCCATACGGCGTATCGTTCGCAATCCTGATGGCTTCATCCTCGCTGTCGTACGGGATCATGCACAGCACCGGCCCGAAGATTTCTTCCTGCGCGATCGTCATGTCGTTGCGGACGTCGGCGAACACCGTGGGCCGCGCAAAGAAGCCCGCCGCAAGATGCGCCGGCCGCCCCGGGCCGCCGGCCACGAGCCGCGCGCCTTCCTCGATGCCGATGGCGATCATGCGCTGCACCTTCTCGTACTGCGCGCGATTCGAGATCGGGCCGAGCCGCGTGTCCGGCGCGGCGGGGTCGCCCACCTTGAGGGCATCCGCCGTGGCGCGCGCGATCTCCACCGCCTCGGCGTAGCGGCTGCGGTGCACCAGCATGCGGGTGGGCGCGATGCAGGTCTGCCCCGAGTTGAGCATGCAGCTCACCACGCCCGCGGACACGGCGGTTTTCAGATCGGCATCGTCGAGAATGACGTTGGCCGATTTGCCGCCCAGCTCCTGCGCCACGCGTTTCAACGTGCGCGCCGCGTTGAGCGCGACGTCCACGCCCGCGCGCGTCGATCCCGTGATGGAAACCATGTCCACGTCGGGATGCCCGGAAAGCGCCGCGCCCACGCACGCGCCATCGCCGTACAGCATGTTGAACACACCGCGCGGCACGCCCGCCTCATGAACGATCCCGGCAAAGAGACGCGCGTCCAGCGGCGCGATCTCGGACGGCTTGAGCACGATCGTGCAGCCTGCGGCGAGCGCGGGCGCGACCTTCGCGACGATCTGGTTGATGGGCCAGTTCCACGGCGTGATCAACGCCACCACGCCCACCGGCTCGCGCACGATCTCGGTCGTGCCGCGCCGTTCGGAAAACGCGAACGAAGGCAAGGCGTCCAGCACCGACTTCAGTTGCCCGAGACCCACGCGCGCCTGGAATTCGTTGCACAGCCAACGAGGTGCGCCGATCTCCGCGCTGATCGCGGCCGCCATCTCATCGAGGCGCGCTGCATAGCACTGCATGATCCGCTCCAGTACTGCTGTGCGTGCTTCGATGGGGGTTGCCGCCCATGCCGGCAGCGCCGCGCGCGCCGCCGAGACGGCTCGCTCGACATCGGCCTGCCCGCCCATGGCCACCGATCCCGCCACCTGCTCGGTCACCGGGTCGATCATCTGAAACGGGGCTTCGCCTTGCGACGGCGCGACCCACTCGCCATCGATATAGAACGTGTCGATGTTGTGCACGATTCGCCTCCGCTCAGTAAGGCTTGTCGCCGATGATCGTCGCGCGCATCATGCGGCGCACGGCGGGGAAATAATCCTGCACGGCATAGTGCTGGGTCGAGCGGTTGTCCCACAGCGCAATCGTGTTGGGCTGCCACTTCAGGCGCACCTGGTATTCGGGCACCGCGGCCTGGCGGAACAGATATTGCAGCAGCTCCATCTCGCCATAGCGGAAGTCGAAGCCCACGCGGAACGTGCCCGATTGCAGGTAATTCGCCAGATGGGTGGTGAAGCCCTCGTTGACGTAGAGGATCTTCTCGCCGCTCTCCGGGTGCGTGCGCACGACCGGATGCGAGACGGCCGGAAACCTCGCGCGGTTGGCATCGCGTTCCGCCTGCGTCATGCGCGTCCCGAACGACGGCATGATGTCGTGCACCGCGTAGAGGCTGGCGATGCGCTCCTTCACCGGCTCCGGCAGCTCTTCATAGGCCTTCGCCATGTTGATCCAGAGGGTGTCGCCGCCCGTCGCCGGGCACTCGACACAGCGCAGCATCGAAGCCATCGAGGGCACTTCGCGCCACGACACGTCGGAGTGGTAGATGTTCTCGCGCGCTTTTTCGCTCTGCGTGCCGCCCAGCAGCACGAGCTCCGGATGATCGGCGTGGTGCGGGAATACCGGGTGCACCTCCAGCTCTCCAAAGCGGCGCGCCAGCGCCACGTGCTGCGCAGGCGTGATGTCCTGATCGCGGAAGAACAACACCTTGTGCTTCACGAGCGCCGCGCGCAGCGCGACGCAGGTGGCGTCGTCGAGCGTCTCGCGCAGGTCGATGCCGCTCACCTCGGCGCCGATCACGGGCGTCGAGGCGGTAAGCGTGAACGATGCGGCCACCGGCGCGCTCGCGCTGGCGACGGCCTCTGAAACTTGCGTCATGTCTTGTCTCCTGTGCCCAGCTACGTGGGATCTGCGGATAAGTTACGGAAGTGGCGCGGCGCCGTCGTGGTTCGAACGCATGAACTTGCCCGGGCCCGTGCCCTGCTTCCAACGAACCAGGGGTATTCCCCGCCACGTTCCGGGCGTGCGCCCGCCAAAGCGGCGCTCCCTCATTCCGGCCAGCTAAAGCGCGGCCGCTCCTTGCGCACGAAGCGCGCGGCCGCTTCCCGCACGTAGGGCGAGGTCAGCGCGATGGCCTGCGCCCCGGCCTCCGCGTCGAGCAGCGAAGCGAGATCCTGCTCGAAGCTCTGCGCGAGCAGCCGCTTGGTCATGGCGAAGCCGGCCGCCGATTGCTCCGCGAGCGCGCGCGCCAGCTCGTGGGCGCGCGCCCGCACTGTGTCGTGGGGCAACACTTCGAGCACGAGACCGAGCGCGCGGGCCTCCCCGGCGGGCAATTCGCGCGCTGAATAAATCAGCTCGCGCGTGCGCTGGATGCCGATCGTGCGCGGCAAGGTGTGCAGCATGCCGAGATCGGGCACGAGACCCACGCGTGCGAACGCGAGACAAAACCGCGCGCGCTCCGAAGCCACGATGAAGTCCGCCATGAGCGCGAGACTGAATCCCGCGCCGAACGCCGCGCCGTCGATGGCCGCGACCACGGGCCTATCGAAGCTCGCGAGCGCGAGGCACGGGCGCTGATTCTCGAGCATGCGCGCGCGCACGCTGGCCGCGTCGGTGGCGGCCTGCATCGACGACACGTCGCCGCCCGCGCAAAAATCGTCGCCCTCGCCGGTCAGCACGAGCGCCTTCACGGTCTCGTCGCGGCGCAGCGCCAGCAAGGCCTCGCTCAGCTCCGCGAGCATCGCCGCATTGAGCGCGTTCTTGCGTTCCGGGCGCGCCAGCGTGAGCGTGGCGATGCCGTCTTCGTTAGTTATCTTGATCATGTCGGCGCCCCGCATCAGCCAGCCTGCATCGCGCTGCAAAAGCGCTCGACGTGGTAGTCGCTATCGCCGAACAGCGTGTCGACCATCGCGAGTCGCTTGAAATAGTCGCCCACTTCGAGCTCGTCGGTCATGCCCATGCCGCCGTGCAATTGCACGGCCTGCTGGCCCACGAAGCGCCCCGCCCGCGCCACCGTCGCCTTGGCGGCGCTCAGCATGCGCGTGCGCTGCGCCACGTCGGGCTCGTCGAGCGCCTGGGCGGCCACGTAGGCCATCGAGAGCGCCAGCTCCTTGTGCACGAGCATGTCCGCGACGCGGTGCTGCAAGGCCTGAAACGAGGCGAGCGCCGCACCGAATTGCTGGCGCGTGCGCAGGTACTCGCTGGTGATCTCGACGAGCCGCTCCATCGCGCCCGCCGCCTCCGCGCACAACGCGGCAATGCCGTGATCGAAGGCGTGGCCGAGCGCGGCGAGACCATCGCCCACGGCGCCGATGAGCGCCCCTTCGGGCACCACGGCGTTCGACAACGCGAGGTCGGCGGCGCGCAGGCCGTCCATCGTCGGATAGCCCGTGACGGTCAAGCCCTCCACCTCGCGCCCGACGAGGAACAACGCCAGTTCGTCCGAGCCGGCCACGCGCGCGCTCACGATCAGCGCGTCGGCCGCCTCGCCGTGCCAGACCAGCGACTTGCAGCCGTCGAGCACGAAGCCGCCGCCTTCGCGGGGTTGCGCGACCGTGCGCACCGCTTCCGGGCGATAGCGGCTCTCCGGCTCCTGCCAGGCGAGCGTGACGATCTTGTCGCCACTGGCGAGCGCCGTGAGCCATGTGTCCTTCTGCGCCGGCGTGCCGTAGTTCTCCAGCACCGCGGCGGCGCACACGGCGGCCGGGATCACGGGCTCCAGCACGAGCGCGCGCCCCAGCTCGCGCTGCACCACGAGCCGGCTTGCCGCGCCCTCGCCAAAGCCGCCGTATTCAGCCGGTATGTTCAGCCCGAGCACGCCCATTTCCGCCAGCGCGCGCCAGATCTCGCGGTCGAAGGCGCCCAGCGTGCGCGAACGCGTGCGCCGCGCGGCGAACGCATATTCGCTTTCGACGAAGCGGCGCAGGCTGTCGGCGAGCATTTGCTGCTCTTCGCTATAAGTGAAGTCCATGTGCTAACCCCGCAAGCCAATGATCATCTTCGCGATGATGTTTTTCTGCACTTCCGTCGCGCCGCCGTAGATCGAGGTCTTGCGCATGTCGAAGTAGGTGGACGCGGCCGGCGAGGCCCAGGCGGGGCCGTTGACCGGCGCCGCCACGCCCGGCTCCAGCCATTGCGGCGCATAAGGCCAGCCGTGCGGGCCCGCCACCTCCTGCTGCAGCATCGCGATGTCCTGCTGCAGCTCCGAGCCGCGAATCTTGACGATGGAGGCCTCCGGCCCCGGCCCCTGCCCGCCGTTGCCGGCCGCCACGCGCAGCAGCAGCATTTCGAGCGCCATCAGATCCATCTCGACCCGGGCAATCTTGTCGCGCATGCGCAGGTCGTGGATCATCTTGCCGCCTCGGCCGTCGTCGGCCTGCTGCGCGTAGTCCTTGAGCTGGCGCAGCTCGCGATAGCAGTGGCCGATGCCCGCGATGCCGGTGCGTTCGTGGCCGAGCAGATACTTCGCGTAGGTCCAGCCGCGATTCTCCTCGCCCACGAGATTCTCCACCGGCACCTCGACGTTCTCGAACCAGGTCTCGTTGACGTCGTGGCCGCCGTCCAGCGTGACGATGGGCCGGACCGTGACGCCCGGCGACTTCATGTCGATGAGCAGCATCGAAATGCCTTCCTGCTGCCGGGCCTCCGGATTGGTGCGCACGAGACAGAATATCCAGTCGGCGAAATGCGCCATGGTGGTCCAGGTCTTCTGCCCGTCGACGATGTACTTGTCGCCCTTGCGCACCGCGCGGGTCTTGAGCGAGGCGAGGTCCGAGCCCGCGCCCGGCTCGGAATAGCCCTGGCACCAGAAGTCGTCCACGTTCGGAATGCGCGGCAAGAAGCGCGCCTTCATTTCCGGGCTCGCGTACTTCATGAGCACCGGGCCGATCATCGTGAGACCGAACGGCAGCAAACGCGGCGCGCCCTCGCGCAAGGTTTCGATTTCGAAGATCAGGCGCTGCGTGGCGTTCCAGCCCGTGCCGCCATATTCCGTGGGCCAGGTTGGCGCGCCCCAGCCCTTCGCGTTGAGAATGCGGTGCCAGCGCACGTAATCGTCTTTCTCCACCCGCTGGTGCGCGAGCACCTTCGCGCGGATATCCTCGGGCAGGCTTTCGCGCACGAACGAACGCACCTCGTCGCGAAAGGCCTCTTCCCCGGCCGTAAAGCGCAAATCCATCTTTCTTTCCTTTCCGATGGTTTCGATGAGGCTCGTGCGCGACTAGAGCGTGCGCGCGATGAGTTCCTTCATGATTTCGTTGGAGCCGCCGAAGATCTTGCTCACGCGCGCGTTCACATAGAGGCGCGCGATGGGGTACTCCATCATGTAGCCGTAGCCGCCATGCAGTTGCAGGCACTCGTCGACGATTTCGCAGGCGCGCTGCGTGCACCACCATTTCGCCATGGCGGCCGTTTCCGAATCGAGTTCGTGGCGCAGCACCTTCGCCATGCAGTCGTCCACGAACGCGCGCGCGATGACGGCATGGGTCTTGCACTCCGCGAGCTTGAAGCGCGTGTTCTGCAAATCGAGCAGCGCCTGGCCGAACACCTTGCGCTCGCGCACGTATTCGGTGGTGACTTCGAGCGCCTTCTCCATCGAGCTCAACGCGCCCAGCGCGATGATCATGCGCTCCTGGGGCAACTGCTGCATCAGTTGATAGAAGCCCTTGCCCTCTTCGTCGCCGAGCAGGTTCGCGCAGGGCACGCGCACGTCGTCGAAGAAAAGCTCCGCCGTGTCCTGCCCCTTCTGGCCCATCTTTTCGAGCACGCGTCCGCGGCGAAAGCCGGCCAGCTCCGCGCCGTTCTCGCCCTGCGTTTCGACGACCACGATGGAGACGCCCTTCGCGCCCTTCTCCGGATCGGTCTTCACCACGACGCAGATGAGATCCGCGAGCAACCCGTTCGAAATGAAGGTTTTCGACCCGTTGATGACGTAGTGGTCGCCGTCGCGCACCGCGCGCGTCTTGATGCTCTTCAGGTCGGAGCCTGCACCCGGCTCCGACATGGCAATCGCGGCAACGAGCTCGCCGCTCGCCATCTTCGGCAGCCACTTGCACTTTTGCGCCTCGGTGCCGTAGCGCAGGATGTAATGCGCGACGATGCCGCTGTGCACGTTGGTGCCAAGGCTCGTCACCATCGCGCGCGACTGTTCGAGCGCGATGATGGCCTCGTGCGCGAAGGTGCCGCCTCCACCGCCATATTCCTCGGGAATGCTCGCGCAGAGCATGCCCATCTCGCCCGCCTTGCGCCACACCTCCCGGTCGACGTGCTGCTGCTTCCACCAGCGCTCCTCGTGCGGCGCCAGCTCCCGCTCGATGAACTTGCGAATCGAATCCTGGAACAGCACCAGGTCTTCGGTGATCCACGGACTGCGTTGCTCGGCCATGTGTCTACCCTCCCATGCAAGGCCCTGCGATTGCCCCGATCAGGGACGACCGCCACCCACCACCAGCACCTGGCCGGAGACGTAATTCGATTCGGGAATGCACATCAGATACACGGCGCCGGCCGCTTCGACCGGCGTGCCGCCGCGCCCCACCGGAATCATCGCCTCGATGTTCTTCATCAGTTGCGGGTTGACGCCCACCTTGATTTCATTGCCGGCGATATCGATGGTGGCGTTATTGCCCTCGCCCGCCACCGCTTCGGTCAGGCGCGTCTTGATGAGCCCGAACGCCACGCTGTTCACGTTGACCTTGTAGCGGCCCCACTCCTTGGCCAGCGCTTTCGTGAGGCCGTTGATGGCGGCCTTGGCGGCCGAATAGTTGGCCTGGCCCGCATTGCCCATCACGCCCGACACCGACGAAATGTTCACGACCTTGCGGAACACTTCCTGGCCCGCATCGGCTTCCTGCTTCGCGGCCTCGCGGAAATAGTCCGCCGCGGCCCGCAGAATACGAAACGGCGCGCTCACGTGCACCTCCATGATCGCGTTCCATTGCTCGTCGGTCATCTTCTGGATGACGTTGTCCCACGTGTAGCCCGCGTTGTTGACGATGATGTCGAGACGGCCGAACTCCTTGAGCGCCGCGCCCACGAAGCGCGTGCCGAAGTCCGCGTCCGTCACGCTGCCGGTGCAGGCGATCGCGCGGCCGCCCGCGGTCACAATCTCCTGAACCACTTCCTGCGCGGGCGCCGCGTCCAGATCGTTGACCACGACGGCGGCGCCGTCACCCGCGAGTTTCAATGCGATCTCGCGCCCGATCCCGCGCCCCGATCCCGATACGATCGCGACCTTGCCTGCCAGCTTGCTCATAATCTCGTGCTCCTCAGTTCTCTCTCGGTTCCACTCAGGCATCCAGCGCGATGAGCGCCTCGCCCGACAATTTGATTTCCCCCGCGCGGTCGCGCGTGGTCAGCATGACGCGCACCGTGCGCGCCGCTTCGTCTTTTTCCGTCACCACGCCATTGCAACTGATGGCGTCGCCCACCTGCGTGATCGCGGCAAAGCGCACGGAGAATTCCCGTATCGCCTCCTGCGGCACCCAGTTGGTCAGGAGACGCCCCAGATACGCCATGGACAGCATCCCGTGCGCGAACACGTCCGGCATGCCGGCCTTGCGTGCAAAGTCGATGTCGATATGAATGGCGTTATGGTCGTTCGACGCGCCGGCAAAGAGCGCCAGCGTGGTGCGATTGACCGGCGCGAGCGTGAGCGGCGGCAGCGCGTCGCCCACCTGGAGCTGGTCGAATTTCAGTTGGCTCATGTGGATTCTCCCGTTCATCCCGCGCGATGGACCGTCACGCTGCGCAGATCCGCCACGTGCTCACCATGCTGGTTGGTCACGCGCGTCTCGCGCACGATGAATTCGAGTGCGCCGCCTTTCTTCTCGTAGATGTCGGCGATCTGCGTCTTGAAGTGCAGCGTGTCGCCCGCATAGGCCATGCGGCGATACGTGAACGACTGTTCGCCGTGCAGGATGCGTTCGAGCTTGATGCCGGCCTCGTCGCGCCAGCCATCGGGCGGCGCGAGCATTTCCAGCGAGAAGAGGAAGGTGGGCGGCAACGGCAGGCCGGGATGGCCCGCGTCGCGCGCGGCGGCTTCGTCGAGATACTCGGGGCGGGTCTCGCCCGTCGCCTTCGCGAAGAAGCGCAACTGGCTCGCGGGAGCCGTGGCGCTGAAGTCGGCGGTCACCCGGCCGATGAACTTCCTGTCGATCATTTCGTCTCGCTCCTCGTCAGCCGGCGCCTCACGCCACCTTCTTGTAGATCGTCACGACGCACGCGCCGCCAAGGCCCACGTTGTGCGCCAGCGCGAGCTTCGCGCCTTCGACCTGGCGCTCGTCGGCGGCACCGCGCAGTTGCTGCGTGAGCTCGTAGCATTGCGCGAGGCCGGTTGCGCCGAGCGGATGACCCTTCGAGAGCAGGCCGCCCGAGGGATTGACGACCCACTCGCCGCCATAGGTGTTGTCGCCGTCGTTGACGAGTTTTTCGGCTTCGCCTTCCGGGCACAGCCCGAGCGCTTCATAGGTGATGAGCTCGTTCTGCGCGAAGCAGTCGTGCAGCTCGATCACGTCGATGTCCTTCGGGCCCACGCCGGCTTGCTCATAGGCGCTCTTCGCGGCGGCCTGGGCCATGTCGAAGCCGACCACGCGGATCATGTCGCGCGCGTCGTAGGTGCTGGGCGTGTCGGTGGTGAGCGCCTGGCCCGCGATCAGCACGTCGGTGCGCAGGCCCTTGCGCTTTGCAAAGGACTCCGACACGACGATGGCCGCCGCGCCGCCGCAGGTCGGAGGGCACGCCATCAGGCGCGTGAGCACGCCGTCCCAGAGCATGGGCGCGGCCATCACGTCCTCGGTCGAGATGACGTTGCGGAACACCGCGAGCGGATTGCGCGCCGCATGACGGCTCGCTTTCGCGCGGATGGCGGCGAAGGTTTCGAGCTTCGTGCCGTACTTCTTCATGTGCGCCATGCCCGCGCCCGCGAACTGGCGAATCGCGTTGCCGAGGCCTTCGGGCCGGCCGACCAGTTCGTCGACGATCGCGTTAGCTCGTTCGAGGGCAGGGGCGCGGTCGGTGAACGATGCCTTGAGCGCGCCCGGCTGCATGAATTCGAAACCCACGGCGAGCGCGCAGTCGACCGCGCCGCTCGCGACGGCCTGGCGCGCGAGAAACAGCGCGGAAGAGCCGGTTGCGCAGTTGTTATTGACGTTGATGACCGGGATGCCGGTCATGCCGACGTGGTAAAGCGCCTTCTGCCCGCAGGTGGAATCGCCATAGACGTAGCCCGCAAAGGCCTGCTGCACGTCGCGGTAATCGAGGCCGGCATCGGCCAGCGCCTGGCGCACGGCGGTGGCGCCCATCACGTCGTAGGTTTCGCTGGTACCGGGCTTCTTGAACGGAATCATGCCGACACCGGCAACGAACACATTACGGCTCATGTTTTGTCTCCTGGGTTAGATGTACTGGAAGTTCGGATCAGAGCTTGCGAGAGATGAGGTCGCGCATCACTTCGCTCGTGCCGCCATAAATGCGCGTGACGCGGGCGTCGGCGAACGCGCGGGCCACTGGATACTCGAGCATGTAGCCGTAGCCGCCATGCAACTGCACCATCTCGTCGAGCGCCTTGCCGAGCGACTCTGTGGCGAAGAGCTTGGCCACCGCCGCTTCTTCGAGCGTGAGACGCCGGCTCATGTGCTCGGCGAGGTAGTGATCGACCATCAGACGCACGGCGATGGCCTGGGCCTTGATATCGGCCAGCTTGAACTTGGTGTTCTGGAAATCCCACACCGTCTGGTTGAAGGCGCGGCGGTCCTTCACGTAGTTGATCGTGTGCTCGAGGCTCGCTTCCAGTCGCGCGGCCGCGCCGATCGCGATCGACAGACGCTCCTGCGGCAGCTCGCCCATCAGGTAGGCGAAGCCCATGCCTTCCTCACCGAGGCGGTTCGAAACCGGCACGCGCACCTCATCGAAGAAGAGTTCGGCCGTGTCTTGCCCGTGCTGGCCCACTTTTTCGAGCTTGCGCCCGCGGCGGAAACCCGCGCGGTCCGCTTCCACGACGATCAGGCTCACGCCCTTCGCGCCCGCGGCGGGATCGGTCTTGCAGATCACGATGATCAGGTCGGCGTTCAGGCCGTTGCTGATGAAGGTCTTGCTGCCGTTGATGACGTATTCGTCGCCATCGCGGATCGCGGTCGTGCGCACGGCCTTCAGGTCGCTGCCGGTGCCGGGTTCCGTCATGGCGATCGCGAGAATGTATTCACCGCTGCAGCACTTGGGCAGCCACTTCTGTTTCTGCTCCTCGTTGCCGATACGCGCGATGTACGGAGCGATGATGTCCGAGTGCACGGCAAAGCCGAGCCCGCTCAGGTTCAGGCGGTTGACTTCCTCGTTCAGGATGGCCGCGTGGCCGAAGTCGCCGCCGCCACCACCGTATTCGGTCGGCAGCGTCACACAGAGCAGTCCCTCGCGGCCGGCCTTCAGCCACGTTTCGCGGTCGACCTTGCCGGCCTTGTCCCACTCGGCCTGCTTCGGCAGGCACTCTTTTTCCAGAAAGCGGCGCGCCGTGGTGCGCAGCATCTCATGATCGTCACGAAAGACTGTACGGGTAATGTGCATTGCAGATGTCCTGAAGGTTGGGCCGGCGTCGGTCAAGGCGTGCGTCCCGGCGTTCGTTCGTGAGGGGCCACCGCCGCGTGCCTGCCCGGCTCGAACCCCGTGAGCCAAGAATAGAGATTCGCCATCGACTCGGGCACCACCCTCGGGAGGGGGGCGTGCGCGCCTCCCGAGGTGCACGGGGGAGGAAAAGCCCCTTGCCGCAAGCGCATCGGCCGCTTTGCACGTCTTCCTCGGGGTATTCCCGTCCCACTCTCGGAGGGGAGGTGTTTCACCCCCCCGTCACCGGCACCATGAGCGCACTGACAAGACCATTCGGAATGACCGACGAGCCTTTGGGAGGGGGCAGTCTTGGCCAGAGTTTGAATTCTGCGTCCATCGGGTGCGGCAAACATAATGAGGAGACGTGCATGCGATTGGTGACTAAAAGCATTTGTGGGGCGGTCCTGATACTCGCCGCCGGAGGCGCTTCGGCGCAGACGAGCGTGACGCTATACGGCGTCGTCGACGTATTCGGGCAGTTCCTGTACAACGGCAGTGGCACAAAGGGCGGTCCGGGCACCGCCTATGTTCCGGGAAGTCATTCGTATTCCGAACGAAGTGGCGGCCAGACCGGATCGATGTTCGGCTTGAAGGGTAGCGAGGATCTTGGCGGCGGCCTGAAAGCCATCTTCGATCTGGAGAACGGCTTCAATACCAACAACGGAACCTATTTCGCCGATTCCACGGCGCTGTTCTATCGTCAGTCATGGGTGGGGCTGAAGCACGACAACTGGGGGCAGCTCACGTTTGGCCGGCAATATCAGCCGAGCTTCATCGCGATCTATCCCACCGATCCGTTCCGCGCCAACGAGATCCTCTCGCCGATCTCGGCCGTCGACCTGGCCGGCGCGCGCGACCGGGCGACACTCGCCACGCAATCCGTTTCGGGGCGCACCAGCAACTCGATCGTCTTCCAGTCGCCGGATTGGCGCGGCCTGCGCTTCTACGGCATGTACGCGTTCCCCTCCACCGTGACGCAGCCGGTTCCGATGACGTCCGGCAACATGCTCGACCTTGCGGCAACGTATTCCGGGTACGGACTCTTCCTCGGCCTCGGCTACCAGTTCCAGCACGCCGGCCAGGAAAGCGCCTCGCTCGGGGCCTACCCGGCCGGCACGCCGCTCGCCGGCCAGCCGCTGCCCGCGAGCACGTTCAGCCTCGTCTCGACGGCGCACTATTCGGCGGCCATCGCATATCGCATCGGCATCGTGAACCTGCAGTTCAACTACAGCTATAACAGCCCGAGCGATCCGCCGCGCGGCGCGAGCGTCACGGCGCCGGGCGTGGGCACGCTGGCGCCGCTCGCCGCGCTGGTCCACCCGTACAGCATCATCGAGGCGGGCGCGACCATCCAGGCCACGCCAGTCGACACGATCGAGTTCGCCGGGGTTTACCGCAACGTGCGCGGTGTGGACGACAACACGCCGGGCTTCGAGATCGGCGCGGAACACTACCTCTCCAAGCGCACGAGCCTGTATCTGCGCGCGGGGTATCTGAAGAACAACGGCATCGCGAACGTGAGCTGGCCGGGCATCACGGCCGCCGACGGCTCGAAGCAGGTGCTGGCCGTGCTGGGCATGACCCACCGGTTCTGACGCGGCGTCGGCCTCGCGCGGCATGGTGGCGGCACGGCTTTGCGCCGTGCCGGGCGCCATGCGGCTGCTGCGATGCGCGTGCCGGACCACTACACAGGAGGACAATAATGAAGAAACATCACGCGAAATATCTGGCTGCGGGGCTTGTTATCGCGCTGACGTCGATCGGCGCCAGCGCACAGGGTGGCGCTGCGGCGTCCGCGGCGAGCGGGCCAACGTCGGTCAACGACGCAAAGGCCGCCAAAGCCGCCGATCGCGCGCTGCAGAAAGCCGTAGTGCGCGCGCTGAGCAAGACCAAAGGTCTGCGCGTTTCCACGATCTCGGTTCGCGCACGCAACGGCGTAGTGACTCTGGAAGGCATGGTGCCCGAGCAAGCGCAGGCCGAACTGGCGACGAAGGTGGCCGAGGGCGTG
>JAITTX010000144.1 GCA_031286755.1 Paraburkholderia sp.
CCGTTGTGGCGCGGCCCCGGCTTCAACACGGCGCTGCGCCTGCCGCACGAGGCGCTCGACGCAACGGGCGCGGCGCCGCTGCCCGACGTGCGCTATCGCGCGATGGCCTGCGCCCGCCAGCTCTTCGTGTTCTCGCAGGCAGGCGAGCGCGAGGCCGCGCACGCGCACCCGCTGTTCGAGTCGCTGCGCCATACCTTTGCCGACCGCGCGCGCGGCGGCTGGTTCTATAGCGTCGATGCCGGGGGCGCGCCGCTCGACACCACGAAAGACCTCTATACGCACGCATTCGTGGTGTTCGCGTGCTCGGCGTATGGCCAGCGCCTCGGCGTGCCTGAAGCGCTCGACACGGCGCGCGAGACTTCGGCGCTGATCGTCGAGCGCTTCAAGGCGCGCGACGGGTTACTGAACGCGGCGCTCGATGCGTCCTTCGCGAGCGTCGCGAGCGGGCCGCTGCAAAATCCGCTGATGCATCTGACCGAGGCCTGGCTCGCGGCCCGCGAGGCAACCGGCGACGCCGCCTTCGACACGGCCATCACCGGGCTCGTCGAAGCCCTGGCGCGCCATTTCCTGCACACGCCCACGGGCTGTATCGCCGAGCTGCCGCTCGGTGCGCCGGACAACCGGCTCGAACCCGGACATCAGTTCGAGTGGTTCTGGCTCGTGAAGCAGGCGGGCGCGCAGCGGCTGGGCGGCTCGGGGCTTCAGGAGGCGCTCGCGCGCGGGTTCGCGTTCGCCGTGAAGCACGGCGTGGACCCGGCCACGGGCGGCGTGGCGGCGGCCCTCGACGAACAAGGCCGCGTGAGCGACGCCACGCAGCGCATCTGGGCGCAGACCGAATACTTGCGCGCGATCGCCACGCACGGCGATGCCGTTGTGCGCGCAACATTGGAAGCGCAGACCGGAAAATTCGCGCGGCGCTTTCTCACGCCGCAAGGCTGGGTGGAGTGCAGGAGCGCGAGCGGGGAAGTCGCCCGCGCGGACATGCCTTCAACCACGCCGTACCACCTGCTGACGGCGTACAGCGCGCTGCCCTAGCGCGCCGGGGCGCCCGCCAGCATGCCTACGGGCTCCGCGCGCGCCACTGCGGCCTGCGCGAGCCCGCGGCCTTCGGCCAGCACGGCCGGAGCGATCTCGAAGGCCGCCACCGCCTCGGCCAGTTGCCGCGTCTGCTGATGCAGCGAGGCCGCCGCAGCCGCGGCCTCCTCGACCAGCGCCGCGTTTTGCTGCGTCATCTGATCCATCTGCGAAACGGCGGTATTCACCTGATCGATGCCCGAGCTCTGCTCGAGCGACGAGGCGCTGATGCCCGCCATCATCTGCGTGACGCGCGAAATCGAGGTCGACACCTCGCGCATGGCCGAGCCCGCGCGCTCGACCAGCTCCGAGCCGCCGCGAATCTGCGCCACCGACTCGCTGATCAGCGTCTTGATTTCCTTGGCCGACTGCGCGCTGCGCTGCGCGAGCCCGCGCACCTCGCCCGCCACCACGGCGAAGCCGCGTCCCTGCTCGCCCGCGCGCGCCGCTTCCACGGCCGCGTTCAACGCCAGAATGTTGGTCTGGAAAGCGATCCCGTCGATCACACCGATGATCTCCGCGATCTTGTCCGAACTCTGCGCGATGCCGTGCATGCGCTCGACCACCTCGCCCACCACGGCGCCGCCGCGCGCGGTCGCGTCGAGCGCCGCCTCGGCCAGCGCGTTGGCCTCGCGCGCGTTTTCGGCGGTGTTGCGCACCGTGCCGGTGAGCTCTTCCATGCTGGCCGCAGTCTCTTCGAGCGAAGCCGCCTGCGATTCCGTGCGCGCCGAAAGATCGGCGTTGCCGGTCGCGATCTCGTCCGCGCCCACGTGGATCGAGCCCGCCGCCTCGCGCACCGTGTGCACCGTGCGCGCGAGGCTCGCCTGCATCATCGCGAGGCCGCGAAAGAGCACGCCGATTTCGTTCTCGCCGCGCGCGGCCACGGTTTCATTCAGGCGCCCGCGGGCGATGCGCTCGAAGTGGCGGCCCGCTTCCTCCAGCGGCGCCACGACGCCCCGGCGCAGCGCGACGTGCACGCCCGTGGCGAGGGCGATCAGCACGATCAGAATCGCCACGCCCACGCTCTGGAATAGCGCGAGGCGCGCATCGATCGATTCGAGCGATGCGTGGCTGGCCGCCGCGCTAAAGCGCGCGAAGCCGCGCAATTCGGCGAGATAGGCGTCCTGGTAGGACTGGGTCGGCTGGTCGAGAAAGGCCTGGATATTGTTGGCGTTGAGGTCGTCGATCAGCTCCGCGAGCGCCTTGCGGTAGACCTGATAGCGCTGGCCGAGCGCCGCCACGCGCGCGCGGTCTTCCTCGTTGACGGGTTCCACCGCCATGAGCTCCGCGTACGACTGGTCGGCCGCGTTCAGTTGCTCCTGCGCATGGCTGATGATGTCGGTCGGCGCCGCGCCGCCGCCACGAATCAGGCGAGTGCCCGCGCGCGAGAGGTTGATGCGCGCGTCCATCAAATGCTGGGTGGTTTCGTTGGCGGCACTCGCCTGGCGCAGCGCCACGCGGGAGAGGTCCTTCACGTCGTCGTGCGTGCGGGTGAGGGCCCAGAAGCCGAGGCCCCCGGTTACGAGCTGGAGCACGCAGAATGCAACCAGAACACACAAAAGGCCCGATGCGACCTTGATCTTGCTGAACATCTTGAACACCTGGGATGGCAGTTGAGCAGTTTCGGCGCGCGCGGGATAACGCACGCACCCGCACGGGTTTACGGCCTCGCAAACGTTGGATTGAGGCCTATTCCGTGAAATTTCCGCATCAAATCCGCAACAGCGCGTTGCAAAAACGATTCCGGCGCGATTCTCATCGTTTTTCGCAACAATTCAACGGCGATGGCTTTCCGATTCACCTTGCGCCGCCGCACGGCACTTCCTACAGTGGTTAAGAAACTACGCGGGCGTGGCCCTGGGGAATCCGACGATGACCGATCTGGTGGACCGCGCGCGCGGCGCGCTTCACGCCCAACCGTTCAGCATGCTGCTCGGCACCGAACTCATGAGCGTCGGGCCCGACGAGCTGACGCTGCGGCTGCCCGTGCGCGAAGAGCTCAAGCAGCAGCACGGCTTCGTGCACGGCGGGGTGATCAGCTATCTCGCCGACAACGCCCTCACGTTCGCGGGCGCGCTGGCGCTCGGTCCGCGCGTGGTGACGGGCGAGTACAAGATCAATTACCTGCGGCCCGCCATCTCCGGCACGCTGGTCGCGCGGGCGCGCGTGGTGCATGCGGGGCGCCAGCAGGCCACCTGCCAGTGCAGCGTGTTCGTGATGGAGAACGGCGACGAGCGGCTGGTGGCGCTCGCGCAGGGCACGGTCAACCGGATGGGCGACGCGGGGGGCGGGAACGGCGCGCACGGGGAAACGCCGCACGCGTGAGCCCGCCACGGCTGGGGAAGCCGCAAAACACAACGGCCGTGGGTGCGCTCGAGCACCCACGGCCGTTCATCTATTTCCATGCAGCAAGGCGGGAACGGGAAAGGCGCCCGCTCACTCCGCCGCGCGCGTCTTCTGCGTCTGCACGCCCAGCCCTTCGATGCTCAGGCGCACGGTCTGGCCCGGTTTCAGGTACACCGGCTCGGGCTTCACGCCCATGCCCACGCCCGGCGGCGTGCCCGTGGAGATCACATCGCCCGGCTGCAGGCTCATGCACTGCGAGAGATACGACACCAGCTTCGCGACCGTGAAGACCATCGTGCGCGTGCTGCCGTTCTGGTAGCGGTGGCCGTCCACTTCGAGCCACATCGAGAGATTTTGCGGATCGGCCACCTCGTCGCGCGTGACGAGCCACGGGCCGGTCGGACCGAAGGTGTCGAAGCCCTTGCCCTTGTCCCACTGGCCGCCGCGCTCGATCTGCCACTCGCGCTCGGACACGTCGTTGATCACGCAGTAGCCCGCCACGTAGTTCAGTGCGTCGGCCTCGCTCACGTTCTTCGCGTGCTTGCCGATCACCACGCCCAGTTCCACTTCCCAGTCGGTCTTCTTCGAGCCGCGCGGGATCTCGATGTCGTCGTCGGGCCCGATGATGGCGCTCGTCCACTTGTTGAACACCACCGGCTCGCTCGGCACCGGCATGCCCGATTCGGCGGCGTGATCGGCATAGTTCAGGCCGATGCACACCATCTTGCCGATATGGCCCACGCAGGGCCCGAGGCGCGGATTGCCCTCCACGAGCGGCAGCGTTTCCGGGTCGATCGAGCGCAGTTGCGCGAGGCCCGCGTCGGAGAGCACGTCGCCGGCAATGTCGGCAACGGCGCCGGAGAGCGCGCGAATGCGGCCCTCGGCATCGAGAAGGCCCGGTTTTTCGTGACCCTTGGGGCCATAGCGAAGCAATTTCATTGTCTCTGTTCCTTGTCTGTCTGCTCAATGCGTGGTGCGATACGCCGGCGTTGCATCGCCGCCGCGGCAATCATCGCACGGACTAACCAGTTAGACCACCCTGGCTAATTGGACCATCCACCGTCGATCACATGTGCCTGGCCGGTCGTGAACGCCGACTCGTCCGAGGCGAGATAGAGCGCGAGCGCCGCGATTTCCTCGGCCTTGCCCACGCGCCCCATCGGCTGGCGCGCGACGAAGGCCGCGCGCGCGGCGTCCACGCTCGTGCCCTGCGCCGCCGCCTGGGTGGCGATGCGCTCCTCGAGCGAGGGCGAGGCCACGGTGCCGGGGCAGATCGCGTTGCAGCGGATGCCGCGCGTCACGAAGTCGGCGGCCACGGCCTTGGTCAACCCTATCACAGCCGCCTTGGAAGCACCGTAGACGAAACGGTTGGGCACGCCCTTCACGCTCGACGCCGCCGACGACATATTGATGATCGAGCCGCCGCCCGCGTCCAGCATCGCGGGCAGAAAGGCGCGAATGGTCCGGTACATCGCCTTGGCGTTGAGGTCGAACGCGAAGTCCCAGTCTTCCTCGCTCGCTTCGAGAATCGAGCCCGCGTGCACGAAGCCCGCGCAGTTGAACAGCACGTCGATCGCGCCCAGCTCGCGCGCGAGCGCCGCGATGGCCGCGCCGTCGCGCACGTCGAGCTTGCGCGCCTCGACGGGCAGGTCCGCGAGCGAGTCGATGCGGATATCGGTTGCGATCACGCGCGCGCCCTCGCGCGCGAACCGTTCGGCGGCGGCGTAGCCGATGCCCTGGCCCGCCGCGGTGATCAAGGCCGTCTTGCCGGCCAGTCTTTGTACCATCTGCCACTCCCGTTGATTCGGACGCTATTGCCGCGTTCAGTGATGAGACTTCGGTAACGATCGATGCGCTGCCGCGAGGCGGTCTGCGCGGTTGCCGCCACGGTTGAGGCGAGCGGCCATTATGGCCAGACGCGCCGCCGCCGTGGCGGTTTCGCGAGCGTTTTCTAACCGGCTGGATCGGCGCTCAGCCGGTAGAACGCCGCCGCATTGCC
>JAITTX010000241.1 GCA_031286755.1 Paraburkholderia sp.
GGCGCTTCTGCCCTGCTGCCGTCTATGAATTCGTGAAGAACGACGACGGCAGCGACCGCCTGCAGATCAACGCGCAGAACTGCGTGCACTGCAAGACTTGCGACATCAAGGACCCGACGCAGAACATCGTGTGGGTCACGCCGGAAGGCGGCGGCGGGCCGAACTATCCGAATATGTAAGGCCGGAAATCGACAAAGCCGCTCCCCGGAGCGGCTTTGTCGTTTCATACGGGCTGCATGTGCAAGAAACCGTGCGAGCGGCGTTGGCCGAAGCCGGCAACGGCGGCGTCACACCGGCCAGCAGCGCCAGCACGGACGCTGCCTTCCGCAGACGATCAGGCGTCGCTGGCCGGGATCTTCGGCGTCGTCACGGCAACATCGCCGTTCTGCGCGCGATGGCGCAGCGCATGGTCGATCAGCACGAGCGCGAGCATCGCCTCGGCAATGGGCGTCGCGCGAATGCCCACGCACGGGTCGTGGCGGCCGAAGGTCTCGACCGTGGACGGCTCGCCGGCCTTGTCGATCGAGCGGCGCGGCGTGCGGATGCTCGAAGTCGGCTTGATGGCGATCGAAACGGTGATGTCCTGCCCCGTCGAAATGCCGCCGAGCACGCCGCCCGCGTGATTGCCGTGAAAGCCACCGGGTGTGAGTTCGTCGCCGTGCTCCGAGCCACGTTGCGCCACGCTGGCAAAACCCGCGCCAATCTCGACGCCCTTCACGGCATTGATGCCCATCATGGCGTGCGCGATGTCGGCGTCGAGCCGGTCGAAGAGCGGCTCGCCCCAGCCCACCGGCACCCCGCTCGCCACCACGTCGATGCGCGCGCCGATCGAGTCGCCGTCCTTGCGCAATGCGTCCATATAGGCCTCGAGCTGCGGCACGACGTCGGCGTTCGCGGCAAAGAACGGGTTTTCGGGCACGTGCTTCCAGTCGACGAACGGCACGTCGATCTCGCCGAGCGCGCTCATGCAGCCGCGCACTTCCACGCCGAAGCGCTCGCGCAGCCACTTTTTCGCGACCGCGCCGGCCGCGACCGTGGGCGCCGTCAGACGCGCCGACGAACGGCCGCCGCCGCGATAGTCGCGGATGCCGTACTTCTGCCAGTAGGTGTAGTCAGCGTGGCCGGGACGGAAGGTCTCGACGATGTTGCCGTAGTCCTTGCTGCGCTGGTCGGTGTTGCGGATCAGGAGCGCGATGGGCGTGCCGGTCGTCACGCCCTCGAACACGCCTGAGAGAATCTCGACCTTGTCTGCTTCCTGGCGCTGCGTGACATGACGCGAGGTGCCCGGACGGCGGCGATCGAGATCGATCTGGATATCGGCTTCGGTGAGCGCCATGCCGGGCGGACAGCCGTCGATGACACAGCCGATGGCCGGACCGTGGGATTCGCCGAAGGTGGTGACGGTGAAAAGCGTACCGAGCGTGTTGCCGGACATGACGGTGGTCCAAAGTGCATCGGGTACTCCAATATTATGCCAGCCTGCGCGACGGCCCGCCCGGCTCGTCCGTGCACATCCTTCCCGCTGCGGTTAGCGCAACGTCAGCGCCGCGCGCCCCGCAATTCGGCCACCGTCCGCTGCAACGCGTCGACCGTCACGTCGCCGGGCGGCACCGGCTCACCCACCGCCAGCGTGAGCCGGCTCGTGAGCCCGCGCCGCACCGGCCGCTCCTGGCCCGACGCCCCATGCCGCGAGAACGCGCTGCCCCAGAGCCCGCGCAGCGCCATCGGCACGACCGGCGCGGGGTGGCGCTTGAGAATCTCCGTCACGCCGTGGCGGAACGGATTCATATCGCCGGTCTTCGTGAGCTTGCCTTCGGGGAAGATGCACACGAGTTCGCCGTCGGCGAGCGCGGCGGCGCAGGTCTCGTAGGCGGCCGCGAGCAGCGCCGCGTCCTCGTGCGCCGGCGCGATCGGAATCGCCTTCGCATGCCGGAACAGCCAGCCGAGCAACGGCGACCGGAAGATCCGGTGATCCATCACGAAGCGGATCGGCCTCGGGCTCTCGGCCATGATGACCACCGCATCCACGAAGCTCACGTGATTGCAGACCAGCACCGCGGCGCCCTCGGCGGGAATGCGCTCGGCGTGGACGAGCCGCACGCGATAGACCGTATGCACGAGCACCCACGCCGCGAAGCGCAGCAGGAACTCGGGCACGAGCGTGTAGATGTACGCGGCCACGACGATGTTGAGCAGCGCGGTCGTGAGAAAGATGCCCGCAATGCCGACGCCCGCCGCAGTCAGCCCCATCGCCATGAGCGCCGAGACGATCATGAACAGCGAGTTGAGGATGTTGTTCGCGGCGATGATGCGCGCGCGATGGCTGGGCGCGCTGCGGCTCTGGATCAGCGCGTAGAGCGGCACGCTATAGAAGCCGCCGAACATCGCGAGCAGGAACAGGTCGGCCAGCACGCGCCAGTGCGCGAGCGTGCGCACGAATTCGCCCACCGAAAGCAGATGCGGCGCCGCGGGCAGCGCATGGCTCGCGAAGAACAGGTCGATGCCGAACACGCTCATGCCGATCGAGCCGAGCGGCACGAGCCCGATCTCGACGCGCCGGCGCGAAAGCCGCTCGCACAGCATCGAACCCGTGCCGATGCCGAGCGAGAACATGGCGAGCAGCAGCGTCACGACATCGGGGTCGGCGGACAGCACGTCCTTCGCGAAATTGAAAAACGAGGCCAGGAAGGTCGCGCCGACGAACCACAGCCACGAAATCCCGAGCAGGCTCAGGAACACGGTGCGGTTGCCGTGCGCGAGCCGCAGGTTGCGCCAGGTCTCGGAAAACGGATTCCAGTTGATGCGCAGGTCCGGCTGCGACGGCGCGCACGGCGGCACGAACACGCTGGCCACGCGGCCGATCAGCGCGATGCCGATGCACAGGCCGCCGAGCCACCATGCGCCCAGCGGCGGCCCGGCCGGCACCGTGGTGGACGCCGCATCCGACGCGCCGATGCCGGCCGCGATGCCGCCCATGATCGTCCCGATGAGGATCGCCACGAAGGTGCCCATCTCCACGAGCCCGTTGCCGCCGACAAGTTCGTCATCCGCGAGCTTTTGCGGCAGATACGCGTACTTGATGGGTCCGAACACGGTGGAATGCACGCCCATCAGGAACGTGCACAGATAGAGCAGCGGTGCGCTGTGCATCCAGAAACCCGCCGCGCCGATCAGCATCACCGCGATCTCGAAGGTCTTGACCCAGCGTGTGAGCACGGCCTTGTCGTACTTGTCGGCGATCTGCCCCGAGGTGGCCGAAAAAAGCACGAACGGCGCGATGAAGATGGCCGAGATCAGGAACGCCACCGTCTTCGGATCGACGCCCGAAAAACGCGCCGCCTGGTAGGTCACGAGCGACGTGAAGCCGATCTTGAAGACGTTGTCGTTCATCGCGCCGAGAAACTGCGTCCAGAAGAACGGCGCAAAGCGGCGCTGGCGCAGCAGCGCGAACTGCGAGCCATGGGCTGCTGCTTCGCGGGCCGCGCGCTGCGCGGCGGGCATCGGACTTTCGCTCATCGAATCGGATTCATGCTGAAAGAATGGGAGGCCGGACGCAAAAAAGCGCGCCAGACGCGCGCTTTTTCAAGCAGGTTCGTGCGGGTCCGCCGCGTGGCGCGTTCACTGTGCACCGCGCGCAGGCACCGGGCTGGCGCCGGAATCAACGCCCCGAATGCTGCTCTTCTTCGGGCCAGTCGCGAATATAGGCCTTGAGCAGCTTGTTTTCGAAGCCCTGCGCCTCGACCACCGCCTTCGCGACGTCGTAGAACGAGATCACGCCCATGAGCGAGCGGCTGTCCATGACTGGCAAATAGCGCACGTGATGCTCGAGCATCATGCGGCGCACTTCGTCGACCTCGGTTTCGGGCGTGCACGTGATGGGGTGGTCGTCCATGACCTTGCGGATCGTGCTGGTGCCGACGCTGCCGCCATTCGCGCTCAGCGTCAGAATGATCTCGCGGAATGTGAGCATGCCGACCAGATCGCCATACTCCATGACGACGAGCGAGCCGATATCGCGCTCGGCCATGGTGTTCACTGCGTCATGCAGCGACGTGTCGGGCGTAACGGTGTAGAGCGTATTGCCCTTGACCTTGAGAATGTCGCTCACGCGCATGATGTGTCTCCTGTGCCGACGGGGCCTGGCCGTGAAGCGCCAGGTCCCGTCTCCTGCAAAAAATGTCGGCGGCCGGGCCGCCTGTCGGGAATCGTGGGGGAGATGCCGTAAAGAAGTTCCTGCCTCTTTTCGATGCTATCGGAAAGGCCCGTAAAAGGAAAGACACGGGAAAGACGCGGGAAAGCCGGCCGAAACACGAAAATCCCGCCTGAATCTCCCTGAAATTGCCCGCTGCCGCGCTCAAACGCCGGGTTTTTCGCCAACCGGGCAAGCGCTTCATCGGCCATTTCCCCTATGCCTTCCGGTCGGCAAGCACCGCGCCCGCGGCCTCGCTACGCGAGGGCGGCGAGCTGGCGCCGCCCTCGTCGCCCGCCCCCGCGATGCGTCCCCGCTGGCGCTGGCCGGTGTTACGATGCCAGCACCTCTCACCCGACGCCGGTTCGCGCCGGCCGTGCCGCCAAGATGTCCGACCCACGCTTCGACACGCTCGCGCTGCATGCCGGCGCCGCACCCGACCCTGTCACCGGCGCCCGCGCGACGCCGATTTATCAGACCACGTCGTTTTCGTTTCGCGACACCGACCACGCCGCGGCGCTCTTCAATATGGAGCGCGCGGGCCACGTGTACTCGCGCCTCTCGAACCCCACGGTCGCCGTGTTCGAAGAGCGCGTGGCCGCGCTCGAAGGCGGCGCGGGCGCGATCGGCACCGCGAGCGGCCAGGCGGCGCTGCATCTTGCCATCGCCACGCTGATGGGCGCGGGCGCGCATATCGTCGCGTCCACGGCGCTCTACGGTGGCTCGCACAACCTGCTCGACTACACGCTGCGCCGCTTCGGCATCGCCACCACCTTCGTGAAACCCGGCGACCTGGATGCCTGGCGCGCGGCGCTGCGGCCCGAGACACGCCTGCTGTTCGGCGAGACGCTGGGCAATCCCGGGCTCGACGTGCTCGATATCGCCGGCGTCGCGCAGATCGCGCACGAGCACCGCGTGCCGCTGCTCGTCGACTCCACCTTCACGACGCCGTATCTGCTGCGCCCGTTCGAGCACGGCGCCGACTTCGTCTACCACTCGGCCACGAAATTCCTGGGCGGGCACGGCACGACCATCGGCGGCGTGCTGGTGGACGGCGGCACCTTCGACTTCGACGCCTCGGGCCGCTTCCCCGAGCTCACCGAGCCCTATGCGGGCTTTCACGGCATGGTGTTCAGCGAGGAAAGCAGCGTCGCGCCGTTCCTCCTGCGCGCGCGCCGCGAAGGCCTGCGCGACTTCGGCGCCTGCCTGCATCCGCAGGCCGCGTGGCAGCTCCTGCAAGGCATCGAGACGCTGCCGCTGCGCATGGAGCGGCATGTGGCGAACACGCGGCGCATCGTCGAATTCCTCGATGCGCACGACGCCGTGCAGTCGGTGGCCTACCCCGAGCTGCCGCAGCATCCCGACCATGCGCTCGCCAAACGCCTGCTGCCGCGCGGCGCGGGCGCCGTGTTCAGCTTCGATCTGGCGGGGGGCCGCGAGGCCGGCAAGCGCTTCATCGAGTCGCTCGCGCTCTTCTCGCATCTCGCGAACGTGGGCGACGCGCGCTCGCTCGTGATCCACCCCGCTTCCACCACGCACTTCCGCATGGACGAGGCCGCGCTCGCCGCAGCGGGCATCGGCGCCGGCACCATCCGCCTCTCGATCGGCCTGGAAGATCCCGACGACCTGATCGACGACCTCAAGCGCGCGCTCAAGGCGTCGCAAAAGTCCGCACGGAAAGCCGCCCCCGCCGCCAATGCGGCAAACCCAGCCGCGACCGGCAAGGAGGCGTCATGATCGTCGACGTCGCGGGCAAGGCCGCCTACGCCTACACAGGCGGGCGCGCATTCGATCCGTCCCGGCCAGTGGCGGTGTTCATCCACGGGGCGCAGCACGATCACAGCGTATGGGCGCTGCAATCGCGCTATTTCGCCCACCACGGCTTCAGCGTGCTGGCCGTCGACCTGCCGGGCCATCTGCGCAGCGCGGGGCCGGCGCTCACGAGCATCGGCGCGCTCGCCGACTGGCTCGACGCCCTGCTCGCCGCACTCGAGGTCGAGAATGCGTTCGTCGCGGGGCACAGCATGGGCTCGCTCGTCGCGCTCGAATTCGCCGCGCGCCACCCGGCGCGCGCCTCGGCCGTCGCACTGCTCGCCACGGCCGTGCCGATGACCGTCTCCCCCGCGCTGCTCGAGGCCGCGCGCGAGCGCGAACCGGAGGCCATCGCGCTCGTGAACGCGTGGTCGCATTCGACGCTTGCGGCCAAGCCTTCGAGTCCCGGCCCCGGCTTCTGGCTACGCGGCATGAACCAGCGTTTGATGGAGCGTGTCTCGGCGCACGGCGCGCCTCAGCTCTTTCACACCGACTTCGCGGCCTGCAACGCTTACGCGGACGGTCTCGCGAGCGCGGCCAAAGTGCGCTGCCCGGTGCGCCTGATCGTCGGTGAGCGCGACATGATGACCCCGCCGCGCGCGGCCGGCGCGCTCGCAAGCGCGCTCGCTCAAGCTGGCGCAGCCGTCGACACGGTAACGCTGGACGCCGGACACGCGCTCATGACCGAGCAACCCGACGCGACGCTCGATGCGCTCTACGGTTTTGCGATGCAGCATGGGCCGCGGGTGGGGAACGGTTGATCGGACGTTGGGCGGACCGGCTGGCAAGCGCCCCCACAGGTGCGCGCAAGCCAGCGGAGCGGTGATCGGCCACACCACGGGCAACGCCGGCGGCCCCGCGGTTAGCCCTTCCCGGCCCCGCCGCCGGTCCCGGTTGCGCGGCCGTGCTGATCGCCGCAGAATGGTTGCGTGAGCGACCCTTGCGCAGCGGCACCCAACGCGCAAAGGAGGAGAGAATGAGCCACCCCACCCAGACCGAGCACTTCGCGAATTTCGCGCAGTTCTATCCGTTCTATCTGAGCGAGCACAGCAACCTCATGTCGCGGCGGCTGCATTTCATCGGCTCGCTGGGCGTGATCGGCTGCGTCGCCATGGCGATCGCCACCGGCGACTGGCTCTGGCTGCCCGCCGCCGTGCTATGCGGCTACGGGTTCGCCTGGATCGGCCATTTCGCGTTCGAGAAGAACCGCCCGGCCACCTTCCGGCACCCCGTCTACAGTCTGATGGGCGACTGGGTCATGTTCTCGGATATCTGCCGCGGCAAGATTTCGATCTAGCGGCCGGCACCAGCCCCAACCCGCACCCAAGCCCGCGCCGCCCGAACCCGTTTCGGGCGGCGCGGGTGTTTTTCTGAAACGCCCTCAAGTGCTATCGCGCGTCCTCGAGCGTCCTCAAGCCGCCGGGTGCGGCAACGCCGGGTGGTCCTCCCCCGCCTCGGCAATGCGGGCCAGCTCGCGCCGCGCCGCCAGCAGCGAGGCGAGCGAGACCGAAAGCTTGTCGTTTTCCAGCGCGCCTAGCAGCGTTGCGGCGTCGATATCGCTCGACTTGAGCTGATACGCGAGCTCCTTTCGATCGATCACGAACCGCGCGTAAATGCGCTCCACCGAGATGCGCGCGGGATTCGCGACCAGCACGAAGTGCGGCTTCTCGCCGTCCTTTTCCAGCCGGCCGATCAGTTCGTCTTCCTCCAGATCCGCCACGAGCCGCGTGACGGTCGCAAGGTCGCGCCGCAGCAGTTGCGCGAGCTGCTCGGCCGTGCTGCCCGGCTGGCCCGCGTCGCGCGCTTCGGCCAGCCCCGCCAGCAATTCGAGCGCGTCCAGCAAGTCGCTGCCCGGAAAACTCGGCCGGTTGAAGCGCCCGGTGCGGATCTCGGGCAATGCCGAGGTGATCATCGCGCCAACGAGCGTGATGAACCAGCTCAGATACATCCACAGGAGGAACATGGGCGCCGCCGCGAACGCGCCGTACACCGCCGTATAGGTGGGGATGCGCCGCACGTAAAGGCCGAAGCCGCGCTTGGCCAGCTCGAATGCAATAGCCGCCGCGATGCCGCCCACCACGGCGTCGCGCCACTCCACGCGGCAATTCGGCAGATAGACATAGAGCATCGTGAACGCGAACGCCGTGAGCGGCAGCGAGGCGCCCATGAGCATCCATTCGAACAGCATCGAGACGTGCTGCTCGGTGGCGAGCGCGGCCGAGCGCGTGAACAGATACGAAGAAATCGAGAGGCTCACGCCGATCAGGATCGGCCCGAGCGTGAGGATCGCCCAGTACACCAGCACGCGCTGCGCGAACGGCCGCGCCTTGCGCACGCGCCAGATCACGTTGAACGCCGACTCGACCGTCATCATCGTCATGACCGAGGTCACGAACAGCACGATCATGCCCATCGTCGTGAGGCCCTTGGCCTTCGACGCGAACTGGTTGAGGTACATGAAGATCTGGCTGTTGATCTGCGCCGGCATCAGATGGTCGGCGAGAAAGTCCTGCAGTGAATTCTGGAACGCCGCGAAGATGGGAAACGCGGTGAAGAGCGCGAACGCCACGGTGGCGAGCGGCACGATCGAGAGCAGGGTCGTGAACGTGAGGCTGCCCGCCACCTGGGGAATGCGGTCTTCGCGGCTGCGCCGCATGGCGAAGCTCGCCAGCCGCTCCACGATATCCAGATCGATCCGTAATCTCGACAACACGTCCATTGGCCTGCCTTCTCCAGACGGCGCGCCGCGCCTCGCGAAAAACGGGCGGAAAACTCGCGGCGAACCCAACCCCTATAATATCCCGTCCACCGACGAGGCCCGATGAAACCGATTCTTGTGCTCTATTACAGCCGCCATGGCGCGACCCGCGAGCTGGCGCGCACCATCGCCCAGGGCATCGACAGCGTGCCTGGCGCCGAAGCGCGCGTGCGCACGGTGCCGCCCGTATCCACGGTTTGCGAAGCCACCGCGCCCGAGATTCCCGACGACGGCCCGCCCTACGCGGAGCTGCGCGATCTCGAGGAATGCGCGGGCCTCGCGCTCGGCTCGCCCACGCGCTTCGGCAACATGGCCGCCCCGCTCAAGTATTTCCTCGACGGCACCACGCCGCAATGGCTCTCGGGCACGCTCGCGGGCAAGCCGGCGTGCGTCTTTACTTCCACCGGCAGCCTGCACGGCGGCCAGGAAAGCACCCTGCTCTCGATGATGCTGCCGCTCCTGCATCACGGCATGCTGCTGGTGGGCATTCCCTACACCGAAAGCGCGCTCACTTCGACGCAAAGCGGCGGCACGCCCTACGGCGCATCGCATCACGCGCGCGCCGACGGCCACAGCCATGGCCTCAGCGCCGACGAAAAAGCGCTTGCGATGGCACTCGGCGTGCGGCTCGCGCGGGCGTCGCTCGCGCTCTCACAAGGCGAGCGGCCATGAGCGGCGGCCCGCCCGACACACGGTCGCGCACTTTACCGTCATCAGAAAATTCGTGGCGCCAGGATGCTCGGGCCGGCGCCGTCGAGCCGCCCATGCCCGCCTCATCGCCCGACACGCCAGCCGGCATTGCCGGGCGCCCCAGTGGCATGCTGGTCGCGCGCGGCGCGTTCATCATGCTCGCCGCACTCACGCTGCTGTGCATCGCATGGGAATGGCGGCTCGCGCCGCTGCGTCCGGGCGGCAGCGCTCTGGTGCTCAAGGCGCTCCCGCTTGCCGCCGCGCTGCCCGGCGTGCTGCGGCGCCGTCTTTATACACTGCAATGGGCGTCGATGCTGGTGCTCCTCTACTTCGCCGAGGGCATCGTGCGCGGCATGACCGACCCGGCCCCCGGCAATCTGCTCGGCTGGATCGAAGTCGCGCTGGCACTCGGGTTCTTCGGATGCGCGCTTGCGTATGTCGCGCCGTTCAAGCGCGCCGCGCGACGCGCCAGACGCGAAAGCGCGTGAAGTATGAGTACGCGCAGCGCCCGACGTGAGGCCTGAGGGCGCTGCGCCGTCACACACGGCCATCCGGCCGCCGCCCGGCCCTGCGCATTGAATCAGCGAATCGGCAATCGCCCGCGCACCCAGCGCCCCTCATCAACCCGGCGCCCCTGCCAGCGCCTCAACCATCCGGGCCCCTGGCGTGTCACACTAACCCTTTAGCCAGAACAACATGCCCGCCGTCGAGCGCAGGCGCGCCCCAGCCCCTTCGCTCCGCCCCGGAGACATCCTGCCCGCCATGACCCCAAGCACCCCATTCGCCCCGCAAGCCTTCCTCGACGCCTGCGCCGCCGCCATCGGCGCGCAGCACGTGCTGACCGACGCCCACGACACCGCGCCCTATCTCGCCGACTGGCGCAAGCGCTATCAGGGCGCGGCGTGCGCCGTGCTGTGTCCCGCCAGCGCGGCGGAAGTCGCCGCCATCGTGAAACTCGCGCATGAACACCGCATCGCGCTCGTGCCGCAAGGCGGCAACACCGGCCTCGCGGGCGGCGCGACGCCCGGCACGAGTGGCCGCGAAGCCGTGCTCAGCCTGCGCCGCCTGAACCGCGTGCGCGAGATCGACACGCACAACAACACGATCACTGTCGAAGCGGGTGTGATTCTCGCCGAAGTCCAGGCGCGCGCCGCCGAGGCCGGACGCCTCTTTCCGCTCTCGCTCGCCGCCGAGGGCAGTTGCACGATCGGCGGCAATCTCTCGACCAACGCGGGCGGCACCGCCGTGCTGCGCTACGGCAACACGCGCGAGCTGTGCCTCGGCCTCGAAGTGGTGACGCCGCAAGGCGAACTCTGGGACGGCCTGCGCGGCCTGCGCAAGGACAACACGGGCTACGACCTGCGCGATCTCTTCATCGGCGCGGAGGGCACGCTCGGCATCATCACCGCCGCCGTCATGAAACTGCACCCGCAGCCGGCCGCGCGCGTCACGGCGCTCGCGGGGCTCGCCTCGGCGCACGCCGCGCTCGACTTTCTCGCGCTCGCGCAGCGCTGTGCCGGGCCGCTCCTCACCGGCTTCGAGCTGATGTCGGACTTCTGCATGCAACTGGTCGGGCAGCACTTTCCGCAGTTGCGCTACCCGTTCCAGCAGCGTCACGCGCAGGTCGTGCTGCTCGAGCTCTCCGACAACGAGAGCGAGGAGCACGCGCGCGCGCTCTTCGAGCGCCTCATGGAAACGGCGCTCGAAGAAGGTCTCGTGGAAGATGCCGTGGTCGCGGAAAGCCTCGCGCAATCGCAGGCGTTCTGGAACATCCGCGAGCACATTCCGCTCGCGCAGGCGCAGGAAGGGTTGAACGTGAAGCACGATATCGGCGTGCCGATCTCGCGCATCGGCCATTTCATCGAGGAAACCGACGCCGAAATCGCCCGCGCGGTGCCCGGCGCGCGCATGGTCACGTTCGGCCATCTCGGCGACGGCAATCTGCACTACAACGTGCAGGCGCCCGAAGGCGGCGACCCGCAGCGCTTCCTCGCGGAAAACGAGCCGACCCTGAACCGCATCGTCTATGACAGCGTCGCGCGGCATCGCGGCACGATCAGCGCCGAGCACGGCCTCGGCCAGTTGAAGGCCGGCGAGAACGCGCACTACAAGAGCGAAGTCGAACTCGCGCTGATGCGCGCCGTGAAGACCGCGTTCGATCCGCTGAATCTTATGAATCCGGGCAAGGTCATCGGTTGAAAGCGCGGTTGAATACGCCGTTGAATGCGGCGCTGAACCTGCAAGGAGGCGAAGTGAAAGTCCGCGTGCTATCCGACCTGCATCTGGAAAACGACGAGCCGGACACGATCCCGCACGCGCAGGCCGACCTCGTCGTGCTCGCGGGCGACATTCACAATCATGGGCTGGGCTTGCGCTGGGCCGCCGAGACGTTCGATCCGCAGGTGCCCGTGATCTACGTGCCGGGCAACCACGAGTACTACGACGGCGAACTGGGCGCGCTCGAAGCGGCCATGTGTGACGCCGCAGGCACGCTCGACAACGTGCACTTCCTGAACAACGCGACGTACCTCGACCCGGCGGGCCGCTTCCGCGTGCTCGGCACGACGCTATGGGCGGATTTCGCGCTGTTCGGCGCCGACGCAACCGCGGTCGAGGCGGCGATTCAGGCGGCCAGGCGCGTGATGCTCGATTTTCGCGGACTGATCCAGGTGTCGTGGCCCGCGAGCCCCGAAGCCGGCGCGCGCGACTTCACGCCCGCCGACTCGCTCGCGCTCCACGCGCACGCGCGGACATGGCTCGCAGCCGAACTGGCAAAGCCGTTCGCGGGCAAAACGATCGTCGTCACGCATCATGCGCCGCATCGGCTGAGCCTTGCGGCGCGCTACGCGGACGATCTGGTGTCGGCAGGTTTCGTGAACGATCTCGGCGCGCTGGTGGGCGCACCCGCCGCGCTCTGGATACACGGCCACACGCATACGTGCTTCGACTACACGGTCAATGGCACGCGCGTAGTGTGCAACCCGCGCGGCTATCGCGACCGGCGCACCGGCCAGCCGGAGAATCCGGCCTTCACGTGGGACAAGGTGGTGGAGATCTGAGCGCCGTGCCGCCCTAATGCGGTGTGCGCGGCGGTATGCGCGGCGGCGTGCGCAGCAGGCGGGCATGGCAAGGCCACGCCCGAAAAGACGGTCAGCGCAGGCCGCGCGCCCGGTCGGCCGGGCCGCGATCGGCGTTGCGCTGGGCGCGCAGCGTGGCGGGTTGAAGCTGGGCGCGGCGCATACGCAGCAGGTCGCGCGACGCGGCAATGCCGATCAGGCCCATCATCACGGCGACGGCGATCATCAGATGCGTATTCATGGAAAACCTCGGGTTCTGGCGGATTGACGTTTCAGTCCCGCTACCTTATCAAGCCGCCGCCCTGGCGTGCGTAAGGAAGTGTTGCCATAACCCGAAGCTGTAACAGGCTGTCACGGCGAGGCGGTCATTGCGCGCCGCCAGCCGCTCCCGGGTCTTGCGCTCCAGGCCGGCTCAAGTCCGCGCGAACTGCCGCAATTCGGCCTGATCCTCCGCCATCGTCGCGGGCAGCTTCTCGCGCAGCAGCTCGACCCACGTGCGGATCTTGGCGTCGAGATACTGGCGCGACGGATACATCGCATAGACATTCATCTCCTGCGACTTGTATTCGGGCAGGATCCACACGAGCTCGCCGCTGCGCAGCCCGCCGATGGCCGAATAAATCGGCAGCAAGCCGATGCCCATGCCCTCGCGCACGGCCACCGCATTGGCCTCGGCGACATTGACCTGGAACGTGGCCGGGCCAAGGTCGATCGTTTCGTCGCGGCCGTCGGGGCCCGTGAATTGCCACTGCGAAGCCGGAAACACCGGCGTCACCATCTGCAGGCAGCGATGATTCGCGAGGTCGCCCGGGGTCTGCGGCACGCCGTGGCGCTCCAGATAAGCTGGCGACGCACAGGTGATGCTGAACGCGCTCGTCAGGCGCTGCGAGACGAAGCCCGAATCCGGCAGATCGGTGGCCAGCACCAGCGCCACGTCATAACCCTCGTCGAGGATGTCCGGCATGCGCTGCGCGAGCGTGAGGTCCACGTGCACGTCCGGATACAGCTCCTGATACTGCCCCACCGCCGGCACCACGTAGTGCTGGCCGAAGCTGGTCATGGCGTGGATCTTGAGCTTGCCCGAGGGGCGCGCATGCGCGTCGCCGGCCTCGGCTTCCGCCTGGTCCACATAGGCGAGGATCTGCTCGCAACGCTGCAGGTAGCGCTCGCCGGCCTCGGTGAGCGCGATGCGGCGCGTCGTGCGGTTCAGGAGCCGCGTGCGCAGGTGGGCCTCCAGGTCGGAAACCGCGCGCGACGCGTAAGCCGTCGTCGTATTCAGGTACTGGGCGGCGCCGGTGAAGCTGCCGGCTTCGACCACCCGCACGAATACCCGCATGTTCTGAAGCGTATCCATAGCAACAATCCTCTAGCTGACGGACGAATTGTTACACATTCCGCAAAGTCCATTGTCTCATATCTCGTAAGAATGCCTTGCATCCTTACCAGTTATTCGCCAATCAAGCAAAAAATATAATGCGGTACGTCAATCTACGCATGGAAAAGGAGTAAATCGTGCAGTCTCCGGTACCGAAAGGACTAGCCGCACTCACGGTTCTTACGTTCTCGTTGATAATCGCGGGCTGCGCCAGTACCGGGGGCATCGCACCGCAAGCGAAGCATACGGACGCGTCCGAACTGGACGCCGGTTCGGCCATCCGCGCGGCCAACGCCGACGCCCAATGGCCCGCCAGCGACTGGTGGCGCGCCTACCACGACCCTCAGTTGAACGCATGGATCGAAGCCTCGATCACGGGCAATCCGTCGCTCGCGGCCGCCCAGGCACGCGTGCGCGAGGCGCGCTCGATGGCCGGCGTGGCGCGGGCCGGCCTCATGCCGCAGATCAACGGCAACATGTCCATTCAGCGCCAGCAGTGGGCCGATAACGTTTTTTACGGACCGGGCCCGCTCGCCGGCGCGAACACGTGGAACAACACGGCCATGCTCGGCCTCTCGTACCACCTCGACCTCTGGGGCCAGGACAAGAACACCGCCGAGCGCGCGCTCGATATGGCGCATGCCACGGCCGCCGACGCGCGCGCCGCGCAGCTCGAACTCGAAGTGAACGTGACGCGCGCGTACATCGATCTCTCGATGAATTACGCGCTGCTCGACATCGCGAAACAAACGCTCGCCGAGCAGCAGAAAATTCTCGCGCTGGCGCAAAAGCGCCTCGCGGGCGGCATCGGCACGCAACTCGAAGTGAGCCAGGCCGAAACGCCGCTGCCCGAGTACGAACGCCAGATCGACGCGCTCGAGGAAAGTATCGCGCTCGGCAAGAACCAGCTTGCCGCGCTCGCGGGCAAGGGCCCCGGCGCGGGCGAGTCGATCACGCGCCCGGCGCTCTCGCTCGCGGCTCCCGCTGGCCTGCCCTCGGCGCTGCCGGCCGAACTGATCGGCCATCGCCCCGACGTGGTCGCGGCGCGCTGGACCGTCGCCGCGCAGGCGCGCGGCATCGACGTCGCGAAGGCCGGGTTCTATCCGAACATCAACCTGCTCGTCTCGATGGGCGGCTATGCGGCAGCGGGCCCGCTGTTCCAGTTCCTCAAGTCGATGAGCGGCAGCTACGCGGGCGGCCCCGCCCTCTCGCTGCCGATCTTCGACGGCGGGCGCCTGCGCGCGCAGCTCGGCGCGCAATCGGCGGCCTACGACATCGCTGTCGAGCAGTACAACCAGACGCTCGTGAGCGCGCTCAAGGACATCGCCGACCAGGTCGTGCGCATGCGCTCGCTCGCGACGCAGGAAGACGACGCGCATCGCTCGGTCGCCGCCGCGCAGCGCAATTACGACCTCTCGGAGGCCGGCTTCCGGCGCGGTCTCACCGACTACGTCAACGTGCTGATCGCGCAGACGCAGTTGTTGCGCGCCCAGGAAGGCGTCGCACATATCCAGGCCGGGAGGCTCGCCGCGCACGCGACGCTGGTGGCCGCGCTGGGCGGCGGGATGATCGATCCGGCAGGCGGTCCTGCGGCGGGCGGGCCGACGCAAGCCGAGCAACTGCCCGCGCACGGCAAGAAAACGCGCGACGTGCCGCTCATGCCGGCCGCGCTGCTCGCGCCGAAGCTGCCGGGAGTCGACACTGCGGCGGACACGGCGGTGGATACGGGCAATAAGGCCGATGCGGCGGGTGCCGATCGCGCGGCGGCCGGCGCAGGCAGCGCAAGCGCCAACGTCCACTGAGGCACGCGAACATGCCAGCCTCCTCTCCCACCTCCACGCAGCCGGGCGGCCCGCGCCTCTTGCAGGCGTTCGCCGACTGGGCGCGCACCGACGGCCTCGTCTGGCTCTATGTCTTCAAGGCGATTGCCGCGGCGCTGCTCGCGCTCGGTGTCGCGATGAAGCTCGATCTGCCCTCGCCGCGCACCGCCATGACCACGGTGTTCATCGTGATGCAGCCGCAAAGCGGCCCGGTGTTCGCGAAAAGCTTCTACCGGATCGGCGGCACGCTGGTCGGCCTCGTGGTCATGCTCGCGCTGATCGGCCTGTTCGCCCAGCAGCCCGAGCTCTTCATCGCCAGCACGGCGCTGTGGGTCGGCATCTGCACGGCGGGCGCCGCGCGCAACCGCAACTTCCGTTCGTATGGCTTCGTGCTCGCAGGCTACACGGCGGCGCTGATTGGCATTCCGGCCTCGCAGCACCCCGACGGCGCGTTCATGTCGGCCATGACGCGCGTGGCCGAAATCTCGCTCGGCATCGTCGCGTCGGGCGTCGTGAGCGCCGTGGTGTTTCCGCAATACACGGGCGAGCTGCTGCGCTCCACGGTGCGCCGGCGCTTCTCGTCGTTCGTCGACTATGTGTCGGCGGCGCTCGCCGGGCGCGTCGAGCGCTCGCAGATCGAAGCGACCAACGCGCGCTTCGTGGCCGACATCGTCGGCTTCGAGGCGAGCCGCAGCACCGCCGTGTTCGAGTCGCCCGACTCGCGCATGCGCGCGGGGCGCCTCGCGCGCCTGAACACGGAATTCATGGCCGTCTCGACGCGCTTTCACGCGCTGCATCAGTTGATGAACCGCCTGCGCGAGAGCGGCTCGACCGTGACCGTCGAGGCGCTCGAACCGTACTTCCGCGAAATCGCGCCGCTCTTCGACAAGTCCGGCGAGCCGGTGCTCACCGCGGCCGACGCGGTGCACGTGGCGAAGCAGCTCGAGGACTATCGCGCGACGCTGCCGAGGCGCGTGCGTGAAACGCGCGCGCGGCTCGAAACCGGTCTGGACCAGCAAGGCAAGAGCGCAGAGACGCGCGACGCGCGCCTGCTCGACTTCGACACGGCCACCGAGCTCTTTTACCGCTTCGTGCACGAGATGAACGAGTACACGGCCACCTATGCCTCGCTCGCCGTCGACACCCACTCGCGCGAAAAGTGGGTCGCGCGTTACGAGCCGAAGACCAATCTGGTCGCGGCCGGCGTGGCGGGCCTGCGCGCGGCCATCGTCATGGGGCTGCTGGCCGCTTTCTGGATTGCCACCGCGTGGCCGAGCGGCGCGAATCTCGTGCTCACCGCCGCGGCCACCTGCGCGCTCGCCTCCGCCTCGCCACAGCCTGCGCGCATGTCGAGCCAGATGGCGGTGGGCACGATGCTCGCGTCGGTGGTCGGCATGCTCCTCACGTTCGGCGTGTTTCCGCACATCGACGGCTTTGTGATGCTGTGCGTCGCGCTCGCGCCCGCGCTCGCCTTCGGCGTGTTCCTCACGACGCGCCCGGCGTATATGGGCTACGGCATGGGCTATTGCATTTTCCTGTGCTTCCTCGCGGGCCCGGACAACGTCGTGCAGTACAACCCGACCGGTTATATGAACGACGCGCTGGCGCTCGTCATGTCGATGGTCGTCACGGCCCTCGCGTTCGCCGTGCTGCTGCCGCCGTCCGCGCCCTGGCTGCGCAAGCGCCTCGTCGCCAATCTGCGCGGCCAGGCTGTGCATGCGTGCGGCGCGCGCTGGCTCGGCATGCGCGGGCTCACGGGCCTGCGCAACCGCTTCGAAAGCGGCGCGCGCGACCTGATGTTCCAGTTGCACGCGCTCGCGGGCAGCGACGAGGCGTTCCGCCAGGACACACTGCGCTGGATGTTCGCGACGCTCGAGATCGGCAATGCCGCGATCGATCTGCGCGAGGAGCTTGCCGGCGTATCCGCGCGGCCAGCCTCGCAGGCTGTCGCCGATGCGCCCGCCTCGGCCCTGCTCGCGGCGGGCAGCGCGTGGCGCGACGCCACCCAGGCCACGCTCAAGGCCGTGAGCGCACTGTTCGCGCGCCCCGACGCGAACCGCTACGCCACCGCGCTCGCCGCCACCCGTGCGGCCATCGCGGCCTGCCACGGCGTGCTCGAACAGATCGTGCGCGCGGACGCGCCGCGCGAAACGCGCCACCGCCTGCAGCGCATCCTGAGCCATCTGCATTTCATCCGCACCGCGCTCATCGATCCGCAGTCGCCGTTCGCGGCTTATGCGGACCAGCCAGCGGACCACCCTCCCGGCACTACGCAAGGAGCCAACCATGCCGCGTGACGTTGCGTTTCTCGACGCCTACATTCCGGCGATCGTCCTGCTCTTCATCCTGGGCGCGGCGCTCACCTGGGTGCTCGATTCCGTGCTGGCCCGAACCGGCCTGTACCGGCTCGTGTGGCACCCCTCCCTCTTTCGCGTGAGCCTGCTCGTGGTCGTGTGCTGCGTGCTGGGGCTCGCCGTATATCGCTGAAAAGCGCTGAACTCGCTGAAATAGCCGAAACCGCCGAACCGGATTCAAACGAATCATGACTATCCGAAACATCATTGGCTTTATCGCGACGGCCATCATCTTCGCCGTCGCCATTCTGGTCGGGCGCGTCCTGTGGGTGCACTACATGGACGAGCCGTGGACCCGCGACGGCCGCGTGCGCGCCGAAGTCGTGAACATCGCGCCCGACGTCTCGGGCGCCGTGGTCGAGCTGCCCGTGCGCGACAACCAGTTCGTGCACAAGGGCGACCTGCTCATGCAGATCGACCCGTCGCATTACCAGATCGCCGTGGAGCAGGCGCAAGCGGCGGTGGCCGCGCGCAAGGCCGAGCTCACCATGAAGCTCGACGACGCGCGCCGCCGCGCCGACATGGACAGCCAGGTCGTCTCGCAGGAAAACCGCGAAAACGCCTCGCACACCGCGAACTCGGCACAGGCGCAGTACCAGCAGGCGATTGCCGCGCTGGACGCCGCGAAGCTCAACCTCGAGCGCACGCGCGTGATCTCGCCGGTGGATGGCTACATCACCAACCTGCAGGTGTTCCAGGGCGACTACGCGAACGCCGGGCGGGCCTCGCTCGCGGTGGTGGACAGCCACTCGTTCTGGGTCTACGGCTACTTCGAGGAAACCAAGCTGCCGCGCGTGAAGGTGGGCAACAAGGCCGACATCAAGCTGATGAGCGGCGGCACGCTCGAAGGCCACGTGGAAAGCATCTCGCGCGGCATCTACGACCGCGACAATCCACAAAGCCGCGAGCTGCTCGCCGACGTGAACCCCACCTTCAACTGGGTGCGCCTCGCGCAGCGCGTGCCGGTGCGCATCCACATCGACAAGGTGCCGGACGGCATGATTCTTTCCGCGGGCACGACCTGCACCGTGGTCGTGAAGCCGGGCGCATGACATGCGCATGAGCCAATAAAGCCGGAAGGACGCGGCCCGATCGCCGTCATTTGCGAGCACAACAGGCAATGAAAAAGCGCGCACTCGAGCGCGCTTTTTCATTGGCGCATCTGAACATTGCTTGAAGCTTTTAACCATAAACCAGGCATCGTCCGACAGTGAACCGCCTGAAGCTGTAAAACTTATCCCAGCGTATAAACAAATTCCTACTGCCTTGACACGCCTCAACACAAAAACGGGCGACACCTAAGATTATTCTGAGTTTTGTGTCCTTCGCAAAGTTGATTCGCGTGAGCTTTCTCTACGAACACGTTCCATCTCTCCTGGCGCGCTCCCTCACCGCGCCAACCCGCGCCGCCGCGCCTACACCCGCGCATCCGCACATCGTCGTACTGGGAATCGGCAATGTGCAATGGGGCGACGCCGGGTTCGGCATGCGCGCCATCGAGCGGCTCAAGGCCGGCTGGCGGTGCGCGTCGCATGTGGAGTTCGTGGCGGGCGGCACCCAGGGACTCACGCTTTTGCCGCTCGTGGAGTCGGCGCAACGCCTGCTCGTCTTCAACTCGGCCGACTTCGGCCGCACACCCGGCACGCTGTGCGTGCGCGAAGGCGACGAAGCCATGCGCTATCTGCATACGCGCCCCGTGAGCCTGCACCAGATGGATTTCGCCGATGCGCTCGCCTGCGCGCAACTCAAAGGCCACTACCCGCGCGAACTGGTGCTGATCGGCGTTCAACCGCTCGCGCACGATGCTTACGGCACAGGCCTCGGTCCCACGGTGAGCGCCCAGCTCGATCCCGCCGTCGCGCTCGCCTGCCGCTGGCTGCGGCGCTGGCATGCACAGCCGCGCCAGCTCGCCCAGCCCGATGCCGGGAGTGAAGCCCAGGTGCGCGGCAACGCCCCGCGCACCTGAAACGGGCCGCTAACAGCCGACAAACGGGCCACAAACAGGCCACAAGCAGCCCGCAAGCAGCCCGCAAACAGCCCTCATGAGCACGCGGCCCTTGTAATGGTGAACCCGCGTTGCCCACGCCCATTGCGCTGCACTATTCTCGACCATTCAGAGCCGGATCCGGCCGCCGCGCGGGCAAGGTGCTGGCGCCGAGCCCGCGACACCGCACGGGAGGATGGAGATCATGCGCCGCTACCGCGAATTCCACCGCGAGTCGATCGAACGACCCGAAGACTTCTGGCGCCGCGAAGCCGCGCGCATCCATTGGCAGACGCCGTTCACCGAGGTGCTCGACCGCTCGCGTCCGCCCTTCGCGCGCTGGTTCGCGGGCGGACGCACGAACCTGTGCTTCAACGCCGTCGACCGGCACCTCGCCACCCGCGCGCAGCAAAACGCGCTCGTCTACGTGTCGACCGAGACCGGCATCGAGCGCCGCTACACCTACGCCGATCTGCACGCCGAAGTGAACCGCATGGCCGCGGTGATGCGCTCGCTCGGCGTGAAGCGCGGCGACCGCGTGCTGATCTATCTGCCGATGATTCCCGAGGCCGTGTTCGCGGTGCTCGCCTGCGCGCGGCTCGGCGCGATTCACTCGGTCGTGTTCGGCGGCTTCGCGGCGCCGAGCCTCGCCGCGCGCATCGACGACGCGAAGCCCACGCTGCTCGTTTGCGCCGACGCCGGCGCGCGCGGCGGCAAGGTGATCGACTACACGCCGCTCGTCGACGAAGCCATGGCGCGCGCCGAACATGCGCCGCCGCGCGTGCTGCTGATCGACCGCCAGCTCGCGCCCGAGCGCCTCAATGCGTCGTATCTGGTCGACTACGAACCGTTGCGCGAGCAGCATTACGACGCGCAAGTCCCCTGCGAATGGCTCGAATCGAACGAGCCCTCGTACGTGCTCTACACCTCGGGCACCACCGGCAGACCGAAGGGCGTGCAGCGCGACGTGGGCGGCTACGCCGTGGCGCTCGCCGCGTCGATGGAGTACATCTTCGAGGGCCGCGCCGGCGACACCATGTTCACGGCGTCGGATATCGGCTGGGTCGTGGGCCACAGCTACATCATCTACGCGCCGCTCATCGCGGGCATGACCACGGTGATGTACGAAGGCACGCCCATCCGGCCCGACGGCGGCATCTGGTGGCGTCTCGTCGAGCAGCACCGCATCAATCTCATGTTCACCGCGCCCACCGCGATCCGCGTGCTCAAGAAGCAGGACCCGGCGCTCTTGCGCGCCGCCGACCTCTCGAGCCTGCGCACGCTCTTTCTCGCGGGCGAACCGCTCGACGAGCCCACGGCGAACTGGATCTCGGACGCGCTCGGCAAAAAGGTGGTCGACAACTACTGGCAGACCGAGACCGGCTGGCCGATGCTCGCGATCCAGGGTGGTGTGGAAGCGCTGCCGCAGAAGATCGGCTCGCCGGGCGTACCGTGCTATGGCTACGATCTCGTGCTGCGCAACGAGCATACGGGCGAGCCGTGCGCGCAAGGCGAGAAAGGCGTGATCACGCTGAGCTACCCGCTGCCGCCGGGCTGCATGCAGACCGTCTGGGGCGACGATGCGCGCTTCGTGAACACGTACTGGGAGAGCGTGCCGGGCCAGCAGGTGTATTCGACCTTCGACTGGGGCGTGCAGGACGAGAACGGCTATGTGACGATCCTCGGCCGCACCGACGATGTCATCAACGTGGCCGGCCACCGGCTCGGCACGCGCGAGATCGAGGAAGCCATCTCGTCGCACGCGGCGGTCGCGGAAGTGGCCGTGGTGGGCGTGAACGACGCGGTGAAGGGCCAGGCCGCGCTCGCCTTCGTAGTGCTGCGCGACGCGGCGGCAGCGGCGGACCCCGCTGCCGCCGACAAGCTCGCCGCCGCGCTCGCGGCCACCGTGGACCGCCAGCTCGGCGCCATCGGACGGCCCGCCCGCGTGCACTTCGTCTCGATGCTGCCGAAGACGCGCTCGGGCAAGCTGCTGCGCCGCGCGATCGCGGCGCTTGCGGAAGGGCGCGATCCGGGTGAATTGCCGACCATCGAGGACGCAACGGCGCTGCAGCAGATTCGCGAGGCCGTGGCGCTTGCCGGCAAGGCATGAGGGAGCATGAGGGAACGACGCTGCCAGGGCCCTAAGGGCTCGTGGCAGCGCGGCATGCGGTAACCGGCGGCGATCCGTAGCTCGCTCGCAGCACCCTCAGGAAAGCTGGGCGCCGCGATCGGCGGCGTCTCGCGCCTCGCGCGCGTCGCCAGGCAACTCACCGCCCTCACCCTCTTCCACACGCGAGCGTGACGGCAGCGCCGCGACCGCCAGCGCCGCCACCAGCCCCGTCACCGCGAAGGCCACGAAATTCCACGACCAGTTCGCGCCCACGCTCGCAATGTAGCCGCCCATGAGCGGCCCGCACATCGCTCCGAAACGTGCAAACGACAGCGCCCAACCGGTGGCCGCGCCGCGCGCATGGGACGGATAGAAGTGCGTCAGGTGCCCGGTGAGAATTAGCGAGGCGGAGATGCTGCCGATGCCCGCGAGCGCCACGAGCGCATAGCTCACGACGAGCGCGTTGCGGGTCATCAGCGCGGCGATCGCGAGCGCGCCGACGGCATAGGCGAGCGCGACCGTGGCGCGCGCGCCGAAGCGGTCGGCGATCTTGCCCAGCACCACGCCGCCGCACGCGGAAGTCAGGCTGAACACGAGCAGGAAGGTGAGACTCGAACCCAGGTCGTAGCCCTGCTTGCGCATGATCATCGGCAGCCAGGTGTTCAGGCCGTACACCAGCAACATGCCGCAGAACAGCGCGATCCAGAAGCAGACCGTCGCGCGCAGGCGGCGCCGCGCGAAGATCGCCGCCACTACGTCGCGCAGGCCGGCCCGTTCGTGGGTCGACGCGCTCTGCGCCACAAGGTGCTCGCCCGTCACGCCGAGCCGGGCGGCCAGCGCTTTCGCCTCGCTCTGGCGCCCGCGCGCGGCCAGATATTCGAGCGATTCGGGCAATGCTCGCGCCATCGGCACCAGCGCGAGCAGCGGCAGCGCGCCCACCGCCATCACGCCGCGCCAGCCCCAGGCGGGCAACAACGCCATGGCCGCGAGCGCCGCGCACAGGATGCCGAGCGAATAGCCGGAGTACATCATCCCGTAGTTGAAGCTGCGCCGTGCCGGCGGCGAATACTCGATGGTGAGCGCGGCGGCCACGGGAATCACGCCGCCGAGGCCGAGGCCGCCCAGGAACCGGCACAGGCCGAACCAGAACGGCGTGGGCGCGAGCGCGGCGCCGGCCATGGTGAGCGAGAACAGCGCGACGCAGGCGAGCAGCATGCGCCGCCGCCCGAGCAGGTCGCCGAGCGTGCCGATCGCCATGCCGCCGAAGAACATGCCCGCGAGCGCGTAGCTGCCGAGCGCGCCGAGCTGCATCGGCGTGAGGCTCCAGTGGCGGTCGGCGGCGAGCGCGGGCAGCACCGCGCCAAGGCTGCCGACGTCGTAGCCTTCGAAAAGGACGGACGAGCCGCAGACGAGCAAAACGGCGCGCGTCGTGCGCGCGGGGATGGAGCGGGCGTCGGACATGGGCAGGCGCGGCGCCTTCCCGCCCGGGCCTCTCGAGGCGCCTTGAGAGGCATCAAGGCGCGGGCACGGACTTTCGGGCGCGCTCGGTCAATGGAGATTGAACGGTACGCGCCAGATTACTTTAGATATAAATAATTTCACAGTCATTGTTAACCCGTGGCCGCGGGTCAACAACTGCGCTTGAATGTGTTTGTGACCACGCCTGCGCGGACCGGCGCGGCTCAGCGCCCCGCCACAGGGTATGACGCAAGAAAGCGCCGCAGAATGCCGGTCGAATAGGTCCCGGCAATATCGGTGAGGAACGATGAGAACGAGGTGCTCGCGTGCTCGTCGGCGGTGTCGGAGATGGTGCGCACGACGGCGCACGGCACCTCGTACTCGTGGCAGACCTGGGCGATCGCGGCGCCCTCCATTTCCACCGCGAGCGCGTCGGGCAAGGCCGCGCGCAGGGCGTTCACGGCTGCCGCGCTCGCCACGAACTGGTCGCCGCTGATCACGAGCCCGCGATGCACGCGCGGCAAGGTGGTTTCGAAGCGCGGCAGCGCGGCGCCAAAGCGCGCCGCCAGCGCCGCGCCCTCTTCCGCGACGAAGCGCTCGCACGCGGCCGCCAGCGCTTGAGCCAGCGCGCGGTCGGCGTCAAAGCGCGAGCGCGCGAGCAGCGGAATTTCGTGACGCGGGAATAGCGGCTCGGCGTTCATGTCGTGCTGGAGCAGCGTCTCGCCCACCACCACGTCGCCCACGTGCACGTCCGGCCCCACGCCGCCCGCAACGCCGGTGAAGACCAGCGCGTCCACGTCGAACACGTGGATCAGCGCACTGGCCGTGGCCGCCGCCGCCACCTTGCCCACGCGCGCGAGCGTCACCACGCAGGGTGTGCCGTGCACCGTGCCGAGGTGGTAGTCGCGCTGCCCGAGCGTGCGCGTGAGCACGCCCGACTCGGTCTGCATCGTGGCGATCAGGTCGCCGAGCTCCTGGGGAAGCGCGGCGAGCACGCCAAGCGGACGCGCCGCGCTCTGGCCGGTCGCGCCGGACTGTAGGGACGAGGGGTTCATGGCTTCAATGGCCTGCTGATTGATGTCGATGCATCGATGATCGATGGGGATGAGTCAGCCCATGCGTTGCGGCGGTTCGTGAGCGCTCCGCTCACTCCACCGGCTGCAGCTTCGCCACAGCCAGCGCGAGCCACTTCTCGCCATGGCGCTTGAAGCGCACCTGCGCCTTGGCGTCGGTGCCGCTGCCTTCGAGCGCAGTGATCTTGCCTTCGCCGAACTTCGTGTGGAACACGGCCTGACCCACGCGAAAGCCCGTTTCGGCCGCGCGCTGCTCATTGGCGAACGCGGGCGCGGGGCTCTTGTCCGCGACATAGGCGTCGCGATCGCGGCTCCCGCCGTTTGCGCCGCCGCCCGGACGCGCGAACCAGTCGCGGCCCCAGGCGGCGTTGTCCGAACCCGAGCGCCCACCCCAGCGCGAACCCGCTTCCACCTTGGGCGTGAGCCACTTGAGCGATTCCTGCGGCAACTCGTCGAAAAAGCGCGAGCGCACGTTGTAGCGCGTCTGGCCGTGCAGCAGACGGCTCTGCGCGAACGAGATATAGAGCCGCTCCTTCGCGCGCGTGATCGCCACGTACATGAGGCGACGCTCCTCTTCGAGGCCGTCGGCTTCCATCGCGCTGTTCTCGTGCGGGAACAAGCCCTCTTCGAGACCGGTGATGAACACCGCCGTGAATTCGAGCCCCTTCGCGGCATGCACGGTCATCAACTGCACGGCATCCTGGCCGGCCTGCGCCTGGTTGTCGCCGGCTTCGAGCGACGCGTGCGAGAGGAAGCCCGCGAGCGGCGTCATGAGGTCGGGGTTCTGCGCCGGATCGGTGATCGTGGGCGCGTCGAGCACCTCGATCTCGCCGTCCTGCGAGACGATTTCCGGCGCCTTGCTCGCGCCCGGACGCAGCGGAATCGAGCGCGCGGGCGTGTCCATGCCGTAGCCTTCCTCGCTCACGAACGCCGTGGCCGCGGTCACGAGTTCCTGCAAGTTCTCCAGCCGGTCCTGGCCTTCGCGCTCGTTCTGGTAGAACTCGGCGAGACCGCTCATGCGCACCGTGTACTCGACGGTTTCGGGCAGGCTCATCTGCGCGGTTTCGGCGCGCATCTTCGCGATCAGATTCGCGAAGGCGCCGAGGCTCGTGCCGGCCTTGCCCGTGACATAGGGAATGGCCGCCGCCATCGAGCAGTTGTAGAGGCGCGCCGCGTCGGCGAGTTGCTCGATCGAGCGCGCGCCAATGCCGCGCGTGGGGAAGTTCACGACGCGTGCAAACGCGGTGTCGTCGTTCGGATTGTCGATGAGCCGCAGATACGCGAGCGCGTGCTTCACTTCCTGACGCTCGAAGAAGCGCAGGCCGCCGTACACGCGGTACGGAATGCCCGACGTCATCAGCGTGTGCTCGATCGCGCGCGACTGCGCGTTGCTGCGGTAGAGAATGGCGATCTCGTTGCGCGCGAGCCCCTGATTGATGAGCGCGCGAATCTCCTCGACGATCCAGCCCGCTTCCTGCGAGTCGGTG
>JAITTX010000413.1 GCA_031286755.1 Paraburkholderia sp.
CAGGTTGGTGTTTTCTTTGACCTCATCCCGGTACACCTCCCCGTTCCTGCGGAACACGACGACTGGCATGCATCCTCCTGTGACCAAAGCGGGCGCGTCGTTCTCTCGAGCGTGACGGCATGGGTGCAGTGTATCGCATTTTTGAACATTGTATACCGTTCATCCGAGTAAATTATTCAATGCATTCACCCTGCCGGGAAATTCGCCCTTTCACGCCTCTCGCCACGGCCACGGCTAGCGAGATTTATCGTTTAAGTATACCGTATACTTTTAGACGCTTATCCCATCCACCCCAACAGGAAACCGCCAGATGATCCACCTGACCGACCGGCAGATCGACGAACTCATCGGCTTCGAACAAGCCATACCCGCGCTCGAGAGCGCCTTTCGCGAACTGGCGCGTGGCGCGGCCGCCGTGCAGCGCCGCGTACGCACCACAGCGGGAGCGACCAAGCTCTCCACGCTTGGCGCCGTGCTGCCCGAAGCCGATGTGGCAGGCGCGAAGGTCTACACGACGATCGGCGGCCAGTTCAATTTCGTGATCGTGCTGTTTCGCGCTTCCGACGGGCAGTGCCTCGCCACGCTGGACGCCAACGCCATCACGCGCCTGCGTACCGCCGCCACCACCATGCTCGCGGTGCGGCGCCTCGCGCGGGCCGGCGCGAGGACGGCGGCGATCTTCGGCACTGGCGTGCAGGGCCGTGCCCATGCGCACGCGCTGGCGCAATTTGCCGGCATCGAGACGCTGCGCATCGTCGGCCTCGAAGGCGACGCCGAACTCGCCCGCTCGCTCAACGAGGCCTACGGCGCGCGCGGCGTCTCGGCAAGCGCGGCCAGTGCGGCGCAAGCGCTCGACGGCGCCGACGTGATCGTCACCGCCACACGCGCCGCAACGCCGCTGTTCGAGGGCCGCGACGTGATGCCGGGCGCGCTGGTCGCCGCGATCGGCTCGAGCCTGCCGCACGCGCGCGAGATCGACGACGCAACGCTCGCACGCGCCGGCCGGATCGTCGTGGAATTGCGCGACCAGGCGCGCGAGGAAGCCGGCGATCTCGTGCTGGCAGCGCCGGGCGTAGTGGACTGGGCGAGCGTCGCGGAGCTTGGCGACGTGCTGGAGGGCCTCGTGCCGGGCCGGCAGCGCGACGACGAGATCATCGTCTACAAGGCCGTGGGCTTCGGGCTTCAGGACATCGCGCTGGCGGCGCTGGCGTATCGGACGCACGTCGCGCGCACGCGATAGCCGGTGCGGTTTGACGGGCCGGCGTTGGGCCGGCCCGTGCGGACCATGCCATCGATGCCATCGCGGCACGCGCTTCCAGCGACGTGCGCGCGCCCTCTCTCAGCCTGCCCGCGGGCGCCGCATCCCGAGACGCTGGGCGAACGGCACGAGCAACACGAGCGCGGTCATCATGGCGCACAAAAGCAGGTGCACGATGCGTTCGCCACTTTCGGCGCTCGCGACGCCTGCGTCATGACCCAGCCCATCGCCGAACGACGCGCGCATCATCTCGACCCCGTGAGCCACATGCGGATCGGCAAGCAGCATCTCGGCGGCAATCCAGCCGAGCAGCGCCGCGCCCAGCCAGATCGCGAACGGAAAGCGCTCGATCACGCGCAGCATGACCGCGCTGCCGAGCGCGATCACCGGCGCGCCCACCGCGAGCCCCACGAGCACGACCACCATCCGCGAACCGGCTGGCAGTGTCTCGGCGATGGCCGCCGTCGCGAGGCCGTTGTCGAGGCTCATGGCAAAGTCGGCGAACAGAATCAGCGCGACGGCGCGCCAGAGTGCCTTCGCACTGGGCTCGGCATCGGGCGCGGTGTGTTCCGCGCTATCGTTGCGCAGCAACTGCATGCCGATCCACGCGAGCAGCAGGCCCGCGACGATATGCATGTACGGAATCGCCAGCAAAAAGCCGATCGCATACACCATCGCGAAGCGCAGCCCGATGCCAAGACTCGTGCCGAGCCACACGCCCACCCGGCGCTGCCGCGGCGGCAACGAACGGCACGTCATCGCGATGGCGATGGCGTTGTCGCCGCCGAGCAGCAGATTGATGAAGATGATCTGCAGAATCGCCAGCGTGTGACGTGAAAAATCCGGCGAAAAGTCCGTTGAAAACACCTGCGAAAGCGCTACGAATGCCATTGATCACCCTTCTCATGCGAATGCGACGGCTGCGAGAGTCGCAATCACGAGTCCGCACACGACGGGCAGGAACAGCGCCCGCACCGCGTCCAGCACGGGCACGCGCGCAAAGCCGGTGACCGCGATCAGCGACGACCAGGCGACCAGTGTGCCGCCGCCCGTCCACACGGCGCCCATCTGGCCGATGGCGGCGAGCGTGGCGGCGGGCAGATGCACCATCGGCGCGAGCGCGCCCGAGAGCGAACCCGTCAACGGCAGGCCCGCGAAGCCGGAGCCGTCGATGCCCGTGATCATGCCCATCAGCAGGACACCGAAGGAAACGAACAGCGGGTTTTGCGGGATCGCCTGGCTGCATGCCTGCACCAGCTCGAACAGGAACGACGGCACGTGCGCGCCGGCCGCCACACCAAGGATCGGGCCCGCCGTGCTCGCGTCGCCGACGAAGAAGAAGCCCGCGATCGGCAGCACCGCGCCCATCGCCTTGAAGGCAAACACGAAACCGTCGATGATGTGCTCGGCCGTGCGGTCGAGAAAGCCCTTGCGTCCGTGCGAGAGCGTCGCGAGCATCATCAGCACCGCCGCCATGCCGCCGATGAGCGCCGCGGCGTCGCCGCCGCGGATCGCGCCCGAGCCGATCATCTCCGGGCGCATCATGACCACCACCACCGCGAGGAACGCGAGCGGCGTGGCGAGCGCGAACACCTTCGACCACAGCTCGCGCCGGTCGATCGCCACGCTCGCCGTGAGCGGCGCCATTTGCAACGCGGCGCCGCCCTGCCCAAGCGGCCCGATCGAAACGGACGCGAGCACGGGCTCGGCCGCGCCAGGCGCGCCGTCGTCGTCCTCCGCCGCAAGCGTGCCACCCGTGCCGCTGGTGCCGCGCGCGAGCTCGGCCTTCGCGAAGCTGCCCTGATGCTCCGCCTGCGCTTCGCCGCCCAGCATGCCCTGCGTGTCCCATGCGGCGAGATTCGCGGCCGAGGGCGCCTTCACGTGGCCGCGCACCACGAAGAACCATGTGAGCGAGAGCGCAACGGCGCCCACGGTCAGCGAGAGTCCGAACGCCGTGTTCGCGACCGCGAGCATGTCCGCGCCCGCCGCCTTCGCGCTGATGCCAGGCGCGACCTTGATGACGTAATCGGACGACAGCGCCATGCCCTGCCCCGCGATGGCGATCGCGGCGGCGGCGCCGAGCGGCGGCAGTCCCGCATAGACGGCCGCGGGAATCAGAATCGCGCCCACCAGCGGCACGGCCGGTGTCGGCCAGAAGAACAGCGAGATCAGGTAGGTGATGAGCGCGAGAATGAAAAACGCCACGTGGCCGTTGAACATGATGCGCTTGAACGGGCGCACCATGCGCACGTCCGCGCCCAGTTCGCGCAAGCCGTTGAGCAGCGCCGTCATCAGCGCGATCACGAGAAAAATATTGAAGAGCTCGTGCGCGGCGGTCAGGCTGCCCATGAAGATCGCCTGAAAGCCGGTGAGCAGCTTGCCGGACCAGGCAAGCCCCACCGCGAAAGTCGCGAGAATCGCGGGCACGACCACGTTGGCGCGAAAAATCATCGTCGCGATGATCGCGATTACGCCCGCCAGATAGCAATAATGGGCGGGCGTCAGAACAGCGATAGAGTGCATGGGCAGCCTCAGCTCGGTATGAAGTCGGGGACGATGGAGTCTTGTTCGAATACGAAGTGCGTTGCTGCGCGGCGCAAAAATCCGCGCGAATGCCAGTTGCCGGACGGTGTCACGCGAAGCGCCGCGCCGTCCGTTTTCAGACCGCCTCGCCCGCGGGTTGCGGATGCTGGAACGTGAAGCTGTCCGCGTAGAGGTAGCGCACGCTCGCGCCGCGCGCCATGAATGCGCGCCGCGCATCGTCGATCATGGCCGGCGAGCCGCATAGATAGAGCGCGTGCCCGGCCAGATCATCGTGCGCCGCGAGCACGGCGTCCTGCACATGGCCGCGCGCGCCCGCCCACGTTGCGCCCGCGCGCGAGAGCACGGGCACGTAGCGAAAGTCTTCGGTGCGCCCGGCAAGCTGCGTGAATTCGTCATGCAGATACAGATCCTGCTCGGTGCGCGCCCCCCAGTAGAGTTCGATGGGCGGCGCGTCGCCGGCCGCCATCATCGCCGCGAGCATGCTGCGCAACGGTGCGATGCCCGTGCCGGTGGCGGCCATCACGATCGGCCGGTAGTCCTCCTCGTGATAGCCGAAGCCGCCCAGCGGCGCCTCCACCTCGAGCGTGTCGCCGGGGTGCAGCGAGCCGAGCAGCGTCTCGGTGAAGTACCCGCCGTCGATGCGTCGGATATGCAGCTCGATCTCTCCACTGCCCGGCTGCGAGGCCATCGAGAAGCTGCGTGCGCCCGCCTCGCCCAGCAGCACGTTCAGGTACTGGCCCGGACGGAACACGAAAGGCGCGCCGTCCTCGCAAGCGAGCATGAGCCGCGTGACATCGCGGCTCAACGCTTGCGTGCCCAGCACCGTTGCGTTGCACCGCCGTGCCGGCGCGGGAGCGTCGAGCAGGCGCTCGGTGCTGATCGCGAGATCGGCGAGCGCGCGCGCCTGACACATCAACGCGTAGCCCGCCCCGGCTTCCTCGGGCGACAGCGCGAGCGGCGGCTCGTCGTATTGCACGCGCCCTTGCACCAGTTTCACGCGGCAGGTTCCGCAGCCGCCGAACTCGCATTCGGAAGGCAGCGCGACACCCGCGCGCCGCGCGGCTTCCAGCACCGTCTCGGTGGCCGCCGCTTCGAAGCTGCGCTGCGCTTCGATCCAGGTGATCCGAAAGCTCACGATGGGCCTCGCGCTCAGAGCTTGATGTCGGCTTGCACGAGCACTTCGCGGCCGCTCGCGCGCAACAGGTCCTGCAAGGCCGCGAGCCCTGCGAGGCCGGCCTGTGTATCCTGCTCGCCGTTGCCGCCCGAAAGCCCGATGCCGCCCACCACCTGCTGGTCCACCACGATCGGGAAGCCGCCGACGAACGCCGCGAAGCGCCCCTCGAAGCTCCACTGAATGCCGAACGCCTCGTTGCCCGGCAGTGCGGGCCCGTTGGGCGGCGTCGTGAACAGATGCGTCGAGCGCTTGTGGCCCGCCGCCGTGAACGCCTTGTTCCAGGCGATCTGCGGCCCGGTGATGCGGCCGCCGTCCATGCGTTCGAGCGCGAGCGGGAAGCCGCCCTCGTCGACCACGCAAATCGATTCGAGCACGCCGATCTCGTGCGAGCGCGCGATGGCCGCCGCAATCATATGCCGTGCTTCGGCCAGTTCGAGTTTGAAGAATGCTTTCATGGCTGAATGAGAAAAACGATAGAAAGGCCGTCACACGCCGCGATAGACGGTCTTGGTCTGCAAATAGAAGTCGAGGCCGTCACGCCCCGATTCGCGGAAGGTGGCGGTGCTCGAACGCTTGAGGCCGCCGAACGGCGCGTTGACGAGATTGCCCGTGGTGGTGCGGTTGATCTTCACGGTGCCCGCCTCGATATCGCTCGCGAAGCGGTGCATGAGCCGCGCATCCTGCGTGACGAGCGCGGCGGCAAGCCCATATTCGCTGTCGTTGGCGACGGCGATGGCGTCGTCATAGCCGTCCACGTCGATCACGGCGATCACCGGGCCGAAAATCTCCTCGCGCGCAATGCGCGCATCGCGCGGCACGCCGGCGAATATCGTCGGCATGACGAAATATCCGTGCGCACAATCGCCTTGCATAATCCGCTCGCCGCCGCAGACCAGCGTTGCCTCGCGCTTGCCGGTTTCGATGTAGTCGAGCACGGTGCGCAACTGGCCCGCCGTGGCGAGCGGGCCGACATCGACGCCCGCCTGCATGCCGCTGCCCACCACGAGCGCGGCCGTCTTCGCGGCAAGCCGCTCGACGAACGCCGCGCGAATCCCGCGCGTCACGAGCACTCGGCTCGTGCCCGTGCAGGCCTGCCCCGCGAGCGAAAAACCGCCCTTGATCGTGAGGTCGACGGCGCGCTCGATATCGCTCGCATCGAGCACGATGAGCGGGTTCTTGCCGCCCAGCTCCATCTGCGTGCGCGTGGAAAGCGAGGCCGCGCGATGAATCTGCTCGCCCGCCGCCGTCGACCCCGTAAACGAGATCGCCCGCACCTCGCGCGCGCCCACCAGCACCGGCCCCACCGCGCTCGCGCTGCCGGTGACGAAATTGAGCACGCCCTTCGGGATGCCCGCCTCCACGAATGCCTCGGTCAGGCGCAGCCCGCTCAACGGCGCGTCGGACGCCGGCTTGAACACCACCGTGTTGCCGCACACGAGCGCGGGCGCGATCTTGCGCGCGGGAATCGACACCGGAAAATTCCACGGCGAAATGACCGTGACAACGCCAAGCGGCTCGCGCAGCGTGTAGACGTCCATGCCCGCATCGTCGCCGGGAAACGTCTCGCCGCCGAACGACTGCGCCTCGACGGCGTAAAAGCGCAGCGTTTGCGCCGCGCGCATGAATTCGTCTTTGGCGAGCGCCTTCTGCTTGCCCTCTTCCCGCGTGAGTTCTTCGCCAAAGCGCGCGGCATGGCGTTCGAGATACGCGGCCGCGTCGAGCAGAATTTTGGCGCGCGCACCGGGCGCAAGGCGCTTCCAGGCGCCGAACGCCGCCGCCGCCGCGCGCACGGCGGCCAGCGCATCGGCTTCGCCCGAGGCCTGGAAGCGCCCGACCACGTCGCGCGTATCCGCCGGATTGACGTTGTCGAATGTGGCGCCCGTGAGGCTGGCGCTCCATTCTCCGTCGATATAGTTCTGAAACGTTGGAACAGTTGTCATGAGTGCAACGGTCCTGCAAAGGGTGATCTTGACGGCACGCGCCGCGCCGATGCGGCCACGCTTTGGCGCGGCCGCATATCGGCCTGTCAACGCATCGGCGCGCGCGGCGCTCAGGCCGCGAGGCCCAGCTCGGGCAGCGGAATTTCTTTTTCGACGTAGTCGTAATAGAGCGCCGTGGTGTAGAGCAGGCGCATCTGCGCGCCGACCTCGCAGATCTTCAGGCAGCGTTGCTGCAACTCCGGGGTGTTCGCGTGCTCGAGCACGATTTGATAGCCGCGCTCGCCGTGGATCTCGTCGGAAACGATATGGAGATCGAAGAATTCGACCTCTTCGTCGGTGAACTTGTAGCGTTCTCGCAGCGTGGGCGTTTGCTTGCGGTAAATGGACGGCACCTGCGATTCGAGCCCCACCACCAGCGCCGCCACCGCCACCACCGGATCCTCGCGCATCGCCACCGCGTAGCACCAGCCCTGCAGGCCGCGCGTGGTGGGCGACATGTTGTCGGGATCGACCACGCGCTCGCGCGTGGTGCCGCACGCCTCGGCAAAGCGAATCAGCAGATCCGTGTGACGGTCGCCGCCAATCTCCTCTTCGTACATGTTCGCGAGCAGGAAGTCCTTCGCCTCGGTCATGTGATCGGGCGTGCGCGCATACAGATAGCCGAGGTAATCGGCGAACGGGCCGACATAGTGGTAGTGGTTCTCGGCCCAGCGCGCGAGATGCGCGCGCGTGAGCTTGCCGCTCGCCCAGGCAATGCTGAACGGCGCCTTGTTGGCGCTCTTGCCCTTGATTGCCTCTTCGAGTGCCGCGCGAAAGGTCTCGCGGTCCATCAACTCTGCCATTTCAGACTCCTTCGTTGCTGGTGGTGGTCCGCCGCTTCGAATGGCTTCGTCGCGGCGGCTGAATCATTTCAGTACACTGTATACATTAATCCTGAAGACGCCAACCCGGTAGAAATCCCTGGTCGAGCGCCTAGAACGCGTGGCGCAGGCCGATGCCGGCCGCGGCCTGCTGGTTGCTGCTCGACGCCGCGATGAACTGGGTGACCTGCGCGACCTGGGCGTCGCCGAAAGCCCGCTGCAGGGTGGCGAAGGCGTAGAGCTGCGTGCGCTTGGAGAGCGAGTAGTTGAGCACCGCGTTGTACTGGATGTAGCGCGGGTCGGCGTCGCTGGCGTCCACGGAGCCGTCGGTATACGTCACGCCCACACCCGCCGAGAGCGCCGGCGTGAAAAAGTACATGCCGTTGACTTCGTAGTTCATGAAGCTGACGTCCTGCCCTTCGAAGGCCTGGGTGTACTTGACGCTCGTGATGTCGGCGCTGAGCTTCGTCTTGCCGAACTGGTACGAGGCGCCGCCGCCCACCGTGAAGAACGAATGCGCCGCGAGCGCGTACTCGCCCACCGCGGAGTTCGTGGCCTTCCAGAACGTGCCCGGCGAAAGCTCGCCCGGCTGGCGCGCGTAGGTCATGCCAAAGCCCACGTAGAGCGGGCCGTCCGCGTAGCTGCCGCCGAGGCTCCACATGCTGTCGCGCCCGAAGCTGCCCGGCTGCCCGCCGAAGCTGTACATCGCGCTGCCCGTGAAGCCGCCATAGCTGTTGGCGTAACGCACCGAGTTGTTGACGCGCACGCTGCGGTTCGTGAGGTCCATGTCGCCCGGGTGCTCCATGTAGACGGCCCAGTCCGCGGCGGTGAGCTGCGCCACGTAATCGACCATCGACTCGTACTGGCGGCCGAACGTGAGGCGCCCGTACCGGTCGTTCTCGAGACCCACGTAGGCTTGCCGGCCGAACATCAAGCCGCCCTGGCCGAGCGAGCCGTCGGTCACGTCGAAGCCGTTTTCGAGGCGGAAGATCGCGCGCGTGCCGCCGCCGAGATCCTCCGATCCGATCAGGCCGACGCGGCTGCCGCGCGTGGTGCCGCTCGCCATCGCGAACGAGCGCCCGCCGCCCTGGTTGCTCGTGTAGATCGCCGAGACGTCGATCAGGCCGTACAGCGTGACACTGCCCTGCGCGTGCGCCGTCATCGAAAGGCATGCGAGCCCTGCCGCGCTCCAGAAAGTCTTTTTCATCCGGGATTTCCTTGTTGTCGTTGAAAGATCTGCTGCTTCGTGTCCTGCCTTTACAAAAGTATTCTGTATACAAAAAAGATGCGCGTAATGCCAGAATAAAAATCGTCGAGATGCGACTGGGGGAACAGGAGAAAAGCGCCGCCCGCGCGCGATCACCACCCGTGCGCGCGGCGCAAAGAGTTGGCGCGAATGTTCAGCGTGATGCGTTTTGCACGGCGGACGCCGCGCGAGCGATGGGCTGGCCGGCTCCGGGCTGGGCCTGCGAAGCCTCGACATCGACCGCCTCCACCTCGTCGAGCGCGATGCCGTTCGTCTCCGGCAGCATCCAGGCGGCGACCACCACGAAGCAATAGCCGATGCCGGCCACGAGCGGAATGGCGAACGTGAGCGAGAGATGCCCGCTCGCGAGCCAGCCCGCGGCGAACGGAAACACCGAGCCGATCACGCGGCCCACGTTGTAGGCAACGCCGTA
>JAITTX010000420.1 GCA_031286755.1 Paraburkholderia sp.
TTCTGCAGGAACAGGTACATCACGAGGAACACCAGCACGATGCCTTCGAGCAGCGTCTTGATCACTTCCTCGATCGACAGGCGCACGAACGGCGTGGTGTCGTACGGGTACTTCACGACGAGACCGTGCGGGAAGTACTTCGAGAGGTCGTCGATCTTCTCGCGCACGAGCTTCGCGGTCTGCAGCGCGTTGGCGCCCGTCGCGAGCTGAATGCCGAGGCCGGCCGTCGGCGCGCCGTTGTACTTCGTGTCGAAGTTGTAGTTCTCGCCGCCGAGGCTGATGCGCGCCACGTCCTTCAGGCGCACCTGCGAGCCGTCCTGGTTCACCTTCAGCAGGATGTTGCCGAACTCTTCAGGCGTATGCAGCAGCGTCGATTCGGTGATGGTGGCCTGGAACGACTGCCCCGCCACGGCCGGCGTGCCGCCTAGCTGACCGCCCGCGATCTGCACGTTCTGCGCCGAGATTGCGGCCGAGACGTCCGATGGCGTGAGACTGTAGTTCGTGAGCCGGTTCGGATCGAGCCAGACGCGCATCGCGTACTGCGAGCCGAACAGCGTGACCGTACCCACGCCGTTGATACGGCTGACCGGGTCTTCCACGTTCGACGCCACGTAGTTCGCGAGGTCGTACTTGGTCATGCTGCCGTTTTCGGACACGAACGCGAGCACGAGCAGGAAGCTGCTGCTCGACTTCGTGACCTTGATGCCGAGCTGCTGCACCACCTGCGGCAGAACCGGCGTGGCGAGCTGCAGCTTGTTCTGCACCTGCACCTGCGCGATGTCCGGGTCGGTGCCCGCGGCGAAGGTCAGCGTGATGGTGGCCGTGCCCGAGTCATCGGAAGTCGACGAAAGATACAGCAGGTGGTCGAGACCGCTCATCTGCTGCTCGATCACCTGGGTGACCGTGTCTTCCACCGTCTTCGCCGATGCGCCCGGATAGTTCGCGCTGATCTGAATGGATGGCGGCGCGATGGTCGGATACTGCGCGACCGGCAGCGTGAACACCGAAGCCACGCCCGCCAGCATCAGGATGATGGCGATCACCCATGCAAAAATCGGGCGATCGATAAAGAACTTTGCCATGAAGCAGGCTCCCTGTTATTGCGCAGCGGAGGCAGCGGGTGCGGATGCAGCGTGGGCTGCCGATGCGCCGGAAGCACCCGACGCACCGCTCGCACCCCCGAGATCCGCAGGCGTCGCCTCGTCAGCCGAAGGCGCGCCTGGCGGCGGCGGCGGCGGCAGATGCGCGGCCACCGCCTTCACGGTCGCGCCCGGGCGCACCTTCTCGGTGCCCTGCACGATCACGCGGTCGCCCGCCTGCAGGCCGCTTTCGACGACCCAGTCCTGGCCCTGCGTGCCCGACGTGACGACCGGATGCGGCACGACCTTGTTGTCCTTGCTGACCACGAGCACCGTGGCCTGGCCCTTCTGGTCGTGCTGCACGCCCACCTGCGGCACGAGGAACGCGTTCTCGTTGGTGCCTTCGTCGATGCGCGCGCGCACGAACATGCCCGGCAGCAGCACGCGGTCGGGGTTCGGGAACAGCGCGCGGATCGTCACCGAGCCGGTGGTCTGGTCGACCGTGACGTCGGTGAACTGGAGCTTGCCCTGCTGCGCGTAGGTGCGGCCGTCCTCGAGCACGAGCGTGACCTTCGCCGCGTCCGGGCCGTTGGTCTTCAGGCGCCCCGACTCGACGTCGCGGCGCAGCTTCAGGCCGTCGAGGCTCGACTGCGTGAGGTCCACATACATCGGGTCCATTTGCTGCACGGTGGACATCAGCGTGGCCTGGCTAGCCTGCACGTAGGCGCCCGGCGTGACCTGCGAGATGCCGACCTTGCCGCTGATGGGCGAGACCACGTCGGTATAGCCCAGGTTGATCTGCGCGGTGTCGACCGCGGCCTTGCCCGCATCGACGTCGGCTTGCGCCTGGCCTTGCGCGGCCACGGCGTTGTCGTAGTCCTGCTTGCTGACCGCGTTGGCCGTCACGAGCACCTTGTAGCGCGCGACGAGCGCGTTCTGCGTGACGAGATTCGCCTTCGCCTTCGCAAGCGCCGCCTTGGCGTTATTGAGCGCGGCGATGTACGGCGCCGGGTCGATCTTGTACAGGCGTTGACCCGCCTTCACGACCGAGCCCTCGGTGAATTCGCGGCGCAGCACGATGCCGTCGACCCGCGCGCGCACCTGCGCGACGAGGAAGGCGTTGGTGCGGCCCGGCAACTCGGTCGTGACCGGCACGGACGTGGGCTGGACGGCGACAACGCCGACTTCGGGAGTTTGCGGCGGCGGCGCGGACTGCTTTTGCCCGCACGCTGCGAGCACTACGGCAGCCGTCGCGAAGGTGATTAGGCGGAATGGAACCCGTTCGACGCGCATGGAGCGACCTCTGTCTATAACTGACAATAAAAGCGTGCGGCGTCCTTCACGATAGAAAGACGACGACGCACGCCAGCATCTGGCGATACCTGACGGATAACCCGGTACTTCAGGAATGGCGTGATACCGGTCAGCAACATCCGTCCGGGCGGCTTCTCGGCGCGCAACGTTCACAAACGGCGCGCATTGGGGTTTCTACGACCACGTGACCAGTGACGGATATTAACCGGACATCAACGCTTGGGGTACCCAGGTGGTGGGGTGGTATTATAGATACATTCGCGAATGAATGTTTAGGAACGAATCATTCCGATTGAAGGATTACTCAAGAGCTTTCGGCGCGTGACGTCCATATTACAAATCAATACATTGCTGATCTGACTCTTATATGCTTTTCCTCCCCGCCAACCCACATATTGAGCCGTAACCCGTCCATGGCCCGACGCACCAAAGAGGAAGCGCTGGAGACGCGCAACCGCATTCTCGATGCCGCCGAGCACGTCTTTTTCGAAAAAGGCGTATCGCGCAGTTCGCTCGCCGACATCGCCCAGGCGGCCGGCGTCACGCGCGGGGCGATCTACTGGCATTTCGAGAACAAAGGCGATCTCTTCACGGCCATGTTCGACCGCGTGATCCTGCCGCTCGACGAGATGAAGGCGGCCACGGTCGACCCGGACGAGCGCGACCCGCTCGGGCGCATCAAGGACCTGTGCGTGCTGTGCCTGCGCGACACCGCCACCGACGCGCGGCGCCGGCGCGTGTTCGAGATCCTGTTCCTGAAGTGCGAGTTCGTGGAGGAAATGGGCCCCGTGATGGCGCGCCATCAGGGCAACATGCGCGAGGGCCTCATGCGCATCGAGGAAGGCTTGCACAACGCGATGTCCAAGGGGCAGTTGCCGGCCGACCTCGACGCCCCGCGCGCGGCGCGCGTGCTGCACTCGTTCATCACCGGCGCGTTGCGCGACATGGCCATCCTGCCCGACATGTTCGACGTGGCGCACAACGCGGAGCAGCATGTCGAGGCCATGATCGACGCGCTGCGCCACAGCCCGGCGCTGCGCGTCGCCCCGGCCGTGAAGGGATAAGCGGGCGGGCGCTTGCGGCCCGCCAGGGCGGGCCGCCCGCCCTGCCGGCATCGAATCAGCGTCGAATCGGCATCAAGCCGTCACCTGACTGGCCCGCGCACGCTGGTTCGAAGCGTAGATGTTGTCGTGCTGCAACGGCGCGCCCGCCGCGAGCGCGGCAATCCATGCATCGGTGCTCGCCACCGCAGCGAAGCGCGAATGCATCACCACCTTGAACACGCGATGAATCTCCGCAGCGCTCGCCGCGCCCGCCGCGTTCTCGTACGGCACCGCGCCGGACGCGTCCTCGAGAAACTCGACGGCGAGGCCCGCATGAGTCGCATCGAACACCGTCGACGCGTCGCAGTTGTGCGTCATGTAACCGGCAACGCTCAGCGTGTCGATGCCGTGCGCGCTGAGCCACGCGGCGAGATCGGTGCCCGCGAAGGCGCTCGGCAGCGCCTTTTCCACGTAATGATCGCGCTCGCGCGAAGCCACCACGGAATGCAGCTCGGCACCGACGCTGCCGCGCGCGAATATCGGCGCTCCGGCTGGCGCGAAGTTCTGCACCACCACGACCGGCACGCCGGCAGCTCGCGCGGCGTCCATCGCGCGGCCGATATTGGAGAGCGACGTCTGAACGTCCGGATATTCGATCGGCAGGTCGCCGGTGACGTATTCGTTCTGCACGTCGATGACGACCAGCGCGCGGCGGGGGGTTGCGGACATGGCGATATCTCCTTCTTCGATGTGAGCCTGGCGGGAATCCGGAAGGGAAACCCGGGTGGAATCCGCGCCGACCAGGCGGCTCGGCTGCGATGGAGGCATTGTCGGCTCACGTCCCGGACACGCACAGTGGCCCGAATGACAACTTTCGATAAAATTGGGCCAATTGTGGGCAAACCCTGTGCGCCCATGCTCTCTTGCGACTCGCGAGGCGATCGATGCCCACCGCTCCCCGTACCCTGGCGCCGGTTAGCGCGCTCCCTGCTACCACCGAACCCGCCTCTGGCGTGCCGGCTGAACCGGCCGCGCGCCGCATTGCCGTGGTTGCGTTCGACGGCATCATCCCATTCCATCTCTCGGTGCCCTGCATCGTGTTCGGCGAGCCGCGCCCGGAGGGCGGCGTGCCGCCGTTCGAGGTCGTCGTGTGCGCGGCCGGGCCGGGGCCGCTCGCCACCACCGCGGGCTTCACGCTCAACGCGCCCTGCGGCTTCGACGCGCTCGAAACTGCCGACGTGGTCGTCGTGCCAAGCTGGCGCGACGCCGAAGAAGCGCCGCCCGCCGCAATGTGCGATGCGCTGCGGGCGGCGCACGCGCGCGGCGCGATACTCGTGGGTCTGTGTTTCGGCGCGTTCGTGCTCGCGCACGCGGGCCTGCTCGACGGCCGCCCGGCCACCACGCACTGGGCCGCCGCCGACGCCTTCGCGCGCCAGTTCCCGCGAGTGCGCTTCGATCCGGACGTCCTCTATGTCGACGACGGTGACATCCTCACCTCGGCGGGCACGGCGGCGGGACTCGACTGCTGCCTGCATCTGCTGCGGCGCCTCGCCGGCACGCAGGCGGCGAACTACGTGGCGCGACGGCTGGTGGTGCCGCCGCACCGGCAAGGCAGCCAGGCGCAGTCGTGCAGCAGCCCGTGGCGTCGCGCGGGCGCGGCGACCGGCTCTCGAGCCTGCTCGACTGGATCCGCGCCCATCTCGACGCGCCGCACACGCTCGACTCGCTTGCGCAGCGCGCGCTCATGAGCCGGCGCACCTTCACGCGCCAGTTCCGTTTGACGACGGGCGCCACCGTGAGCGCGTGGCTGCTCGGCGAGCGGCTCGCACGCGCGCAACAACTGCTCGAAAGCACCGACCAGCCGATCGACGCCATCGCGCAATGCGCGGGGTTCGGCTCGGCCGCGTCGTTGCGCCAGCATTTCGTCGAAGCGTTCAGGACTTCGCCGTCGGCGTGGCGGCGAGAGTTTCGCGGAACGTGAACGCGCGGGCTCACCCGTCCGCGAAGCGCCGCGCCACGTAGAGCAGCAAGGCGACGAAGAAGATCATCGCAGCCCAGACCCAGCTCGGCATCGCATGCGGCGTGGGCTCGTGATGCAGCGTGCCCGCGGCGCGGCCCGAGAGCGTCCCGCCCGCTTGCGGGAGCAGATGCGCGCGCCGCGCGACCGCCGCGAGATTGATTGGCCGCAAAAACACGTGCTGCCGCTGGGGCACCGCGCCGCGCACGCGGTTGGGCGCCTGCCCGTGCTTGGCCGCCACCACCGCGCAGAACTCGGTGAAAAACTCGTCGGCGAGCTCGTGCAGCGCATTTTCGATCTGGCGCGGCGGCAACTCGCCCAGCGGTCCGGTCAGCGTGGCCCACACCGAATAGTCGATGCGCGTCCTCGCGCCCTCGCCCGTCGCGGCGGGCTCCTCCTCGCGCAGCGCCACGTCGATCTGGCCGCGCAGCGAACCGATGCCATCGGCGCGCGCGCGAAAGCTCAGCACACGGCGCGGCGTGAGCGGCACCGTGGCCACGTCGCTGGCAATGTGAGCACGCACTTCGTAGCGCGCGCGCAGCGGGCCGAGCGGCACCGTGAGCGTGAGCGCGTATTCGCCGGTGCCGAGCCGCCGGAACGACTCGCAATGCTCCAGACTCGCCCGCACGAGCGCGGCGTCCTGCAGCGCTTGCCAGACGGCAGACGGCTCAAGCGGAATCCTCAACGCGTCGTTCAGTTCCATGGCAGCTCCCCGGTGGCAGTTCGAGAAGTTCCTTCAGATCATGCGGGTCGTTCAGTTCGTCAGAGCATCAATCGGCTATCAATTTCGGCTGTTGCGGCAGTTGGTGTGTCGATTGTCGGTCGTTTGCCGCAGCGCCCGGCCGGGCGCTCTCGCGCGCTGGGGCGCTCAGGAGGTCTGATCGATGCGGTCCACGCGCCCGGTGTGAAACGCCAGATAGGCCTTGATGCCGCGCACGGCTTCGAGCGGCGCCTCGTAGCTCCAGGCGGCGTCCTCGATGCGGCCATCCTCGGTGCGCAAGTGGTAATACGACGCCTCGCCCTTGTACGGACACGGCGTGGTGCGCGTGGAGCGTTCGAGCCGCGCCATGTTCACGTCGGCGCGCGGGAAGTAGAAGACGTCGGGGTTGCCGGTTTCGACGAGCGTGAGCGCCGCGAGCGTGTCGGCAATCGTGATGCCGCCGTGGATCACGCGCACGCGGTGGCGGTTCACGACGATGTCGATGCGATGGCCGGCATCCGGTTCGACCGCCATGGTCTGCTCCCTGATCGATGGACGCCAGCGCGCTCTCGCGCAGCGCCTCGCCCGGCACGGCGTGCCGGTTCTCTTTATGACGTGCCGCGCGCGGCGCCAGGCGACGTGTGCGGGTCAGGGCGCCTCGCCGGCAAAACCGCGGCGGGCCCGTGGCTTCATTATCGGCGAAACTTCGCCGGCTTGCGCGAATTCGCGAGGCCTCGCGCCGCCCGGGCTCACCAGACGAAGGACGCACGGGCGCTGCCGTTCGAGCCCACGGTCACGGCGCTGGTCTTGTTGATGCCGTCGTGGCTCACGCGCACGGTATAGCGCCCCGGGCGCACGCGCACGAGCATGTACGGCCCGCGCGAAGTCGCGTCGAGCACGCTCGCGCCGTGGGCGTCGACGATCTGCACGCGCACGTCGGCGAGGAATTCGGCGTTGCGGCCCGTGAAGCGCAGCGAAAGCGGCCACTGCGACCGCGCGGCTTGCAGCGCCTTCGACTCGTCGAGGCCGACACCGCCCGACACGAACTCCACGCCGCCTTGCCGCTGCACTTGCGGCATGCCGCCGCCGTTCGTATTGCCGGCGCTCGACATATCGGTGGTCGACCCGCCCACTGCGCCGTTCGAGGGGCTCATGCCGCTCATTGCGCCGTGTGCGCCGCCTTGCTGCGGCATTTGCTGCATCGGGGCGCCGCCTTGCTGCATCGGGGCTTGCTGCACTGGCGCAGCGCCTTGTGGCATCGGCGCTTGTTGCATCGGCGCGGCGCCTTGCGGCATCGGCATCTGTTGCACCGGCGTGCCGCCCTGCGGCATCGGCGCTTGCTGCATTGGCATATCGCCTTGCTGCGCCGGCACCTGCTGTACTTGCTGCGCTGCCGCACCGCCTGCGAAACCGAGTGTCAGGGTCGCCGCGAGCGCGACGCCCGAAAGGACAGGACGCGTTTTATGGAACCTCTTCATCGTGACTGCTCCTTACAAATTGCTTCGGTATTAAACCCGCGCAAAATGCATGCCCATTGGATCAGGCATGGAGAACACCCACAAGATCGATGAACGCAACGCAAACCATTGCGCCGCTTTTGCCGGCGCGCGACGCCGCAAAGAAAACTGCCGCCGGGGCACGAAGCCCACGGCGGCAGTGAAAAAGCGGCCCGGAAATCCCGGTATGCGTTATACGCCAGGCCGCTGGAGCGATTTCGTTGCGTCGATCAGCCGAGATCCACCGGCACGAAGATCTGCGCGTCGTCGCGCTGAATCAGGAGTGCGATGCTGTTGCCCGCGTGCGCGATCATCTGCTTGAGCTGATCGGCGCTCGTCACCGCACGGCCGTTCACGGCAAGGATCACGTCGCCGGGCTGAATGCCGGCGTTTTCCGCCGCACCGGCCGCCTGCTCGACGAGCAGGCCGTGATCGAGCGAGCTGCTGCTCTTCTCGTCCGGCGTGAGCGGACGCACCGCGACACCGAGGCGCCCCTGCATCTGCGACTGCGGCGTCTCGTTCGAGGCGACCTTGCTGTCGGTGAGCGCGCCGATCGTCGCCGTGAGATCCTTGGTCGACTTGTCGCGCCACACCTGAATGTCGGCCTTCGTGCCCGGCTTCATGCCCGCGATCAGCGAAGGCAGATCGGACGAGTCGCCCACCGGCTGGCCGTTCACGGCAAGAATCACGTCGCCGGGTTTCAGGCCCGCCTTGGAGGCGGGACCGTTCGAGTCCACCGAGCTCACCAGCGCGCCGCGCGGCTTGTCCATGCCGAACGAGTTGGCGAGCGTCTGATTCATCGACTGCACCGCGACGCCGAGACGCCCGCGATTCACGTGGCCGGTCTTGACGAGGTCATCCTTGACCTTCATCGCCTCGGTGATCGGGATGGCGAACGAAAGGCCCTGGAAGCCGCCCGTCTGCGAGTAGATCATCGAGTTGATGCCGATTACTTCGCCCTGCAGATTAAACAGCGGGCCGCCCGAGTTGCCGGGGTTCACCGGCACGTCGGTCTG
>JAITTX010000495.1 GCA_031286755.1 Paraburkholderia sp.
GCGCCGTCCACGACGATGAAGTCGGGCAGGATGCCCGTCTCGAGCATGGCCTTGGCGATGCCGAAGAATTCCCACGGGTGGCCGATGCACAGCTTGAAGCCCGTGGGCTTGCCGCCCGAGAGCTTGCGCAGGCGCTCGACGAATTCGAGCAGGCCGCGCGGCGTGGAGAACTCCGAATGGCGCGAGGGCGAGACGCAGTCCTGGCCCATCGGAATGCCACGCGTCTCGGCAATCTCGGGCGTGACCTTGGCGGCCAGCAGCATGCCGCCGTGGCCCGGCTTCGCGCCTTGCGAGAGCTTCACCTCGATCATCTTCACCTGCGGCTCGTTGGCGAGGCGCTGGAACTTCTCCGCGCTGAACGTGCCGTCGTCGTTGCGGCAGCCGAAGTAGCCCGAGGCGATTTCCCAGATGATGTCGCCGCCGTTTTCGCGGTGATACTTCGACATCGAGCCTTCGCCGGTGTCGTGCGCGAAGCCGCCTTTTTTCGCGCCCAGGTTCAGCGCGCGGATCGCATTGGCGGACAGCGCGCCGAAGCTCATCGCCGAGATATTGAAGATCGACATCGAGTACGGTTGCTCGCGCTGCTCGCCCACCAGCACGCGGAAGTCGCTGCCCGCGAGCTTCGTCGGCGCGAGCGAGTGGCTGATCCATTCATGGCCCACCGCCTTCACGTCGAGCTCGGTGCCATACGGGCGGCTATCGACGACATTCTTCGAGCGCTGATAGACCACGCTGCGCTGCACGAGCGAGAAGGGCTTTTCGTCGGTGTCGTCTTCCACGAAGTACTGGCGGATCTCGGGCCGAACGAATTCGAACAGGAAGCGCAGGTGGCCCCAGAGCGGATAGTTGCGCAGGATGGCGTGGCGCTGCTGGGTCATGTCCCAGATGCCGAGCGCGACGATGAGCGCGGGCACGATGGCGCACAGCCACGACAGGTGATGGAACGCCGCTGCGAGCACGCAGGCCGCCAGCAGCAGCACCGCACACCACATGGCGAGGTAACGTCGGGAAAACATGGGGAACTCCTCGATCTTTTGATTCGCTGCACGAGGCCGGTTGGGGCCGCGCGCGCCGGCCGCGCCCGGGTGAGGCGCCGGCGTGCTCGCATGATGCCGCAAGTTTGTGAAATTGGCCGGGAAGCCGGCATCAAACCGGGGGAGGAACAACGGCGGCGCGCGTGGCGTGAATGGGGTGAGTCGCGCGGAAGCAGGGAGCAAGGCCGCAAGCGTGGTGCGGGAACCGGCGAGGCATGGCCAGGCGGAGTCCAGCCGAACCCGGATGACGCCGCCCGCACGGTGTTGTCCGCATGAGGCGGGAAGGGGAAAACGCGCGGTGCCGGGGGCGCCGCGCGTGCGCGCTTACGCCTGGCCTTGCGCCGCCGACGCCGCGAACTGGGCCGACTTCTTGCGCGGCGAGCGCTTTTTCTTCGGCGCGGCCGGAGGCGGCACAGCGGGCACATGCGGCTCCAGCGTCGTCACGGCTTCGATGATGCCGCCGCCGAGGCACACGTCGCCGTCGTAGAGCACCGCCGACTGGCCCGGCGTTACGGCCCATTGCGCCGTGGGGAAGTGCAGCGCGAACCGGCCCGCGTCACCACCGATGCCGTCGACGCCAGCGGGCGCGGCCTTGAACGAGCAGGGCGCGTCGGCCTGGCGGTAGCGCGTTTTCGCGCCGCACGCGTGGCCGTCGGCGGGCGGCTCGCCCGCGACCCAGCTCACGTTGCCCGCGCTCAGCTCGTGCGCGAGCAGCCACGGGTGATCGTGGCCCTGCACGACATAGAGCGTGTTCGTGGCCATGTCCTTGCCCGCGACGAACCACGGGTCGCCGCTGCCGTCCTTGCTGCCGCCGAGGCCAATGCCCTTGCGCTGCCCGAACGTATAGAACGCGAGGCCGATATGCTCGCCCACGACCTTGCCGTCGGGCGTCATCATCGGGCCGGGCTTGGTCGGCAGATAGCGGTTCAGGAAGTCGCGGAACGGCCGCTCGCCGATGAAGCAGATGCCGGTCGAGTCCTTTTTCTTCGCATTCGGCAAGCCGATCTGTTCGGCGATCTCACGCACTTTCGTTTTCGGAATTTCGCCGAGCGGGAACATCGTCTTCGAAAGCTGCGCCTGGTTCAGGCGATGCAGGAAGTACGACTGGTCTTTCGTGTGATCGAATGCCTTCAGCAGTTCGAAACGTCCGTCATTCTCACGCACGCGCGCGTAATGGCCCGTGGCGATGGTTTCCGCGCCCAGCGACATCGCGTGGTCGAGGAAGGCCTTGAACTTGATCTCGGCGTTGCAGAGCACGTCGGGGTTCGGCGTGCGGCCAGCCGAGTATTCGCGCAGGAACTCCGCGAACACGCGGTCCTTGTACTCGGCGGCGAAGTTGACCGCCTCCACGTCGATGCCGATCAGGTCCGCGACCGACACCACATCGATCCAGTCCTGGCGCGTCGAGCAGTACTCGCCGTCGTCGTCGTCTTCCCAGTTCTTCATGAAGAGACCGACGACGTCGAATCCCTGCTCCTTGAGCAGCCATGCGGTAACCGACGAATCGACGCCGCCCGACATGCCTACCACGACCTTACGTTTGCTCATTTGTCTGCTGCCTTGTTGCTGCTTTCAGCGTGCTTTGGGTCCTTCGGTTCCGCTTGGGTTCCCGCTTTGGGACCCGCTTTGGGCCCAACCGCGTGCGTGCGCACGAAGTCGAGCGGCACGCGCTTGCCCGCGAGGTAATCATCGACGCACTGCATGACGAGCGGCGTGCGGTGACGCGCGCTCGCGGCGCGCAGCTCGTCCGCGCTCATCCACAGCGTGCGGACGATGTCGGGATCGAGCGCGCGCGGTTCCGCCTCGCTCGCGACGCTGCCGCAGTAAGTGAAACGCAGATACGTCGTGCCGCTTTCGCCGGGTTTGCCGAAATGCGTCATGTACATGCCGACCAGCGCCTCGGGCGCGAACGCATAGGCGGTTTCTTCCAGCGTCTCGCGCACGACGGCCTCATGGAGCGTCTCGCCGGCTTCCAGATGCCCGGCGGGCTGGTTCAGGCGCAAGCCTGCCGGCGTGTGTTCCTCGACGAGCAGAAAACGCCCGTCGCGCTCGACGATTGCCGCTACGGTGACGTGGGGTGCCCAGGTTTCATCATTCATGGGCCGCTATTTTACCGGCACGCGCATAACGCTGCCCGGGGCCGGATCGCGCGCTCCGGCCGAGTCATGCGCGCTGGATGGAGGGCGCGGAGGCCGCCCGTGCGCGGCATCGCCGACCGTCCGGTCGGACACCTAAAAGTGTTGTGTGCGGCGCACAAACACGGGCAATTCCGGCTTATTCCGGCTTCAATCGCGCTTGAAGTTTCGGTTAAAGTGGTGCGTCGTTTGCCGTTGCAACAGAAAGCCGGCGAGCCTTGTCGGCCTCACTCCGCTCGATTAGAGCCAGATTAGAAAGAAAGCAGGTCGAGGAGGAAACAACGATGCATATCGGAGTGCCCGCGGAAACCCGGGCGAACGAAACCCGCGTGGCCGCGACGCCGGAGACCGTCAAGAAGTACGTCGCACAGGGTCACACGGTCACCATCCAGGCAGGCGCCGGCACCGGCGCGAGCTTTCCCGACGAGGCCTATGTGGCCGCGGGCGCGCAGGTCGCCGACGCGGCCGCCGCCTTCGGCGCCGAACTCGTGCTCAAGGTCCAGTCGCCCTCGGTGAGCGAACTCGCGTTCATGAAGCGCGGCGCGGTGCTGGCCGGCATGCTCGATCCCTTTAATGCGCAGAACGCCGCGAAGCTCGCCGAGGCGGGCGTGACGGCCTTCGCGCTCGAAGCCGCGCCGCGCACCACGCGCGCGCAGAGTCTGGACGTGCTCTCCTCGCAGGCCAACATCGCCGGGTACAAGGCGGTGCTCGTGGCCGCCAACCTCTATCCGCGCTTCATGCCGATGCTCATGACGGCGGCCGGCACCGTGAAGGCCACGCGCGTGCTGATCCTGGGCGCGGGCGTGGCGGGCCTCCAGGCGATCGCCACCGCGAAGCGCCTGGGCGCCGTGATCGAGGCTTCGGACGTGCGTCCGGCGGTGAAGGAGCAGATCGAGTCGCTGGGCGCGAAGTTCATCGACGTGCCCTACGAAACCGATGAGGAGCGCGAAGCGGCGCAGGGCGTGGGCGGCTATGCGCGGCCCATGCCGCCCTCGTGGCTCGCGCGCCAGTCGGCGCTGGTGCACGAGCGCGCGAAGCAGGCCGACATCGTGATCTCCACCGCGCTGATCCCGGGCCGCGACGCGCCCACGCTGCTGCCTGCCGAAACGGTGCAGGCGATGAAGCCGGGCTCCGTGGTGATCGACCTCGCGGCCGGGCGCGGCCCCGTTGCCGACCAGGCCACCGGCAGGCGCGGCGGCAATTGCCCGCTCACCGAGGCGGACAAGGTGGTCTCGCACCACGGCGTGCAGATCTGCGGCTACACGAACCTCGCGTCGATGGTGGCAGCCGATGCCTCGTCGCTCTACGCGCGCAACCTGCTCGACTTCCTCAAGCTGATCGTGACGAAGGAAGGCGCGCTCAATATCGATCTCGCGGACGACATCGTCGCGGCCACGCTGCTGGCCCGCGACGGGGCCGTCACGCGCAAGACCTGAGAGGAGACCCGGCAATGGAACTGATCAACCATACCGTCATCAACCTGATCATCTTCGTGCTGGCCGTGTATGTGGGCTACCACGTGGTGTGGAACGTGACGCCCGCGCTGCATACGCCGCTCATGGCCGTGACCAATGCGATCTCGGCCATCGTGATCGTGGGCGCGATGCTCGCCACCGGCCTCACCGTGGGCGGCGCGGGCAAGTTCTTCGGCACCTTCGCGGTGCTGCTCGCGGCCGTGAACGTGTTCGGCGGCTTCCTTGTCACGCGGCGCATGCTGGAGATGTTCCGCAAGAAGGAGCCGAAGAAGACCTCCGCGAAGGAGGGCGCATGATGAGCATGAACGTCGTTACGCTGCTTTATCTGGTGGCGTCGGTCTGCTTCATCCAGGCGCTCAAGGGGCTTTCGAACCCGCGCACCGCGCGCGCCGGCAACATGTTCGGCATGGTGGGCATGGCCATCGCCATTCTCACCACCATCGCGCTGATTGCGAAGCAGTCCGCACAGTTCGGCTCGAACCTCGGGCTCGGTCTCGGGCTGCTGTTCGGCGCGCTGGTGGTGGGCGGCGGCTTGGGCGCATATGTGGCCGCGCGCGTCGAAATGACCAAGATGCCCGAGCTCGTCGCGGCCATGCACTCGCTGATCGGTCTCGCGGCGGTGTGCATCGCGTATGCGGTGGTCTCCGAGCCGGCCGCGTTCGGACTGGTGGCCGAGGACGCGCCGTATCCGGGCTTCCTGCCCTACGGCAACCGCATCGAGCTCTTCATCGGCACGTTCGTGGGCGCGATTACGTTCTCGGGTTCCGTGATCGCGTTCGGCAAGCTCTCGGGCAAGTACAAGTTCCGGCTCTTCCAGGGCGCGCCCGTGGTGTATGCGGGGCAGCATCTGATCAATCTGATGCTGGCGCTCGGCATGATCGGTTTCGGCATCCTGTTCTTCCTCACGCAGTCGTGGCTGCCGTTCATCATCATGACGGCGATCGCGTTCGCGCTGGGCGTGCTCATCATCATTCCGATCGGCGGGGCGGACCTGCCCGTCGTGGTCTCGATGCTGAACTCGTACTCGGGCTGGGCGGCGGCGGGTATCGGCTTCTCGCTGAACAACGCGATGCTGATCATCGCCGGGTCGCTGGTGGGTTCGTCGGGTGCGATTCTCTCGTACATCATGTGCCACGCGATGAACCGCTCGTTCTTCAACGTGCTGCTGGGCGGCTTCGGCGCCGAGGCGGGCGGGGCGGCGGCGGGCGGCACGCAGGAGCAGCGCCCGGTGAAGTCGGGTTCGGCCGACGACGCCGCGTTCATGCTCGGTAACGCCGAGAGCGTCGTGATCGTGCCGGGCTACGGCCTCGCGG
>JAITTX010000594.1 GCA_031286755.1 Paraburkholderia sp.
GAATGATGGAGATTCGATTACGACAAGAATGGCTGCAAGGGTGATCCGGAAAGCGCAATGTCGAGGGAGTGTTTTATGAATTTAATGTATAGACAACCCCGGATTTCCGCTTTTCCAGACCGTGCAGCGGAGATGCGTTTGGCCGCTTGGGTCTGGACCGCAACGGCAGTGCCACTACGCTGTAACTGCGCGCCGAGACCACGCGCTGTAACCAGGCTCAGTGCGTGAAAATCAACGAGCGATGCGCGCCTACGCCCGCCGCCACGCCGGACGCCGAAGCGAAGGTCGCGTTGCTCATGAGGCTCGACGCGTCGCCGGCCGCGAAAACACCGGGTACGCTGGTCTGCTTCCACTCGTCCACGCGAATGACCGGGCCCAGCGGGCCTTCGTCGAAGGCGCAACCGAGCTGGCTCGCGAGGTCGCTTGCCATGTGCGTGCGCGTGCTGACGAACAGCGCGTCGATCTCGACGATGCGGCCGTCGGCGAGACGCAAACCCGTCATGGCCGGTGCATCGCCCAGCACTTCCACCACGCTCGCGCGCTCGATGCGCACGCCGCGCGCATCGAGCGCCGCGAGGTCCTCCGGGGTCGGCTCGACCAGGCCTTGGGTGAACCACGTTGTCGGGCCCCAATCCGGAATCAGCATGGCTTGATGGAGCGATAGCGGGTGGGTCGCGAGCACGCCCAGCGCGCGCCCGGCAACTTCATAGCCGTGGCAATACGGGCAATGCAGCACGGTGAGGCCCCAGCGCTCGTCGAGCCCGGGCAGCGAAGGCAGTTCGTCGCGCACGCCGCTTGCCAGGATCAGCCGCCCGGCCGCGAAGCGGCTCCCGTCGCGCAGCGTGACGAGGAAGCGGCCGTCCAGCGGCGCCGCCGCGCAGGCTTCGCCTTCGATGAACTGCACCGTGGGGTAGGCGGCCAGCTGGGTTTTCGCCTGCGTGAGGATCTGCGCGGGGGACTTGCCGTCCTGCCCGAAGAATCCGTGCGAATGCGCGGCAAAGCGGTTGCGCGGCTTGCTGCTGTCGACGATCAGCACGCGCCGCCGCGCCCGCGCGAGCTGCATGGCCGCCGACAAACCCGCGAAACTCCCACCCACCACAACGACGTCATAGTCTGCTTTCATACGATCCTCCCCGTGCACCCGCATCAAGTAACATTGAAAGTTGCATGATAGCCGTGTGCTACACTTCATGCAACATCAAAAGTTTCATGAAAAGGGATTGCCAGGGTGAGGACAGATAGCCGTCTTTCGCGCGTGCTGCATGCGCTGATCCATATGGACCGGGCGGAAGGCCCGTTGACCTCCGAGGACATCGCATCGCTATTGGGCACCAATCCGGTGGTCGTGCGGCGCCTGCTCGCGGGCTTGAGGGATTGCGGGTACGTGCAGTCGGAGAAGGGGCACGGGGGCGGCTGGGAGCTGGGTGTCGAGCTCGACAGCATTACCTTGCTCGACGTCTATCGCGCCGTTGGCGAGCCGCCGATTTTTTCCGATCTGATCTCCGAGGATCATCCGGAGTGCCTGATCGAGCGTTCGGTGAACGCGCATTTGTCGGCCACGCTGGGCGAGGCGCAGAAGGTGCTGCTCGAGAAGTTCGCCAGCGTGAGCCTTGGCATGCTGGCCCGGGATTTCGAGGGGAAGCTGCCGAAGGGCAAGGGGGCGGGGAAGCGCCGGGGGCGGGCGTAGCTCCACGGCACGGCTCTTGCCGCGGGCTTCACCAATTCCGAATCCGCTGCGCAGTGTTGAACTGGCGGCATCCCGCAGGAGCAGTCCCATGACGCATGGCATCGACGAACGCAAACGCTGGATCGCCCTCATCGTGCTCTGCCTGGGCGTGCTGATGATCGTGCTGGACACGACCATCGTGAACGTCGCGCTGCCGTCCATCCGGGCGGACCTGGGCTTTACCGAAACCTCGCTCGTGTGGGTGGTCAATGCCTATATGCTGACCTTTGGCGGCTTTTTGCTGCTGGGCGGCCGGCTGGGCGATCTGTTCGGTCACAGGCGGCTGTTTCTGCTGGGCATCACCTTGTTCACGCTGGCCTCGGCGGCCTGCGGGCTGGCGAATTCGCAAGGATTGCTGATTACCGCGCGCGCCGTTCAGGGGCTGGGCGGCGCCGTGGTGTCGGCCGTGTCGCTGTCGCTCATCATGAACCTGTTCACCTCGCCAGCCGATCGCGCGAGGGCAATGGGCATTTACGGGTTCGTGGGCGGGGGCGGCGGCAGCGTTGGCGTGCTGCTGGGCGGATTGCTGACCAGCGCATTGAGCTGGCACTGGATCTTTCTCGTCAATTTGCCGATTGGCGTGGCGGTGTATGCCGGTTGCGTGGCGTTGCTGCCCGCAGGCAAGCCCCCGGCACAACGCGCGAGACTGGATGTGGCGGGTGCTATCGCCGTCACCGCGTCGCTCATGCTGGCGGTGTATGCCGTCGTGCATGGCAACGAAGCCGGCTGGATGTCCGCGCAAACGCTCGTTCTATTGGGTCTTGCCATCGCGCTCATGATCGCGTTCCTCGTGATCGAATCGCGCGTGCCGCATCCGCTCATGCCACTGCACATGTTCGCGCTGCGCAATGTGGCCACGGCCAACGCGGTGGGCGTGCTGTGGGCGGCTGCGCTGTTCGCGTGGTTCTTCATCTCCGCGCTTTACATGCAGCGTTTGCTGAACTACAGCGCGATGCAGGTGGGGCTGGCGTTCTTGCCGGCCAACATCATCATGGCGGCGTTTTCGCTGGGGCTCTCGGCGAAGCTCGTGATGCGCTTCGGGATTCGCGCGCCGCTTTCGCTGGGCCTGTTGCTGGCGGCGCTCGGGCTGATGCTGTTCGCGCGTGCGCCGGCCGGCGGCAGCTACATGCTGGACGTGCTGCCGGGCATGGTGCTGATGGGCCTGGGAGCGGGCGTGGCCTTCAACCCGGTATTGCTGGCCGCCATGAGCGATGTCGCGCCCGATGAATCGGGGCTGGCCTCGGGCGTGGTCAACACCTCGTTCATGATGGGCGGCGCGCTGGGCCTCGCGATCCTGGCGAGCCTGGCGGCAGCGCGCACCGATCGCCTGGCCGCTGCGGGCGCTGGCACGGCCGGCGCGCTCAATGGCGGCTACCACCTTGCGTTTCTGCTGGGCGCCGTTGCGGCGCTCGTGGGCGCCGCGCTGGCCGGGATTTTCGTGCGCACGCGCACGCACGAGCAAGGGCAAGGCGAGGCGCCGTCCGTGGAGTCCATTTGAAGCGGGTGGGGCTTTCCTGCGCCGCCACGCCACGCATCATGTCCCGATCGGCAAGCTGCTGCGCAGAAGCAGCGACACCATTTCCGCTTGCCGGTGCGTGTCGGTTTTCACCAGAATCTGCTTGAGATAGGCGCGCGCGGTGCCCATGCCGATGCCCATTTGCAGCGCGGCCCCGGCGAGATCCATGCCGCGCGCGAGCAGGGTCGCCAGCGCGGCTTCGCGGCGCGTGAGCTGGAACGTCTCGGCCAGGTGCAGCCTGTCGAATTCCACGCGCCGGTCCGGCTCCATCACGAACAGGATCGCGCGCGTGGTCGCGTGGATGCCATCCAGCGCGTCCGATGCCGCCACCGGCACCACGCGCGCGACGAGTGGCGCGCGTGGCGGCCGGCGCGACAGACAGCAATTCATGGGCGTGCGGGATGGCGCCACCGTTGCGCTGGCGCCGCCATGACGGTGGCCATGACCAAAGCCGACGGCCGTGGCGATCGCGTCGTGGAGGCTGCGGGCTTCGTCGGGCCGCAGCGCCGATACCCCGGTGCGATTGAGCAGCAAACTGTCGCCGCACCGGGCCAATGCCTCGGCAACGGGGTTGGAGAAAATCGGCCGCATCCTGGCGTCGAGCAGCACCACGCCGAATGCCAGGCGCGCGATGACTTCACAGGCGCCCCTGGATCTGAGGTCGGCGGCGGCGAGCTGCCCCTGCACCTTGAGCGCCGTCTTGAGATGCGGAATGATCAACTGGGTGACGTTGACGTCTTCGTCGGTGAAATCGGCCGCGCCAAGATCGCGGCCCACCACGAAATACATGCGCCGGTCCGGATCGAGCGGCGCGATCATGCCGTAGAACCCGCCCGTTGGCCGGACCACTTCGTTATAAAAATCCGAGCGCCTGAATTCCC
>JAITTX010000596.1 GCA_031286755.1 Paraburkholderia sp.
ATGCCGTTCACGCTCGCGCCCATCACGCGCACTTCGCCCGTGGTGGGTTTGAGCAGGCCCGTGATCATGCTGAGCGTGGTGGACTTGCCGCAGCCCGTGGGCCCGACGATGGCGACGAATTCGCCGCGCGCGACCGCCATGCTGAAGTCGCGCAAGGCGAGCGTCGCCTTGCCGTCGGGAGAGATGAAGCGGCACGATACGTTGCGCAGCTCGATGGCCGGCGTGCCTTGCGGGTGGGGAGAGCTCATGCTTCGTTGCCTCGATGTGGAGTCGCGCGGCGCGCTTACTTCGACGCTGCCGTGGCCGTGGCGGCCGGCAGATAGTCGTTCGAGTAGGTCTTCGCGAGGTCGATATGCTTGCCCTTCACCGAAGGGTTGAAGGCCGAGAGCACCTTGAGCACGGTCTCGGGACCGTCGGCGGGCATGCGGCCGTCCTTGGTGAACATCGGCAGCGAAGCGCTCAGCGCCTTTACGTAGAGATCCTTATTGCTGCCGTAGTAGTCCTTCGGCATCTTCGCGGCGATCTCTTCGGCGTTATGCGTCGCGATGAAGTTGAGCGTGCGCGAGAAGGCGTGCGCGAGCTTGGTGGCTTCGTCCTTGTGCGACTGCGCCCAGGCGCGCTGCACGTAGAAGCTCGAAGCCGGGTAGGTGCCGCCCAGCGCCGCGCGCGTGCCCTCGAGCGTGCGCATGTCCACCAGCACCTTGGCGTCGCCGGTCTGCAGGAGGCGCGAGACGGTGGGCTCGGTTGTCATGCCCGCGTCGATGCGGTTCTGCTTGATCGCGGCGATGAAAGTGGCGTCGGCGCCCACGGGCAGCAGCGTGTACTGGGTCGAAGGAATGCCGGCACGCTGCGCGAGGTATTGCGTGAGGAAACTCGTGGAGGAGCCCAGACCCGTCACGCCGAGCGTCTTGCCCTTGACGTCGGCCATGCTCTTGATCGTGCCAGCGGCCGAATTCGACACCATTTCCACTTCGCCCGGCACCTGGCCGAACACCACCAGCGTCTGGACTTCCTTGCCCTTGCTCTGCAGATCGATGGTGTGGTCGTAGAAGCCCACCACGCCCTGCACGGCGCCCGCGAGCAGCTCGTTTTCGGCGTCCACGCCGGCGGGCTGAGACTGGAGCTCCACGTCGAGCCCTTCGTCCTTGAAATAGCCGAGTTGCTCGGTCAGCTTGGCGGGCAGGTAGATGATCTTGGTTGCGCCACCAACCATGATGGTGATCTTTTCCGCATGCGCGGCGGCGGAGGTGGCGGCGAGTGCGAAAGCGACACTCGATACGGTGACGATCTGGCGCAACGTGGGCATGGTGGAGTCTCCAGAGGTATGGCGCGAGGCCTGGCAGGCAGCGCCTTTTTTGATGGATGCAACCGATTATAGAAATGCCAACCCTTCTGCCAGCCTTCGGCACCCCCGCGCGAACACCCGTGTTAACCCGCAAGGCGGCCGCGCGCCGGGGGCGGCACAATCGCGGCACACGCGGTTTTCCATCCAACGCTTGCCCATGAAGCTGCTGCTCATCGAAGACAATCCCACGCTCGTCCACTGGCTCGTCAAGACGCTGGAGGAGCTGGGCTTTGCCTGCGACGCGGTGCAGGACGGCGGCGCCGCCGACTCGCTGCTGCGGACCAACGCCTACGACGTCGTGCTGCTCGACCTGAATTTGCCGAAGCTCTCGGGCAAGAACGTGCTGCGGCGGCTGCGCCAGCGCGGCGACGCGACGCCGGTCATGGTGCTCACCGCGAGCGGCTCGATCGACGAAAAGGTGGAACTGCTCGGCAGCGGCGCCGACGACTATCTCGTCAAGCCCTTCGAGGTGCGCGAGCTCGTGGCGCGCATCAAGGTGCTGATCCGGCGGCAGACGCCGGCGCGTGCCAACGAAGTCAGCTGCGGCGATCTCGTGTTCGACATCAACACGGGGCAGTTCGCGCTCGGCGGCGCGCCGCTGAACGTGACGCCGCGCGAGCGCACCGTGCTCGAAGCGCTGATGCTGCGCGTGAACAAGACCGTCTCGAAGTCGGCGCTCGCCGACGCCATCTTCACGCTCGCCGACGACCCGAGCGAAGACGCCATCGAAATTTATGTCTCGCGGCTGCGCAAGAAGCTCGAAGGCAGTTCGGCCACGATCGTCACGCTGCGCGGCCTGGGCTATCTGCTGCGCAAGCGCGACGAGGCACCCCAATAATGGACGCACGCGATGACGAGTAGCCTGCGCATCCGGCTCTTGTGGTGGATGCTGGTGCCGCTCGGCCTCTATGTGATTTTCACGACCACCTTCGAGTATCGCGCGGCGCGTCATACCGCCGATCTCGTGCAGGACGGCCGCCTGCTTTCGTCCGCGCGCATGCTCGCGGGCTCGGTGGAGTGGAGCGACGGCGCGCTGCGCGCGAATGTGCCGCCGGCGGCGCTGGAGCTCTTCGCGTCGCCGCAGCGCGACCAGGTGTTCTACAACGTCAGCGTGGAGGAGGGCCCGCTGCTCGCGGGCATGCCCGATTTCCCGCACACGCAGAAGGCGCCCGCCGTGGACGCGCCGGTCTGGTACGACACCGCGCTGCATGGCGAGGCGCTGCGCGCCGTGAGCGTGCTGCGCTCGATGTACGACAATGGCCGCATCTGGCGCGTGCACGTTTCGGTGGGCAAGACCGAGCATTCGCGTGACGTCATGGCCACGGCCTTGTGGCGGCCCCAGCTCGTGCGCCAGATCGGCATGGTGATGCTCGCCGCGCTGCTCGCCTGCATCGGCCTCACGTTCGAGTTGCGTCCGCTCATGAAGCTCAAGAACGAGGTTGCGGACCGCGACCCGATGCATCTCGTGCCGATCCGCTCCGAAGGGCTGCATGCGGAGCTGCGGCCCGTGGTGGACGCGATCAATCAGTGCATCGCGCGGCTCGGCGCGCAGAACGCCGCGCAACGGCGCTTTATCGCCGATGCCTCGCATCAGTTGCGCACGCCGCTCACGCTGCTGGGCACGCAATTGCAGTACGCGTGTTCGCAGAAGACGCTGGACCCCGCGCTTGCCGAGGTTTTCGCGGCCATGCGCGAGAGCAATCGCTCGATGGTTGCGCTCACAAACAAATTGCTGCTGCTGGCCCAGGCCGAAGCGTTCGACACCGCGCAGCGGCCCGGCGTGCCCGTGGACCTGACGCAGCTCGCGCACGAGGCCGTCGAGGGGCTCGTGATGCTGGCGCAGGCACGCGACATCGATCTCGGCGCGGAACTGCACGGCATCGCGCTCGTGTCGGGGCATCGCGAGCTATTGCGCGCGATGGTGACCAATCTCGTGGACAACGCGCTGCGCTATACGCAGGCGGGCGGGCGTGTGACGGTGGGCGTGCAGGCGAGCGAGCACGCGGTGACGCTCGAAGTGCTCGACGATGGCCCTGGTATTCCCGCCGAAGCGCGCCCCCGTGTGTTCGAGCCGTTTTTCCGGGCCGCCACGGACACGGAGGGCACGGGTCTCGGCCTTGCGATCGTGCGCGAGATCGCGCATTCGCACGGCGGCGAAGTCAGCCTCGACCCGGGCGCGAACGGACGCGGCGTGTGTGCGCGCGTGCGGCTCGCACGATTGCGCGAGGCCCGGCCGGAGACCGCGCCCGAAACGTAGGGCGCGCCGGCAAGTCTGCCTTGATCGAAGTCACTACCCGAAAGATCGATGCGTTCCAGGATGACCTGGCGGGATAACCGACGGGCTTTTTCACGAGGCGCATCGAGCGCCCGCAAAGCTTTGCCGCCGCGCGGGGATTACGCGGCGGAATCCGCCTGCAGGAAGTCATCGACGAGCGGAGCCAGCACGCGCGCATGAACGCATGCGAGATCGTGACCGCCATCGCTCACCACGTCGAGCTCCGAATTCGGCAGCAATTCGAGCAGTTTTTCGCCAACGGTCAGCGGGCTGATGGGGTCCGCGTCGCCCCACAG
>JAITTX010000036.1 GCA_031286755.1 Paraburkholderia sp.
ACACCGAACTCGAGCCGCTCGTGCTGGCCGAGGCCGAGCGCGTGTCGGGCGTCGAGCGTGCCGAGCTGGCCGTGGACTGGCGGGTCGGCCCGCTGGCGCTCGAGTGCGGCGTGGCGTCCTTGCACGAGGCGCAGGTGACGATCGCGGCCACGGCGCGGGCTCATCTGGAGGCGCGCATCGAATGCGCGACGATGGCGGGCGTCGCGCTGTGCGCCGTGGACGACGAGGCGCATGCCGCATTGCGCGCGATGCGCCATGCCGCGGCGTTCGAACTGCCGCCGCACGAAGCGTGGGTGGCGCTGTGGATCGGCGCGGACGGCGTGCACGGCTGGTTCGTCGCCGAAGAGTCGGTCGCGCGGACCATGCGCTTTCCGGCGCTGGAGCATGCGGATCTGGTCGAAGCGCTGCGCGATCTGGCGGGCGGCGAGCAGACGGAGTGCGCGTTCGTGGCCGGCGAGCTTGCCATGCTGCACGGCGCGCATTTTTCGCTAGCCGATATCGGCGACGTGCTGGGCTGTCCCGTGCTGCCATTCGAATGCGCACCGCTCGCCGACGCCGATCGCCCGCTCGACGCGGGTCTGCTGCACGACCCGTCGTGCGCCGTCGCGTTCGGCCTTGCCATGCGCGGGGTGAGCGAATGAGCGCGGAGGAGGCCAGCGTGCAGGCGGTGCCCGGCGCGCGCGTGCAGGGCGCCGGGCCGGCGGCATGGGTGGGCGGATTCAACTTGCTGCCATGGCGGTCGGGCGCGATGCGGCGTTTGCGCAGGCGCCGCGCGCTCGAATGGCTGGCGGCGCTGATCGTGGGCGGCGCATGCGGCAGCGCCGTGGCTGCCTGGCAACTGCTCGAGCGCACTCGTGTCGAAGCGCGCCGCGAGACGGTGGATCGGCAGCTCGCGCAACTCCATGCGCCGCTCGCGCTTGCCCGCAAGCTCGCACAAGCAGCCGACGCGCGGCGCGCCGCGCGCGCCGAGGCGCAGCAGCAGGCGAAGCCGCTCGCACAGGTGTTTGCGCTCGTCGACGCGCTGTCGCGGGCACGCACGGCGGGCGTCGTCCTCGAGCAGCTCGTGCAGCGTGCCGAAGAAACCGTGTTGCAGGCAAGCGCGACCGACGAGGCCGCAGCGGCGGCCTGGCTCGCACGCCTGCATGCGCTTCCGGGAATCGAAGCGGTCGACGTGCGTGAACTGAAGCGTGCGCAGGAGGCTGCCCGCACGCGCGGTGCGCCGATCCGTGTAGCGGTGCGGCTGGCGTGGAAGGGGGGCTCGGCCAAGGCAGCCGGGGCGATGCGCGGCGTAGGCGCGAAGGGGGCGAAATGACGGCCGCGCTCGGGATGCGCTCACGCCCCTTTGGGCGCGCGCGAGCGCGCGGAGGCATGCCCGGGCTCCTGCACGGCTGGCTGCCGTTGCACGCCTGGAGCGGCCGGCGGCGCACCGCAGTCGCGGCGTTGCTTGGCGTACTCGCCGTGGGCCTTGCAGGCGGCGCCTGTACGGTCCTCGACGTGGGCGGTGCCCGGGCGGCGCGAGCCGGGCTTGCCGATTCCGAAGCCCGGCTGGCAGCCGCGCGGCAAACGGTGGCACGCCTGCCGGCCCTGCAGCGCGACGCGCAAGACCCGCCACGGCTCGTGCGCGAAGGCAGCGCGGCCACCGATATTCGCAGCGTCTCGCAGCTCGCGGCGCAGGCCGGGCTCGTGCTGATCGCACTGGAGCCGGCGGCTTCGGGCGGCGTCCGGGCGCAGGCGTTTCGCACGACGAAGCTGGTTGCGCTGGGGAGCTTCGGGCAACTGGTTGTTTTTCTCGAAGGACTGGCAGCGTTGCCGGAGCTTGCCGTGCCCGCCGAACTCTCGATCAGGCGTAGCGGAGGCAGCCTTGCGGTTTCGGCCATGCTGCAGGTGTTCGACGGACTGCCCGCCGCCGCCATCGCGCGTAACGACAACGGAGGCGGCGTGCTTGCCGATCCGTTCGCGGGCGGATTCCCTGGCGTTCCGGGGGCGGCGGGGATGCAGGGCGGCGCCGCGATGCGTCTGTCGGGCATGCTCGTGGAGCGAGGGCGAGTGGTTGCGCTGGTCGAAACCGCCGAAGGCACCATGACCGTGCAGGCAGGCGCCACGCTCGCGGGCGCGCACGTGTCCAGCGTGGATCCGGCGCGCGTCGTGCTCTCGCTCGACGGCGCGACGCACGCTCTGGGCTGGACGGAGGACGCCAAATGAAATTCGGGCAATCGTCGCGTTTGGGTGCGGGCTTGTCGTGGCGTGCACATCGAACTTCCGTGCCAGCGCGCCGCATCATTCATCTGCTGAGATGCGTGCTTATCGTGATTGCACAGGCCGCGCCGTTCGCGCAAGGCGCAGTGCCGCCGCCACTGCCGGCGTGGCGCCAGACCGCCACGCCCGTTGCGCGCTATGAGGCGCCGCCGCTACCGTCGGGCGGAGTAAACGGGGAGGTCGATGCCCCGACAGGCTGGGTCGCGAATCCGTTCGTGCCCGAAAACGGCGCGGGTACGGCTTCGCCGCCCGGTGCCGGTGAGGGCGAGGACGTCGATCCAGCGGGGCCGCGCGCGGTCGCGGCGGCATCTGTACCGGCGATCGGCACGGCCGTGCCCGAAGCGGCTCCACCGCTAGAAGGACCGCCCGTGCCGCTGCGCGCGCCCGCGCGCCTGAGCGGCGCGGCGCCGGACGATGACGGCTTGCCGCCCGACCGCCCAATCTCGCTCAATTTTCAGCGCGCGGAGCTCACGGCCGTGCTGCACGCGTTTGCGCAGTTCACGAAGCTGAACATCGTCGCGAGCGAGCGCGTGCGCGGCCAGGTCACGCTGCGCCTCGACCGCGTGCCGTGGCGCTCCGCGTTCGACTTGCTGCTCGCGTCGAACGGCCTCGCCATGGAGCGCACTGGACGCGTGCTCTGGGTGGCGCCCGCGGCGGACCTGGCTGCGCGCGAGCGCCAACTGTTCGAAGCGCACGCGCGTGCCGCCGAACTGGAGCCGCTCGCGAGCCGCGCGTTCGAGCTTCAGTACGCGCGCGCCGAGGACCTGCGCCGGCTCCTCACCGGCTCCGGCACGCAGCGTGCTCTTTCGAAACGGGGCGCCGCCGTGGCGGACGCGCGCACCAACCTGCTGTTCGTCACGGATCTGCCGGCGCGGCTCGACCAGATCGCCGCACTCATCCGTCGACTCGACGCGCCCGCGCGCCAGGTGCTGATCGAGGCTCGCATCGTCGAAGGCGACGAAGGGCTCTCGCGCGAACTGGGCGTGCGGCTCGGGCTCTACCCGACCAACCCGGACGGCGTTCCGCGCGGGCTGCACGGCGGCGCGGCGGGCACGGTCTACGACTTGCCCGCGGGCCCGCTTTCGGGTTTCGACGCCGCGCAGCTCGGCCTCACGCTGCTGGCGGCGAGCGCGACGCGCCTGCTCGACGTCGAGTTGAGCGCGCTGGAAGCGGAGGGGCGCGGGCGGGTGGTGTCGAGTCCGCGCGTCGTGACCGCCGATCGGACCAAGGCCATCGTCGAGCAGGGCACCGAGCTGCCGTATCAGGCCAAGGTCGGGCAGGGCGTTTCGGGCGTGCAATTTCGTCGCGCCACCCTGAAGCTGGAAGTCGAGCCGCAGATCACGCCCGATGGCCGCGTGATTCTCGATCTCGACGTGGCCAAGGACAGCGTGGGCGAGCAAACCGCCGCCGGGCCGGCGATTCACACCAAGCATGTCCAGACGCGGGTGGAGATCGAGGACGGCGGCACGGTCTCGATTGGGGGCATCGACGCGACCGACGACCGGGACGATGTGACGCGCGTCCCGCTCCTGGGCAAAATACCGTTTTTGGGCGCGCTTTTTTCGCACCGCGCGCACCGTGACAGACGCAGCGAACTGGTGGTGTTCATCACGCCACGCGTGGTCAGCGGGGATTGAACGAGAGCCACGGGCGTAAGATGCAGGGTTTGGCCTCGAATTAATGCCACGCCACAAGGGCTCCTGGAAAGGGGCCCGACCATGGGCGCCGCAGGCTCGACAACGCCGCCGCTTTGCCAGTAAGCTGCGGCACCAACCTTTCGTAGGAAACGCTGCAAGTGCGGGACGCAAACGCCAATGTATTTTTCGTAGGGCTCATGGGCGCCGGCAAGACGACCGTGGGCCGGGCGGTCGCGCGCCGGCTTGAGCGTTCGTTTTTCGACTCCGATCACGAGATCGAGGCGCGCACGGGCGCGCGCATTCCGGTGATCTTCGAACTGGAAGGCGAGGCGGGCTTTCGCGAGCGCGAGGCGCATATGATCGACGAGCTCAGCGCGCGCGAAGGTATCGTGCTGGCGACGGGCGGCGGCGCCGTGCTGCGGTCCGAGAACCGCGCGGTGCTCAAGGAGCGCGGCTTCGTGGTCTATTTGCGCGCGCATCCGCACGACCTCTGGCTGCGCACGCGCCGCGACAAGAACCGGCCGCTTCTGCAGACCGAAGACCCCAAGGGGCGCCTCGAAGCCCTTTACGAGCAGCGCGACCCGCTTTATCGCGAGGTCGCGGACTTCGTGATCGAGACCGGCCGGCCCTCGGTGAACGGCCTCGTCAACATGGTGTTGATGCAGCTCGACATGGCCGGCGTCGCTCGAACCCCGGCGCGCGAATAGGGTGCCCCTGCGCGCGCCAATCATCCTGAACGAATGCCCCGCATGATTACCGTCAACGTCGAATTGGGCGACCGCGCCTACCCCATCCACATCGGCACCGACCTTATCGGCCAGACGGCGCTGTTCGCGCCGCATATCGCCGGCAAGTCGGTGACCATCGTGACCAATACCGTCGTCGAGCCGCTTTACGGCGACCAGCTGCGCGCCGCGCTCGCGCCGCTCGGCAAGGACGTGCATACGGTCGTGCTACCCGACGGCGAGGCGCACAAGAACTGGGAAACGCTCAACCAGATCTTCGACGCGTTGCTCAGCTCGCGCGCCGACCGCAAGACCACGCTGATCGCGCTGGGCGGCGGCGTGACCGGCGACATGACGGGTTTCGCGGCTGCCTGCTACATGCGCGGCGTGCCGTTCATCCAGGTGCCCACGACGCTGCTCTCGCAGGTCGATTCGTCGGTGGGCGGCAAGACCGGCATCAACCATCCGCTCGGCAAGAACATGATCGGCGCGTTCTATCAGCCGCAGGCCGTGATTGCCGATATTGGCGCGCTGCGCACGCTGCCGGCGCGCGAGCTGGCGGCGGGCGTGGCCGAAGTCATCAAGACCGGCGCGATCGCCGACGCCGGATTCTTCGAGTGGATCGAGGCGAACGTCGAGGCGCTCAACCGCTGCGAGCCCGAAGCGCTCGCCCATGCGGTCAAGCGCTCGTGCGAGATCAAGGCGTCGGTGGTGGCCGCCGACGAACGCGAAGGCGGCCTGCGCGCGATTCTCAACTTCGGCCACACGTTCGGTCATGCGATCGAAGCAGGACTCGGCTATGGTGAATGGCTGCACGGCGAGGCCGTGGGCTGCGGCATGGTGATGGCGGCCGATCTCTCGGTGCGCCTCGGCATGCTCGACGAAGCGTCGCGGGAGCGGCTCGTGCGCGTGGTGAAGGCAGCGAATCTGCCGGTCGACGCCCCGGCGCTGGGTGCCGGGCGCTACGTCGAGCTCATGCAGGTCGACAAGAAGGCCGAGGGCGGTGCGATCAAGTTCATCCTGCTCGAGCGTTTCGGACAGACGCATATCGGCCGTGCACCCGACGAAGCCGTGCAGGCAACGCTCGCCGCCACCGTGAAGGGCTGAATCGGCGGCCCGTATTTGATGAGATCCGTGATCTGAACGAGCGCGGCCGTAGCCGCCACTCGTTGCGATCCTTGCGGAGGAACCGTTGAGCGACACCCGCAGCGACATCAGAGGCGAACTTCCCGGCAAGGGCGCAGGCAAGCGCCGAGACCGCGCCGGTAACGACGCGGGCGCGGCAGCCGGCACGCAGGCAGGCGCCGCAGCCGCCGGCGCGGCAACCTGCGCCGGCGCGCAAAGCGACACGAGCCGGGCACTTGGCACCGGGGCTCAGGGCGGCGGCCCTTCGCCGCGCGCGAGCGCGATGCTTGCCGATCTCGATGCGGCGCTCGCGCCTTACGCGGCCCATTCCGCGCAATCGCGCGGCCGCCGGTTCGCCGAGCCGCCGCCCGCCGCGCGCAGCGAATTCCAGCGCGACCGCGACCGCATCGTCCACTCCACGGCGTTCCGGCGGCTCGAATACAAGACCCAGGTGTTCGTGAACCACGAGGGCGATCTCTTTCGCACGCGGCTCACGCACAGCCTCGAAGTCGCGCAGATCGCGCGCTCGGTCGCGCGCAACCTGCGCGTGAACGAGGATCTCGTCGAGGCCATCTCGCTCGCGCACGATCTCGGCCATACCCCGTTCGGCCATGCGGGCCAGGATGCGCTCAACGAATGCATGCGCGAGCACGGTGGCTTCGAGCACAACTTGCAGAGCCTCGCCGTCGTCGACGAGCTCGAGGAGCACTATGGCGCGTTCGACGGCCTGAATCTGTGCTTCGAGACGCGCGAAGGCATCCTCAAGCACTGCTCGCGCGAGCACGCGCGGCGCCTGGGCGAACTGGGCGAGCGTTTCCTGCTCGGGCGCCAGCCTTCGCTCGAGGCGCAGATCGCCAACATCGCCGACGAAATCGCCTACAACAACCACGACGTGGACGACGGGCTGCGCTCGGGTCTCCTCACCTTCGAGCAGCTCGCCGAGGTCGAGCTCTGGCAGACGCATTACGAGGCCGCGCGCGCCGAGTACCCGCAAATCGAAGGGCGGCGGCTCGTGCACGAGACCGTGCGGCGCATCATCAACACGCTGATCGTCGACCTGATCGACGAGACGAGCCGCAATCTCGCCCGCCACGCGCCGCAATCGATCGACGACGTGCGCGCCGCGCCGCCCATCGTCGCGCACAGCGAGCGCGTTGCGGCCCAGGCTGCCGCGCTCAAGCGGTTTTTGTACCGCAACCTGTACCGGCATTACCGCGTGATGCGCATGGCGAACAAGGCGCGGCGCGTCGTGAAGGGGCTTTTCGAGGCGTTTTCCGACGATCCGCGCTTGCTGCCGCCCACCTATCAGACGCACGACGAAGCGTCCCAGCCGCGCCAGATCGCGCATTACATCGCGGGCATGACCGACCGTTACGCGCTCAAGGAGTACCGGCGCCTCTTCGTTGTGTCCGACGAGGTTTGAATCTGCCGCGGGCGGCGCCGGGCGTCCCCACCGTCTCGATGGAATCTGGAGTCCGAATCATGAAAAACTGGCCGTATCCACGCGTTGCCGCGCACCGAGGCGGCGGCACGCTCGCGCCGGAGAACACGCTGGCGGGCCTCTGCGTAGGCGCCGGCTTCGGGCACACGATGGTGGAGTTCGACGCCAGGCTCTCGGCCGACAACGTCGCGTTCCTGCTGCACGACGACACGCTCGAGCGCACCTCGACCGGGCGCGGCGCGGCGGCGCAATTGCGCTACGCGCAGATCGCGGGGTTCGATGCGGGCAGTTGGTGCGACGCGCGCTTCGAAGGCGAGCACATGCCGACGCTCGCCGAGGCGGCGCAGTGCTGTCGCGACGAAGGGCTGGCGGCGAACGTGGAGATCAAGCCGTGTCCGGGGCGTGAGGCGGAGACGGGCCGTATCGTCGGGGGAGAAACGGCCCGGCTGTGGCGGCCGTCGGGGCAAGGCGGAGCGGCTCAGCCGCTGCTTTCTTCGTTTTCGTTCGAGGCGCTCGCCGCGGCGCGCGATGCCGCCCCGGACTTGCCGCGCGGCCTGCTGGTCGAGCACGTGCCCGACGACTGGCGCGAGCAGACGGCCGCGCTCGGCTGCGTTTCGCTGCATGCGAGCCACCGGCATCTGGACGAGGCGCTCGTTTGCCGTATCAAGGAAGCCGGCCTTTTCATTCTTGCCTACACGGTGAACGATCCCGACCGCGCGCGCCTGCTCGTGAGTTGGGGCGTGGACACCGTTTGCACCGACCGCATCGACCTCATCGGGCCGCACGCGCTTGACGGGTAGTGCGGCTTCAAGCCTGCCTCGGGCGCGCTTTGCGAGACCGCCGCACGGCAGCGCCGGAGGGCGTGCCCCGCAAGCCCATCGGCGCCAATAGCCGGGCGGGCCTGCGGTGCGCGATGCGGCTTCAGCGCAGGCGGGAGAGCAGCGCGCCTGCGACCAGCGCGACGCCGCCGACGATGGCAATGGCTTGCCACGGGTTGGCGTGCACGTAGTCGTCGGCCTGGGTCATGGCTGCGTCGGTGCGCTCGCGCGCGGTGACGCGCGCGACTTCGAGGCGCTCGCGCGCGGAGTCCAGGCGCTTGCGGATGTCGGCGCGCAGCGCGGCGGCGTCGGCTTGCGTGCCTTCGCCCAGCGTGGTTTCCAGTTCGGCGAGCAAATCCCGCAGTTCTTCGGCGATGTCGGCGGCTGCGCTGCGGCCGCGGCGCGCAATGCGCCGCGCGTGGCGGCCGGTACGCGTCCAGGATTCGCCGATGGCGTCTCGCGTATTCGGGAATGCGCTCAGGAATGGCTCCGTCATTGAAAACACAGGTAAAGGGCTCACGGTGCCCGCACCAAAAAAGCGGGGCGGGCGAGGAAAGGAGTTCGAGTATTGCGCATTTCGGGTGCCCGGTGTGCCAGGGTGTGCAGGCGCATTTTTCCGCAGACTAGCCCGGCGAGGCCCGTCTGGTGGGGCCTGGCGGGGTGCGCGCGCACGCCGGACGACAAATTGGCGCGTCTTGTTTGCGACAAATGATTACGGGGACAGCACGGTTTTTCCGAGAGGCATAGAATCAAGAAAAGCCGATCGAGATGTCAGGGACGGTCGCCGTCGATGTAGGGGCAGGGGCGGAGGGAAGCGCCGCCCTCCGTGGGTTGCCGCGGCGGCAGGACGGAGGGCTGGGCGGGTAAAGGCAGGGGCGGGTGTTCCGAAGCGCGATGGCGCTCAGAAGTTGTAACCGACCTTCAAATAGGTGACGAGCGGGTTCAGATGGATCTTGGCTTCGGAGCGGCGCTCGGTGCCCAGTTGGTTGTTGACGCGAGTGTCGAACGAGGCGACCACGCTGATCGGAATGTACGAGAGCGAGAAGCCAGCGAACCAGTGCTTGGTGAAGTTGTAGTTGAAGCCCACATTAAATACGGGCGCCCAGGAACGATCCGTCGAAACACTGGTCGGACCCCCAAGCACGCCTTGCTCGAATCTGGGGTTGGTGATTTTCGCGTCGGAGAACCAGGCGTACGTGAAACCGATGCCCGCGTAAGGACGGAATTTTGCTTCAGGCTTGTTGAAGTAGTACTTGAGCAACAGTGCCGGGCTCCACAGGCGCGCTTCGCCCACTTTGCCGAACTGGCTGAAGCTGCCGCCGCCGGAAAGATCGAACTTCGGCGGAATGCCCAGTTCGGCCTCGGTTGCGATGTGGTCGGTAATGAAGTAGCCGACGGAGAGACCCAGGGTGTCGGCCGAGCCTACGCTGGCACCCGTGTTCGGAATGGCCATGTTGATGGGCGTACCGCCCGCGCTGTCGATTTTGAGCGGGTCGCTGCTGTCCTGCGGCGCGAAGTGGAACCACCCCGTTGTAACGTAGAAGGTGTTGGCTGATTGTGCGTAAGCCCCCGACACGCAGGCGAGCGCGGCTGTAGCTGCCAGCGCCTGTTTTAATTTCATATATGTGCTTCTCCATGAAAGGCCCGCTCATTATGAACACAACGTTTGCAACAAACCATACGCGACCGTTAGAGCTTTTTCCCTAAGCGCCGCGAGCTTTCCGCTCGAGCCGCAAAGCCCGCGAGAACG
>JAITTX010000058.1 GCA_031286755.1 Paraburkholderia sp.
GCAGATGATCCGCGAGGAAATCAATGGAACGCTCGACTTTTGAGGAACGCATGGCGCTGCGTCGCGCGCGGCTCGCGGACGAAGGCTACAAGCGCGTTTCAGTGTTTCTGAGCGGCGAATCACGGCGCCTGATTGCTGCAAGCCGCCAGCCCGGCGAGAGTCCATCTGCCACGGTCAACCGGCTGCTGAGCGCAGGCGGCGGAGAACCGCCCCGCCGTGCCGAAAGCCCGAAAGAAGCCCGCCGCTGGGAGCGGCAGATTCGGAGCGCCCAGAACGAAATCCGGCATAGCCAGCGCGCGAACAATACGCGCGGGCCGAGAACCCTTTCAATACGGATGTTCCGCCCAGATGGATCTGGTTGGTTTGTTACGGCGGATGATGCGCAGGAATTCAGCAAGGACGACTACGAACGCATCCAAGCTGCGGGCGAAGACGAGTGGAAAATCTTGTAAGGTTTCCTGTGCCCTTCGCGTGCGCGCACGCGCGAGTGTTACACGTATCGGTAGATCCGTGCCGGGTACCGCAGACGCGAAAATCGCGCCAAAAAAGTAAGCCTGTCGGTACCCATTCGTGAATGGATCTGCTCGGATCACGCCTTCGGCTTGCGCCGCCCGCCTGAAGGACGCTTGCGTGTCTCTGACGCTTCGATTGATGGAAGGGTGGCGGGAGGAAGCCCCATATCCGGGTCAACTCCAGGAAACCCCATATCAAACGCAATGCCTCTAGCCTTCGACATCATTACAGGCATTGCTTGCATCGCAAAAGAGTGAACCAAAGGCGGCACATCCTTTTCGTTTACAAAACCTTCTGTTTGCGACTTAAAGAAGAACTCGGCAGTTATAGACGCCGTGAATGCCCGATCCTTCTCTTCCCGCCCGTCACCATTAAAGCCATCTAACGTAACGACAAACTCGACGACAGCCATATCGGATGGCTTAGTGTTCTTCTTCTTAACGGGGACCGAAGCATTTGCACTAATTTTTACGTGTGTGGCCCCCCCTTCATCGGAGTCCTCGTCATCGTTTGTAAATCTATCGGCCGAGATACTCTTTACCCGAAGATCCACCAAACGGAAATCCGTAATGCTCAATGGCGTGTCGGCTCGCTCGATTCGTGTTTCCATTTCAGCACTTCTTTATAGGTTGATGAGCTAACAGCTTCATATTGAACAGATTCCGCCTCCGCGTGCATGTGCGTATGCTTATGCTCGTGGGCGTGAATCGTCACCGAACGATTCCCTGACAATTCATTCTCGATCGACTCTCTAACAAAATCGTTCAATGATTGTCCGCGACGCGCTGCTTCAACCTGTGCGCTCCTATGCACATCCTGCGGAATTCGAACATTAAAACTGCCGCTACATGGCTTATCCGCTACAAGCCCTTCTTCGGCACACGTTTGAAGATAAAAATCCACTGCCTCATTAAACGCTGCCTCTAATCCCGGCAGCGTTTCGGCCTCGTAAGTGACCAAATCATTAATGAATAGAATTTTTCCATTCAGTATTTTATCTTCAACACTAAAATCTATCGAACCAACATACCCTTTATATTCAAAGACATTAGTCTTCATTCAATCTTCCTCGTTGTCCAGCAAGCCAAATTCGCGCAACTTTTCGACCACGCTTCTGACTGAATACAATTTCATGATTGAACTCGGATGCGGCTTATGAAGAAAGATCTTCCGCCCCCCTTCATCGTAGAACGTCCGATATGATCCGCCTTTCTTCGTTCGCTCCGCGAACCCGAGCCCTTCCATCAGCGCCACGAATTCATCCCACGAGAAGTCCGCGGGTATGCTGGCGATGCGCTTTCGCAACTTATCTAGCTTCGACACGAACTATATGTGATTGGTTGGTCAACTTGCAACTAAAACCTAGTTGCATCCAAGGGAATTTCCAGCCGCCATGATCTGACGCAACGGACATCCCTCGATGGAGCTAGGCCCCCTCCGCCTCTCTAAAACAGGGCTCTACCGGATAATACCGTGGAAGTGGCGCCATGGCGCGGGTACCGACGAAGCACCGCAAAGACTGACGCTAGGTTATGCGCAGCGCATTACGCGGCCCTAATTGTGTGAATCGGACGCGAGTAATTGTGTCAGTAGAACAACGAAGGGGGGCATTTGGGGCGCTAGCGGATCGACAGCGACAAGGCAGCAAGTGCAATGACCGATAGCTCTTAGCCTTCAGCGTGCGTCGATTGCTGAAAGCGCGACTGCGCGACCACAGCACAAGCGCGCTAACCATAAAGTTCAGGGGGCACTTCAGGGGGCATATTTAGCGTGCTTGTCGGGCTGAACCCTACTGGCTACTGCGATTTCGGCCATCTTTAGGTTGACGCCGGCTCCACCAGATATAAAACAAAAACTCGCGACAGCCCGAAAGCTTCGCGAGTTTTTGTTTTTTCAACGCCCGATTCAAGCCAACCGCACGAGAACCACCGCGGCGAACGCAAAAGCGGCGCCTTCGCGCCACCCCCGGCCCGCAGATCAATTATCTTGCGGACATTGCAGATTACAGCCGTTCGGGTCGCCCAAATCGCCCTTTCTGCGCGCCGCCGAAGGCTTGCCGTGCTGATACTTGCCCGAGGGCGCCGATGCCGCGAACGGCATTTGCGGGTGCTCATTGATCTTGAATTCGTCGGAGAGGATGCCGCCCGGCACGCCCGGCGAGTTCTGCGCGAAAGCAATGTCGACGGTGGCAAATAGCGCTCCCGCGGCTGCGGCAGCTATACAAACATTAAGCAGGAATTTCATGGTCGATCGGCGCGAATAACGCGCATCCAAAACAGTGGAGCCAATAGCGGCCCAAAGTATCACAAAAAGTGACGCACTCTGCAGCGTCAATCGACCATTATGTTGCCTCGTATTACAACGTCCGGCCCGTCCTCAGCGCGCCCGCCCCGACCAGCCAGCGGCCAGCGGCACGACATCGCCGCACTCGCCGGGGTCGTAGCCCTCCAGTTGCGCCACCGACTGGCGGAACTGGGGGCCGCGCAGCAACTGGAGCACGGCCGCCAGCGGTTCCCGCTCCAGTTGCGCGCGTTCGCACGCGAAGTAGTAGTCCTCGTCGGCGATCGGGATGAAATCGAGGCCGAAGTGATGCGCTGCCGGCTCCACGCCAAAGCCCACGTCGGCCATGCCGCTCGCGACGAACGCCGCGATCGCCGAATGCGTGAGCTCCGATGAGGCATAGCCGTTCACCCGCTCCGGATCGACACCCACGCGCGTGAGCAGCAAATCAATCAGAAGACGCGTGCCCGAGCCCGGCTGCCGGTTCACGAAGCGGATGTCGCCGCGCGACAGGTCAGCGAGGCCGGCAATCCCGCGCGGGTTACCGCGCCCGACGAAGAGCCCCTGCTTGCGGCGCGTGAGATGGATCAGCACGTGGCGCTGCGGGTCGAGCCAGTTGCGGTAGGCGTCGGCGCACGCTTCGCGAAAATCGCTGCGCGGAAGATGAAATCCCGCCAGATCGCATTCGCCGCGCGCGAGCGCCGTGATGGCATCGGCGCTGTCGCGGTATTTGATCTCCACCGGCACCTGGTCGGCCACCAGCGCTGTGACCAGCGCCGCCACCGCATAGCCATGCGAGGCGTGGATGCGCAGGTCCTGCACGTCGGGGGCGAGCCAGCGGTTGAGATCGCTCGCCACTTCGCTCGCGAGCGCCTGGAGGTTGCCCGACAGGCGCTCGGTGCACAGCCGCTGCGAGCGCAGCACCGCCTCGCCCAGCTCCGAGAGAACGGAACCCCGTCCCCGCGCCTTGGCGATCAGCGCCCCACCCAGACGCTCTTCCAGATCGCGCAACAGCCCCCACGCGTGACGATAGGACAAACCCTTACGCTGCGCGGCCTGCGCAATGCTGCCTTCTTCCGCGACGAGCGCCAGAAGCGGCACCACGTCCGTCAGACTGGCCTCTCGGCCTTGCACATCGCGCACCACCAGTTGTGCCTGACATTCGACCTTGATCATTATGAAGTCTCACTTCCTATTGCGTCTGCCTTTCTACGGGCCTATTGTTCGTCCATACAAGAAAACAACCCGAGCATAAGTGCGCACTTTATGAATAGCAAGCGCATATATGCCTCCACAGGAGCCCTACAGTGGACGAGACAACCGCAAGCGCACCAGACGACCTTGTGCGGCGCCATGCCCAACCGGGCCGTACGCTGCTCGCGATCCTGCACGCGATCCAGGACGAAGCCGGCTTCGTGCCGCCCGCCGCAGTCGCTCCCCTCGCGAAGGCGCTGAATCTCTCGCGCGCCGAGGTGCACGGCGTCATCACCTATTACCACCACTTCCGCACCGCGCCGCCCGCGCCTGTCGTCGTGCAGCTGTGTCGTGCCGAGGCGTGTCGCAGCATGGGCAGCGAAGCGCTCGCGCAGCACGCCGAGGCGCACACCGGCTGCCGCTTCAAGCAGCACGGCCATGCCGGCGAGCACGCGCACGAACATGCGCACACGGGCGAAGTCGAGCTGGAGTCGGTCTATTGTCTCGGCCAGTGCGCGCTGTCGCCCGCCATGATGATCAACGGCACGCTGCACGCACGCGTGACCCCGCAAAAATTCGACGCGTTGCTGGCCAAAGCCGTGGCCGCCGTCGCTCGTACCGAGGAGGCCGTATGACGCGCATCTATGTCCCTTGCGATTCGTCGGCGCTCGCACTCGGCGCCGATGACGTCGCCGCCGCCATCCAGCGCGAAGCCGCCGCGCGCGGCACCGCCATCGAACTCGTGCGCAACGGCTCGCGCGGCCTGCTGTATCTCGAGCCGCTTGTCGAGGTGGAGACGCCCGATGGGCGCGTCGGCTATGCGAACGTCGATGAAGCCGATGTGAAGGGCCTTTTCGACGCGGGCTTCCTGCAAGGCGCGCAGCATGCGCGCTCAGTCGGCCTCGTCGAGCAGATTCCGTATCTGCGCAAACAGCAGCGTCTCACGTTCGCGCGCATCGGCATCACGGACCCGCTCTCGACCGACGACTACGTCGCGCATGGCGGCCTCGAAGGCCTGCGCCAGGCGCTCATGATGAGCGGCGCCGAGGCCTGCGAGTCGCTGATCGAATCGGGTCTGCGCGGCCGCGGCGGCGCGGCCTTCCCCGCCGGCATCAAGTGGCGCACGGTCGCCCAGGCCCAGGCGGATCAGAAGTACATCGTCTGCAATGCCGACGAAGGCGACTCGGGCACGTTCTCCGACCGCCTCGTGATGGAAAGCGACCCGTACGTGCTGATCGAAGGCATGACCATCGCCGGCATCGCGGTAGGGGCCACCGTCGGCCACATCTACGTGCGCAGCGAGTATCC
>JAITTX010000189.1 GCA_031286755.1 Paraburkholderia sp.
CCCACGGCGCCCAGGATCGTCGCGCCGCCATGCAGCGGACGGAACACCTGAATCGCGCCCTCTTCACCGAGCTGCTTGAGCGCTTCGCCCAGTTGCTTCGCGCGCATCGGGTCGACCACTTCGATGGTCTGGAAAATTTCCGGCGCGAAGAACGGCAGGCCCGTGAACTGCAGGTCTTCGCCTTCGGTGAGCGTGTCGCCGAGGCTCAGCGTGCCGTGATTAGGAATGCCGATGATGTCGCCAGGGTAGGCCTCGGCCACGGTCTCGCGGCGCTGCGAGAGGAAGCTCACCACGTTGTTCGCGCGGAAGGTCTTGTTGTTGCGCGTGACCTTCAGTTGCATGCCGCGCTCGAAGCGGCCCGAGCACACGCGGATGAACGCCACGCGGTCGCGGTGCGCGAGGTCCATGTTGGCCTGCACCTTGAACACGACGCCCGTGAACTTCGGCTCTTCAGGCGAGACTGGGCGCTGCACGGCCATGCGCGGCGAGGGCGGCGGCGCGAGCTCGACCAGCGCGTCGAGAATCTCCTTCACGCCGAAGTTGTTGATCGCCGAGCCGAACAGCACCGGCGACTGCTCGCCGGCCAGGAACGCATCGCGATCGAACGCGGGCGTCGCGCCCGTGATCAGCTCGACTTCTTCCTTGGTGCGCTTCCAGTGATAGCCGAAGCGCGCCTCGCCTTCTTCGTCGCCGATGTTCTGCAGCGTTTCCACCGCACCGCCAAGCGACTGCTCGCCCGCGCGGAACACGCGCACCTGGTCGCGCTGGATGTCGTAGACGCCCTGAAATTCCTTGCCCATGCCGATGGGCCAGGTGAACGGCACCGCGGCCACGCCGAGGTGCTGCTCGATTTCGTCGAGCAGGTCGAGCGGCTCACGCACTTCGCGGTCGAGCTTGTTGATAAACGTGAGAATCGGCGTCTTGCGGCTGCGGCAGACTTCGAGCAGCTTGAGCGTTTGCGCTTCCACGCCGTTCGCGCCGTCGATCACCATCACGGCCGCGTCCACCGCCGTGAGCACGCGGTAGGTGTCTTCGGAGAAGTCCTCGTGGCCCGGCGTGTCGAGCAGGTTGATGACGGCGTCGCCGTACTCGAACTGCATGACCGAACTCGCGACCGAAATGCCGCGCTGCTTTTCGATCTCCATCCAGTCGGAGGTCGCGAAGCGGCCGCTCTTCTTGCCCTTCACGGTACCGGCGATCTGGATCGCGCCCGAGAATAGCAGCAGCTTTTCGGTGAGCGTGGTCTTGCCCGCGTCCGGGTGAGAAATGACCGCGAACGTGCGGCGGCGTCTGAGTTCGGCAACTGACATGGATGAAGGGGTATCGCTGATGAAATCGGGCAACCAGCCGCGCGGCGGGAGTTGCGTGTATGGCCAACCGGTGCGCGCGGCAGAAGGCGCCGGGGACGAATGATACACGGCATTATCGCGCGCGACTAAAAAACGGCGAGTGAGCGGCGGGTTCGCGGCGCGTGAAGGAAGGGCGCCCGCCGCGCAGCGGCCGGTGGCGCGCCTGAGGTGAGCTTTTACGGGAGGCGGCCGGTAGTGGCGCGCAGCGCCCGCACGGCAGAAGGGCCGTGCGCCGCGCAAAGGTGAGGTTTTACGGGAGCTGGCTCGCGCCGCGGGTTGCACCCGGTTGGCGCCCGGTTGGCGATGAGCGCCTGCTCAAACCCCGTTTACTCCTTGATGAGAAAACGATCGCGGTTCTTCACGCCCGCCAGCCAGCCCGGCGCGCGGCCACGGCCGCTCCAGGTCTCGCCGGTTTTCGGGTTGATGTAGCGCGCGGGCAGCGGCTTCTTGCGCGAGCTCGCGGGACGCGGGCTGGAGAAACCAAGCTCTTCCGCCGTGATGTCGTACTCGGCGATCTTTTCCTTGATATCGGCAATCGCTTGCTCAACTTCCTTTTCGCGCGCCGCCGCGACTTCCTTGTGCAGCTTTTCGAGTTGGGCGGTCAGTTGCTTGTAGCTCGCCATAAACCATGATCTCCAGGTCAGTCACACAGTTGCATTGTGACTGTTCCGGCGCCAAAGAGTGCCCGATTGCCTGCTTTTTTCGTCGGCGCAAGCCAATTTATTGCGATTCTTTACACACGATGCGCACGAAACCGACCGTGCCGGGCAGGCCTAACGCACGGTGTCATGCGACGAACGTTCCTTTGCGCGCGTCTCCAGCTCGCCCAGCGCTTCCGACAAACGCTTGACCCGCTGCACCTGCGAAGGGACCAGATTCGCGCTCGACACCGATTCGATGCGGTTGCGCCAATAGGAAAGCGGAATGCGATCGTTGCCTGACAGCCGTGCAATGATCTGTTCGAGATGTTCAATGTCCTTTTCAAGTTGATGATGATTCATTGCTCCCCCGGAATACCCCGTCTTCTGAAAGACACCTCACAATGGCGTCCGCATGTCCAATATCCAATAACGAAAAGCGATTAACACCGGGTTATCCGCCAGCCGTCCCGTTCATTTTTTTCCTCATTTACCTTTTCTCCGGCCGCATTTCAATCGTCCTTGCTTCGCGGCGCAACGATTTCAGCGTTCCCTTGCCATCGGAGAATAAGATCGGCAAGACCGTTCATCGGTTGCCTACCGCACGGAAAACGACGGACGCCTCGTCCACATTGACAGCCATTAGCCGTCGAACGAACCGAAGATTAACGGTGGCAATCACGCCTGTATATTCCTCATTTGTGCAGGAAATATGCACCCCGCATTTTTCGCGGCAGGCGGCTCGCCCTGGATTTTGATAATGAGAACGGTGTGAATTCGAGCGATTTTCAGCATGACAGCCTGCTGCACGCGATTTACGCAACCCTCGAGCACCCTTCCGGATGGAGGGATTTTTGCGCGCAATTGCGGAAATCGATCGGGGTGGCCTCGGTTCACTTCTGCGTATTCGATCGTCAGCGCGAACTCTTTTCATGGGCCGATGGTTTCAGCGTGCGGGAAACCGAGCCGCTCGAACGTATCCGCCCGCTATATCGCGACGATGCCCGCCTCGAGTGGCTGCGCGCCTTCCCGCCCGGCAAGTGGCTCCATTGTGGCGCGGACCGGCACACCGGCGAGGGCCATCCGGTTTTCGAGCCGGACCTGTTTCCGGACGGCGGGGGCTTCGTCGCGCTCTGCAAATTGATCGACAGCGGCACGCTCACGGCCATGCTCGCCTGCCGCGGCGACGCGCATGGCGCCCCGCTGCCGACGGCCTCGCGCGCGCTGCTCGAACGGCTCGCGCCCCATCTGGTGCGCGCGGCGCGTCTGAGCGTGCGCCGCCTGCTGCCCGACGCCGACGCGCTCACGGGCCGCGTGCGCCCGCCCGCCATGCTCGTGAACGCGGGCGGCGAAGTCCTGCACAGCAATGAAGCCGCACAGCGGCTCCTGCGGGCCACCTCGCTCGTGCGCGTGCGCGGCAAGCGAATCGCGTTCGCCGCGCCTTATCAGGCGCGCTTTCTGGAAGACGTGGCGATTTGCGAGGCACGGCTGAAAAACCGCGCGAGCGGCGCGCGGGCGGCGGCGGCGCGCTTTCGCGCGTTGCGCATTGTGGGCGCGGCCGTTGCGGCGGACGGCGAACGCAGCCGGACCCCAGCGCTGCCGGGCGGCCCGGAAGTGCTCTATGCGTTCTACAACGTGGTCACGGCCGGCGAGACCGCCGGACTGCGCGCCGTCGCGGCGCTCACGTTCTATCATCCGCGCTCGGCGCCGGCGGTGGACGAGCAGGTGCTGGCCACGGCCTTCGAGCTCTCGCCCGCCGAATGCCGGATCGTGCATCTGCTGGTGGACGGGCTCACGCCGAAGGAAATCGCCGCGCAAGTGAGCGTTCAATACGACACGGTGCGCAAGCAACTACAGTCGATCTTCCTGAAGACCGCCACGCGGCGCCAGCCCGATCTGCTGCGCCTGCTGATGAACCTGCCCGCGCGCAGCCGTAGCGGCGGCAACGCGGACGGCGGCGCTTGATACCGCTCGATATCGCTTGATACTTCCCGATGCCGCCGCCTGGCGGCACGGGCCGAGCGTGCCCGTTACTTTGCGCGGCAGGCGAATACGAGGGTGTACGTGTCGCCGCTGATGGACGTATCGACGGTGTCGTAGCCGGCGCCCGCGCAGCGCGCGCGGGCCTGCTGGACGCACGAATCGTGGTCGCCCGCGGCGGAGCACTGCACCGGGACCGTGGGGCGGCCATCCGGGAGGAACAGCGGCGGACCGCTACTGCAGGCGGACAGCGCCGCGAGCAACGCACAGACACCCGCCGTGGACGACAGCCGGCGAAAACGTGACAACAACGAACCGGAACGAATCATGGGATACCCCGAAGGCCTTCTAGTTTTTCGGCGTTGCGATTGTGCCATGCCGCGCAGCGCCTGAGCGGCCCTGCGAACCGCATCGCACACCGGACCGATGAGGTCTCACCGGGCCGGAGGCCATGTCTTGTAGGGCGGCCGCGCGCGCGCATCGGCGCGTAGCCGCACGAACACCTGATCGACGTCCGGAATCGCCGCGAGACGGCGCTCCAGCGCCGCCCGGTCGAAAGCCGCCGGGGCGCAGCCTTCGGCATAGACGAAGCGGCGCTGCACCGTGATCCATACGCTCGTGCCGGCGAGCGACGCGTCGCCCTTGAAGCGCGCGCGGATCGCCGTGGCGATATCCGCATCGTAGAGATAGGAATTCGGCTTCGTGCACTTGTGCGCGAGCCAGCAGGTGGTGCCGCGCTCCACGCGGTAGTGGGCGTCGTCGTCGGCCTCGGCCTTCGTCATGCGCGGGCCGAGCGGCTGCGGACACGCGCCCGGCGCGCTGGAGAGCGCAAAGAACGGATCGTTGTACCAGTTCCTGACTTCGCCGGAGCTGGCCGCCATGGCGCTCGCGCTGTCTGGCGCGGATGGCGCGGCCGCGGCGCTCGCCACCGGCTGTGCAGCGGCCCCGGACGCCGCGACGGCCGGCACGCTGACCGCCGCTGCCGCCAGGACGGCCGCACATGCCGTTGCGAACGCAGCCACCGGCCGCGCGCTCCGTTGCGCATGGGGGCGTGGCCGCGCTCCCTCGCCTGCATCGTTTTTCCGCATCGCCGTCTCCTTCCTGCCCGGCCGCGCCGCGCGCCGTGCCGCTCGTCCGATCACCCGCTCACGTCAAGATAGGACTGCGCAGCCTGCGTCGCAATACTTGAGCCTTTCGGTACAATCGCTGCGGCGCAACATAGCCAGCCAATGCAATAAAAACGCCGCACAGAAGTGCATCGACCAGGTGCAGCACGCACTCCAGCCGATACCTGAAGCGCCCACCGCGATCGACGCAGGAGACTCCATGTCGTTTGTTATCGTTCTAGCCGCCCTTGCCTTTCTCATGCTCGCCGCCTACCGCGGCTACAGCGTGATCCTTTTCGCGCCGGTGGCCGCCCTCGGCGCCGTCCTGCTCACCGATCCCTCCGCCGTCGCCCCCGTCTTCTCGGGCATCTTCATGGAGAAGATGGTGGGCTTCGTGAAGCTCTATTTCCCCGTGTTCCTGCTGGGCGCCGTATTCGGCAAGGTAATCGAACTATCGGGCTACTCCGAGGCGATCGTGCACGCCGCGATCCGCTATATCGGCCGCTCGCGCGCGAACGCCGTGATCGTGGCCGTGTGCGCGCTACTCACCTACGGCGGCGTATCGCTCTTCGTGGTGGTGTTCGCGGTGTATCCGTTCGCCGCCGAGCTCTATCGCCAGAGCGACATTCCCAAGCGCCTCATGCCGGGCGCCATCGCCCTTGGCGCGTTCTCGTTCACGATGGACTCGCTGCCCGGCACGCCGCAGATTCAGAACATCATCCCCACCACGTTCTTCAAGACCACGGCGTGGGCCGCGCCGGCGCTCGGCGTGATCGGCTCGCTCTTCATCATCGTGGTGGGCCTCGCGTATCTCGAGTGGCGCCGCCGCAGCGCGCTCGCGAAGGGCGAAGGCTATGGCACCTCGCTCGTGAACGAGCCCGAGCACGTGAAGACCGACCATCTGCCCAATCCGCTGCTCGCCATCACGCCGCTCGTGCTCGTGGGCGTGGCGAACTTCTTTCTGACGCGCTGGATTCCGCAGTGGTACGGCGACACCTACACGATCACGGCCGACATGCTGCCCGGCATCCACGCGCCCGTGACCACGACGGTCAAGCAACTGGTGGGGATCTGGTCGGTCGAGGGCGCGCTGCTGCTCGGCATCGCGTTCGTGATCGTCACGGCTTTCCCGCGCGTGAAGGAGCGCTTCGCCAGCGGCACGAAGGCCGCGGTGGCGGGCGCGCTGCTCGCCTCGCTCAATACGGCTTCGGAGTATGGATTCGGCGGCGTGATCGCGGCGCTGCCCGGCTTCCTCGTGGTGAGCGACGCGCTCAAGAGCATTCCGAATCCGCTCGTGAACGCGGCGGTCTCGGTGAGCTCGCTCGCCGGCATCACGGGCTCGGCTTCGGGCGGCATGAGCATCGCGCTCGCCGCCATGTCCGATGTCTTCATCAAGGGCGCGCAGGCCGCGAATATTCCGCTCGACGTGCTGCATCGCGTGGTGGCGATGGCCAGCGGCGGCATGGACACGCTCCCGCACAACGGCGCGGTGATCACGCTGCTCGCGGTGACGGGGCTCACGCACCGCGAATCGTATCGCGACATTTTCGCGGTCACGGTCATCAAGACAATGGCCGTGTTCTTCGTGATTGCGGTCTATTACGCCACCGGCCTCGTTTGAGAAAGACCGGCTGAGAAAAAAGCGGAGGGGTTTTTCCCTCCGCTTTTTTTATACCTCGTGGCCGGTTTTGACCACGTCTGCATCCCCGGCCGGCAGCGAGCCATTCGCCTGCGCCAATGCGCGCGCTTGTCCGATGTACGGCTCGATATCCATTTCCCCGTATCCGATAAAACGGCTCTTCCTGACGAGCCGGTAACCGAGCCACATCAGAATAAACAAGGGAATCCCGATATACGTCGCCAGCACGCTCACCCAGTCGATTTTATTGGCCACGAACGCCTGGTAATCTTGCCCGAGCATAACGACAAGACAGACCGCGAAAGCGAAGATCGGCCCAATGGGAAACCACTTCGAGCGATAGGGCAGTTGCTCGAGCGAATAGCCTTGCGCGACAAACCCCTTGCGGAAACGATAATGACTGGCCGCAATGCCCAGCCAGGCGATGAACCCCGTCATGCCCGAAGTGTTGAGCAGCCACATATAAACAGTCTTGTCGCCGTACATCGACGAAAGAAAGCACAGCGCGCCCACTACCGTGGTGGCGTAAAGCGCATTTCTCGGCACGCCGCTCGCCGAAAGCTTCGCAAAGAGCCTGGGCGCACGGCCTTCGATCGCCAGGTTATAGAGCATCCGCGTGGAGGCATACATGCCCGAATTGCCCGCCGACAGCACGGCGGTCAGGATGACCGCATTCATGACGCCCGCCGAGAAAGCCAGGCCTGCGCGACGAAATACGAGCGTGAAGGGGCTGACGCCAATATCGGTGACATCGGACTTCAAAAGATTCGGATCGGTATGCGGAATCAGCAAGCCGATGACGAAAATGGCGAGCACGTAAAACAGCAGGATTCGCCAAAACACTTGCCGGACCGCGCGGGGAATGTTCTTCGCCGGGTTCTCCGATTCGCCGGCGGCCACGCCGATCAACTCGGTGCCCTGAAACGAGAATCCCGCGATCATGGTGACGCCCAGCAAAGCCGGCAGACCGCCCGTGAACGGTCCGCCATCCAGAGTGAAGTTGCCCCAGACGTGGTCTGCGCCGCCCTTCAAAATGCCGATGATCATCAGCAACCCAATGCCGATGAACGCGACCACGGTAATCACCTTGATCAGCGAGAACCAGTATTCGGCCTCGCCGAAGCCGCGCACGGAAAGCGCGTTGAGCAGGAACATCACGCTGAGGAAGGCGGCGCTCCACCAGACGCCCGGCACGTGGGGAAACCAGTAGCCCATCACCAGTTGCGACGCCACCAGTTCGACAGCAATGGTCACTGCCCAGTTGTACCAATAGTTCCAGCCCAGTGCGAAGCCAAAGCCCTCGTCGACGAATTTCGCGCCGTAGGTCGCGAACGAACCCGAGACGGGCATGAACGCGGCCATTTCACCGAGGCTCGTCATCAGGAAGTAGACCATCAGGCCGATCACCAGATACGCGGCCATGGCGCCACCGGGTCCGGCTTGTGAAATGGACGCCCCCGAGGCGACGAACAGACCGGTGCCGATCGATCCACCGATCGCAATCATGGTCAGGTGACGGGCTTTCAGACTGCGATGCAGGGCAGGTGTCTGGTCCCCGGAGCCGGAAGGGCTCTCGGAGACGCGATGCGGATCCGAATCCATAAAAATTCTGACTTCTTTTTAACTAGTGTTACGGGGTGATCGAGTGGATGTCTCGAGGCCATCCGGGAGCACGGTGGCCATAGCGATGGCGCAAGAGGCGCACCGCCCGGCCCGGCGTGGCCTGTGCTGTGGCCTGGTGTGGCCTGTGCTGTGGCCTGGCAGGCAGCGGTGCCGGGATGGCCGCAAATGGTGGAACCCCAAGATATGACAATCCGGCGCAACGCCCGGACGGGCGTGCCGCTCGGCCGGGCGACCCGATCGCCCGGCCGCAATGACCAGACCGGGATTCTATAGCAGTGGCCGCCCGGAGCGGCGCCAATACCCCTGGATGCCGGGATGGCGCGGCATCGCGCACGCAAGATCGCATGCACGGCAGGCCGGAATATCCGTCATGAACGGCAGCCCATGCCCGGGTCGCGGGCATTCGTCCCGACCCCAAAGACCCTTGCGGATGCCTTAGGTGTCCATATGGCGCCGTTGCTCAACCCTTCCCGCCCACATGAGGACGCAACGCCGCCAGCCAGCACACCACTGCCACCGCGCCCGCATCGGGTGAGCCGATCGCCCGCTCGCCCAGATAGCTCGCGCGGCCCACGCGCGGATGCATATGCGCCGTAGCCTGCGCGCCATGCTCGGCCGCCGCCACTGCGGCGGCCCATGCGCGCTGCGCCGTCTGGCCCTGCTTCAGCGCCGCTTCGAACGCATCGAGCGCAGGAATCAGCGCGTCCAGCATCGTGCGGTCGCCGGCCTTCGCGCCGCCCAGTTCGCTGATCGCCTCGATCGCGCCGCGCAGCGCCTGCGCCCACTCATGCGGCGCGGGCTCCGGCGTATCCGCGAGATGCCGCGACGCGCGCAGGAGCGCCGTGGCATAGAACGGCCCCGAGCTGCCCGCGATGGCCCGGCGCATGCTCGCGCCGAGCGACGCCAGCGCCTGCGGCGCCGTGCCGAGCACATGAACCGGCGTGGCGGCCACCGCATCGGCGGCGCGCCGCATGCTCGTGCCCAGGTCGCCGTCGCCCGCGAGCGCATCGAGCTCGGTCAGGCGCGCTTCGTTCTCGACCAACGCGAGCGCGACTGCGTCGAGCGCGGCCTTGAGCCGCGCCGCCCACGCTGCGCGCGCCGCGTCGAGCGGCTGTGCTACGGAATCCTCATGATTGACGCCCGAGGTGTCGAGCCGGATGGTCGGATTCACGCAGCCCTTGCCGGGCCATGCGTGCGCATCGGTGTGCGCATCGAGCAGGGCGAGCCTGCCGTCGTCCACGCGCATCAGCGAGATCGAGCAACCCGGCATGTTCAGCGCCGAGAGGAACGTGCCCGCCCATGCGCGCTCCACGCGCACCTCACGGCAGCGCAGGCTCGCAACGGCCGCGCGCAGCACGATATCGAGCTCCATTTGCGGCGTGGCCCCAAGGCCATTGACCAGCAGCACGACGCGTTCGCCGCGCGTGATGGCGAGATCGTCGAGGATATTGACGAGCAACGCTTCGGTGAGTTCGTTGGCCGGCAGCGGCGCGCTGCGCTCCACGCCTTTTTCGCCATGAATGCCAAGACCGATTTCGATTTCGTCGTCGGCGAGGCTGAAGCTGGACTTGCCCATGCCCGGCAGCGTGCAGCCGTCGAGCGCCACGCCCATGGTGCCGAGATTGGCCGCCGCGTCGCGCGCGATGGCCGCCACCACTTCGAGCGCCGCGCCGCGCGCGGCAGCCGCGCCCGCGATCTTGTGGATCAGCACGGTGCCGGCAATGCCGCGCCGTTGATGGCGCTCGGCGTGGCCGCGCAGCGCGACGTCGTCGGCCACGGTCACCACTTCCACGGGAATGCCCTCGGCGCGCGCCAGCTCGGCGGCAAGACCGAAGTTGAGCCGGTCGCCCGTGTAGTTCTTGACGATGAGGAGCGCGCCCTTCATGCCCGCCGTTGCGCGAATCGCCGCGAGCACCGCGTCGGTGGGCGGCGACGTGAACACTTCGCCGCATACGGCCGCGCTCAGCATGCCCGCGCCCACATAGCCGCCGTGCGCGGGTTCGTGGCCGCTGCCGCCGCCCGAGATCAGCGCGACCGGACGCGCATAGGACTCGGGAATGTCCCGGCGAATGAGCACGTTCTCCTCGCCGAGGATGACGAGATTCGGTGCCTGTAGCGCGATGCCTTCGAGCATTTCGCGCACGACGTCGGACGGGTGGTTGACGAGTTTCTTCATGACGGCCCTGATGAATGCGGTTGAACATCCCGGCCAGGCTGCCTCGCCCAGACGCTAAATCAGGCAAGCGGCATGGCGCGCCGTAGGATCGAGTGTACCCCCCTCGTCATGGCGATGTCCGGAGCCCCGCGAAACACCCGCCTCGCCCGCTTAACCGATTCAGCGTTGCGCGGCGCTCGCGCCTGTTTTCGAGGCGTGCATTCATGATGCGCTCCAGCCTGCGCGGCCGCCCGCGCCGTTTTCAACAATTTGCGAAAAGCGCTTGCAAGCCCGCTGGAGTGTCTCTATAATTCGCGCTCTCAACAGGCTCGTAGCTCAGTTGGTTAGAGCACCACCTTGACATGGTGGGGGTCGTTGGTTCGAATCCAATCGAGCCTACCAACGAATATGCAGTACCGCGTGGGTCGTAGTCCGGCACCATGCAATGACAATGACGCACTCCCTCACGGGACTGCGTCATTTTCTTTTGGCGCCCTGATTTTCAGGCGTGCGCGCAACTCCCATGCGTCACGCGCGCGCCCGTCAACCGTGCATCTGCATCAATCGAGCGCCTTGTCGTTCGGATGCGCGAACAGGTCCTTCATCTGCTGCGAAAGCGGATAGTCGAGATTCATGCCGTTGGGCGGGATCGGCTGCGTGAACCACTTCGTGTAGAGCTTCGCCATTTCGCCCGAGGTCTCCATCTTCGCCACCGTGTCGTCCACGAGCGCCTTGAATTGCGGATCGTCGCGGCGGAACATGCACGCGTAGTTCTCCGAAATGGGCGGCGTGCCCGTCACGACATAATCGTTCGGCTTCTTCGTCTTCGCGCGCTCGCCGTAGAGCAGCGGCTCATCCATGACGAACGCCACCGCGCGTCCCGTCGTCACGTTGAGGAACGACTCGGCGTGGTCCTTCGCGCTGATGATCGTCATGTTCATGTGCTTCTCTTCATTCATCTTGCGCAGCAGGCGCTCGTCCGACGTGCCCGCCGTGGTCACGACGGTCTTGCCCGCGAGATCGGGAAAATCCTTCACACCCGAGTCCTTGCGCGTGATGAAGCGAATCCCGTAAAGGAAGATGCTATTGGAAAACGCGGCCTGATTCTGGCGCTCGAACGTGTTCGTGGTCGAGCCACATTCGATGTCGATGGTGCCGTTCTGCACGAGCGGAATGCGGTTCTGCGAGGTGATCGGAACCGTCTTCACCTTCAGGTTCGGCATATTGGTTTTCTGCTTGACCGCGTCGACGATCTTCAGCGCGATCTCCTGTGAATAGCCAATCACGTTCTGGTTCTGGTCATAGTAAGAGAACGGAATGGACGACTCGCGCGTGCCGAGTACGATCACGCCGCTGTCGTGAACCTTCTTGAGCGTGCCCGTGAGTTCGTCCGCATGGGCGACGCCCGCGAGCGTCGTGAATGCCAATGCCATCGCCGCGATAAGTCTGGTTTTGTTCATCGTGCTCGTCTCCCAACTCGTCAAAGTGAAGATGTTGCCCCGCAGTGAATGCGTGGTTCGTGATGCCTGGATGTGATGCCTGATCGTGATGTCTCGCCGTGGCTCAGCGGCCCGGCGCGAACGCGTCGCCGTCGAGCGGCAACTCGCGGTCCGCGAGCAAGTCGGCCATCAGTTGCGCGCTCCCGCACGCCAGCGTGAAGCCCAGCGCGCCATGTCCCGTGTTCATCCACAGATTGCGAAAATGCGTGGCGCCAATCAGCGGCTTGCTGTCCGGCGTGGCGGGACGCATGCCGGTCCACGTCTGAATGGCGCCGTAGTCGCCGGCTTCGGGAAAGGTCTCGCGCGCCTGGCGCGTGAGCAACGCAATGCGCTCGTTGTCCGCGTGCGCGCTCATGCCCGTGAGATCAACCATGCCCGCAATGCGCAGGCGCTCGCCAAGCGGCGCGTACACCACCTTGTGATGCGCGTCCGTGACCGAGACGCGCGGCGCGCCCTGCGCGCTCGCATCGGGCAAGGTGAGGCTGTAGCCCTTGAGCGGATACACGGGCACGCTCACGCCGAGCGAGGCCAGCATCGGCTGGCTCTGAAAGCCCAGGCACACCACGAACGCATCCGCTTCGATATCGCCCGCCGATGTCACAGCCGCCTGCACGCGCAGGCCTTTCGTACGGAGTCCGGAGAATTCCGTGGCCAGACGCAAATCCACGCCATCGCGTTGCGCCGCGCGCGCAAGAGCGCGCGTGAAGCTGTCGCAATCGCCCGCTTCTTCGCCCGGCGTGTGAATGCCGCCCACGATCTCGCCGCCGATGTGCGCGAGCGCCGGCTCGAGCGCGACGCACGCCGCGCCGTCGAGCGCATGCTGCACGCAGCCGAACTGCGCCTGATAACCAGCCTGGCTGCGCGCGCCCTCGAAGGCCTCGCGATCGCGATACACCACGAGCTTGCCGTTGTGCACGTAATCGAACGCGAGCGCCTCGCGCGCGACGATCTCGTGCATGAGCCGCTGGCTCAGCAAGCCGAGACCCAGCAGCTCCGCCGTGGTCGCCCGACTGCGCGCGCGCGTGCAGGCGCGCAGGAACGCGACACACCAGCGCCATTGGTGCGGGTCCAGGCGCGGCACGAAACGCAGCGCGGCCTCGCGCGAGAAAAGCCATTGCGGCAGCTTCGGCAGCACCGAAGGATCCGCGAGCGGCGCTACATAGCTATAGCTCAATTGACCACCGTTGGCGTGGCTGGTCTCCCGCGCCACGTCCGCATGACGCTCGACCAGCGTCACCTGATGTCCATCGCGGGCAAGAAAATACGCGGTCGTCACGCCAATCACACCGCCGCCCAGCACACAAATTCGCATATCCCGACGTTCTCGTTTGTTCTCGTTCGTTTTGCCC
>JAITTX010000202.1 GCA_031286755.1 Paraburkholderia sp.
CGCGCCGCTCAGCGCGGCTGCGGCGCGTCGCTCACGCGTTCGTCGCGCGCATCGTGCGCGCCCGACTGCGCCGCGCCGCACACGCCGAAGCGCTCGATCAGCGCGGCCACGCCTTCCACCGGCACGGGGCGCGAGAACAGGAAGCCTTGCGCCTCGATGGGCCCGAGTGCGGAGAGCCACGCGATCTGCTCCTCGGTCTCGGTGCCTTCCACCACCACGGTGAGGCCTAGCGAGCGCGCGAGATTGACGATGGCCGAGACCATCACGCAGACGCTGCGGTCGGCCGGAATCGCCTGCACGAACGAGCGGTCCACCTTGAGCGTGTCCACTGCGAAGCGGTTCAGGTAGGAAAGCGACGAATAGCCAGTGCCGAAGTCGTCGAGCGCGACGCGCACGCCGAGGCGCTTCAACGCGAAGATCTTCTCCGAGACGAGCTCGGGGTACTCCATCATCGCCGTCTCGGTGATCTCGAGTTCGAGCTTGTGCGCGGCAATGCCGGTTTCCTCGATCGCATGCGCGACCGTTTCATAGAGGTCGCCGCGCCAGAATTGCACTGCCGAGATGTTGATGGCGAGCGAGAGCGTTTCGTAGCCTTGCTGCTGCCATTGCGCGAGCTGCGCGCAGGCGGTGCGGATCACGAAGTCGCCCACCGGCACGATCAGGCCCGTGGATTCGGCCACCGGAATGAATTCGCTCGCGGGAATCAGCCCGTACTGCGGATGGTTCCAGCGCACCAGCGCCTCGAAGCCGGTGATGCAGCGGCGGCGCAGATCGATCTTCGGCTGATAGGCAAGAAAGAGCTGGCCTTCGCCGAGCGCGATGCGCAACTGCTGCTCCCACTTCATCAGATGGTCGGCGCGGTGCGCGAGCTGCGGTGAATAAAACCGGAAGCAGTTGCGGCCAGCCTCCTTCGCGGCGTACATCGCGAGGTCGGCCTTCTTGAGCAGGTCGATCTCGCTCTCGTGCGCCACGGCAAAGAGCGCGATGCCCGTGCTCGCATGCAGCACGAAGGCGCTCCCGCGCACGTCGAATGGATGCGTGAACGCGGCGTTGGTCACTTCGGCGAGCGCGCTCGCGCGTTTCTCGATCTCGTCGCCCTTGACGATCACCACGAACTCGTCGCCGCCGATGCGTGCGAGCGTGCCGGCACCGCCCACGGCGTCGGCGAGCCGCGCGGCGCTCATCTGCAGCACGATGTCGCCGGCGTTGTGGCCGAGCGTGTCGTTGACCGTCTTGAAGTTGTCGAGGTCGATGAAGAGGATCGCGAGGCGCCCGAGATTGCCCGGCTGCGAGACTTCGTGGCGCAGCCGCTGCAGCGTGGCGTAGCGGTTGGGCAGGCCGGTGAGCAGGTCGTACTGCACGAGTTGCGACATCTCGCGCTCGCGCCCGAGCAGCTTGCCGATCAAGCCCGTGGCCACGGCGAAGAACGACAGCATGGCGAGCGAGATGAACGTCGCCATCATCAGGTAGACGTTGCGCGTGTGGTTGTAGTCCGCGAACTGCTCGGCTTGCGAGAGGCCCACCAGCACCGCGAGCGGATAGCCGTCGATGTGGCGGTACGAGACGATGCGCGTGACGTGGTCGATCGGGTCGACGTAAGTGCCCGAGACGTGCTCGGAAATCGGATACACGCCGCTCGCGGAGAACGCGCCGCTCGCGCGCTCCGCGTTGCCGGTGCGGCGCGCGAGCACGGCGCCGGTGTCCGAGATCACGGCGATCACGCCGTCGCGGCCGATGGCGGCGTTGTTGTAGAAGTCGCTCGTGAAGTAGCTCGGGTCTTCGGAGACCACCACCACGCCGGCGAACGAGCCGTCCGGATGATTGAGGCGGCGCGTCATCTGCAGCGTCCAGTGGCCCGAGACGCGGCCGAGCACCGGCTTGCTGATGTAGAGCTGGTCGTCGTTCTCGTGCTCGTGCACCTTGAAGTGCTCGCGGTCCGAGAGGTTGATGGGCTTGGGATTGGGCTCCGCGGTGTTGGCCACGAGCATGCCGTGCTCGTCGATGAGCGACACCTGCACGAGGGAGTCGCTCTGCACCACGCCTTTTTCGACCGTGCTCGAGAGATTGAAATGGTCGGGCGACTTCTCGAACTCGTACTTCACGAAGCGCGTGATCTGGTCGACCTGGTGAATGGCCTTCACCGTGTGCTGCTCGAGCGCCGCCGAGAGTATGGCCGCGGAGGCCGTTGCTTCGCGCTGGGTGGCTTCCTTCTCGACCGCGAGGCGCGTGAAGATCACGGCCCACAGCATGACCAGCACCAGCACGCCGAGCAACGGTATGGCAAGCAGCGTGCGCGGGCGCGTGTAGGCTGGCCCGGGCACGCCGCGCAGGTTGGCGTTGCGCGAGAAGGGGCGCCAGTTCGAACTCATCGCGCCCGCCGCACGCGCACACTGCCGCGCCGCTGATGCGGCGGCCGGGACAACGGCAAGGCGCTCGGTTGGATCGGCGGCATCGGGACGGCAGTGGAAGGAGCGCGAAGTGCGCGAACAGAGACCATCGGGCGCGTTCTCGCGTCCGATGTCTGGATCTTAATGGTTGGGGAATGAATAAGGAAGCCATCGCTCCCCGGGTATACGCGAGTCGCGCGCAAACGCCGGGGTGGGCGCGATCCGCGGCGCATAGACGCCGTGCCGCGCATAGGGCGATGGTGTGCGGGGCGGTGCGAGTCTACGCGCAATGCATACCCGCGGGCTGGCCGCTCAAGCCGCTGATCAGGCGTGGCTCATGCGAGCCGGATCGTGCCGTCGACGACCGTGAGCGCCGCGCCGCCGATCCAGATTTTGTCCGCTGCGTCGTCGTAGTCCACGAAGACGCGGCCGTCGCGCCCCATCGCGGTGCCCTGGCGTACGCTATAGCGGCTGCCGGGGCGGCGGTCTTGCTGAGCGAGCAACATGGCGATGGCGGCATTGGCGCTGCCCGTCACCGGGTCTTCGCCGGTGCCGAGGCCCGTCATGAGGCAGCGCACCTCGAAGGTGGCGGGGCCGTCCGCAGCGTGCGCGCCGTAGGCCGCGAGCCCTTGCGCGCCCACACTCGCCGCGACGCTGGCGAGCGCCGCGTAGTCGATGTCGAGCGCGAGCACCGCCTGCGCCGACTTCAGACGTACGACGAGCCACGGCGCGCCGTTGTCGACGCCGCACGGCGCCGCGCCGAAATCGAGCGCGTCCGAGCGCAGGGCAGCGCCGAGCGCGCCGTATTGCGCCTCGGGCAGCGGCGTCATCTTCGCGGGCGGCGCGGCGAAGGCCCAGGTTTCAGGGGTTTGCGCGGCGGCATCATTGGAGTCGGCGGTGCGCCGCGCGGCCAGCTCGATGAGGCCCGCGCCGCATTCCTGCACGAGACGGCCAGGCGTTTTCGGCTGGCCGCCGCTTTCCAGAAATGCGTGCGCTGTGCCGAGCGTCGGGTGGCCCGCAAACGGCAATTCGCCTTGCGTCGTGAAGATGCGCACGCGATAGTCGGCGCGCGCGTCGGTAGGGGTGAGCAGGAAGGCGGTTTCGGAGAGATTGGTCCAGCGCGCGATGGCTTGCATCTGCGCCGTGTCGAGCCCGTCGGCGTCGAACACCACCGCGAGCGGATTGCCTTTGAAGGGATGCGACGTGAATACGTCGACCTGCTTGAAGCGGACGGTGCGAAGAGCCATGGCGCGAGAAGGAGGAGCGTGACGGGGGAGGCGGCCCGGTGCGGCCGTTACGGGCGCACCGGTCAGGCTGCACCGGGCCGCCCGCTTTGCACGAAGCGCTTACTCGACTTCGGCGATCAGCTCGATCTCGACGCAGGCGCCCAGCGGAATCTGCGCGACGCCGAACGCCGAGCGAGCGTGCTTGCCTTTCTCGCCGAACACATCGGCGATCAGCTCGGATGCGCCGTTCGTGACGATGTGCTGCTCGGTGAAGGTGAGCGTCGAGTTCACGAGGCTCATCAGCTTGACCACGCGCTTGACCTTGTTGAGGTCGCCGGTGTGGGCGTGCAGCGTGGCGAGCAGGTCGATCGCGATCGAGTGCGCGGCGGCCTTGCCTTCCTCGGTCGTGAGCGACTCGCCCAGCTTGCCGGCCCAGACCTTGCCGTCCTTCTTCGCGATGTGGCCCGAGAGGTACACGGTGTTGCCGCTTTGCGCGCTCATCACGTAGGCCGCGGCGGGGGCGCCGGCGTTCGGCAGTTCGATGCCGAGGGCTTTGAGGCGGTCGTAGACGTTGATGTCAGCCATGATCAGGAGTCCTTTTGCAGTGAGAGTGGAGGTGGGTTCGGGGCCGCGCGCCTCAGATGCGCGCGCGAATGAGTTTCGCGAGCGTCGCGACGCCTTCCTCGATCTTCGCGGGCGGCACGGTCACGAACGACAGGCGCAGCTTGTTGCGTTGCGGCTCGCTCGCGAAGAACGGCGCGCCCGGCACGAAAGCCACGTTCTGAGCGACCGCTTCTTCGAGCAGCTTCATGGTGTCGATGTTCCCGGGCAGCGTGACCCACACGAACATGCCGCCTTCGGGACGGTTCCAGCTCACGCCCTCGGGCATGTTGCGCGCGAGCGAATCGAGCATCGCCGCGCACTGATCGCGGTAGAGCGCGCGCACCTTCGGGATATGGGTGTCGAGAAAGCCGTCCTTCACGACTTCATGGACGATGCGTTGCGTGAAGCTCGGCGTGTGCAGGTCGGTGGCCTGCTTGGCCTGCACCAGTTTGAAGTGCAGATCCTCGGGGGCGATGATGTAGCCCACGCGCAGGCCCGGTGCCAGCACCTTCGAGAACGAGCCCAGATGCACGATGTGCTCGGGCGCCATCGAGAGCAGCGTGGGCAGCGGCTGGCCCGCATAGTCGAGCGCGCCGTAGGGGTCGTCTTCGATGACCGGGAAGGGCGCGCCCTGCGCGAAGCGGGCCAGCGCCTGGCGGCGTTCGAGCGGCAGGCGGCGGCCCGTCGGGTTCTGGAAGTTCGGGATCGCGTAGAGCAGGCGCGCGCCAGCGGTGAGTTCCGGCGTGAGGCCCTCGGGCACGAGGCCCTGGTCGTCGGTGGGCACCTGCACGTAGCGCGGCTCGTAGAGCGAGAACGATTGCAGCGCGCCGAGATAGGTGGGCGTTTCCACCAGCACGGGGCTATCCGGCGAGATCAGCACCTTGCCGAGCAGATCGAGCGCCTGTTGCGAGCCCGTGGTGATCAGCACCTGCGAGGCGCGGATTTTCGCGCCGCCCACCGAGTAGCGCTCGGCCACCCATTCGCGCAGCGGCAGATAGCCCTCCGTCGCGCTGTACTGGAGCGCGCCTGTGGGGTTCTCGCGCAGGATGCGGTCGGAGGCCGCGCGCATTTCCTCGGCCGGGAACGAGGCCGGAGCGGGCAGGCCACCGGCGAACGAAATGACCTCGGGACGCTCGGTGACCTTCAGGATCTCGCGAATCGCCGAGCTGGTCAGCTTGATCGCACGCTCGGACAGTTGCCACGCGGGGGCAGCCTTGAGATCGCTTTGGTCCATGGGGTCTCCTTGTTGAGGGCGGGGACGGGGCCTGAGTGGCCCGGATAGAGGCGGCGCGAGCGCGAGGCGCCCAGACCGCCGGAAACCGTCGATTATGGCGCGAAACCTGCCCGGACGCTGCTCAGACAACGCGCACGGGCGTGCTCGCCGTGCGGATCGTGGCGCGCCGGCCCAGGACCACGGTGGCGATGACGGCGGCCGCGTAGAGCCAGGCCGAAGGCGCGATCTGCTCGCCGAACGCGAGCGCCGAAAACGCCATCGTGAAGAAAATCTGCAGCAACTGCACCTGGCCCACGCGCGCCGTGCCGCCCATGGCGAGCCCTGCGTACCACGCGAAAAAGCCAATGAACTGCGAGAACAGCGTGACGTAGCCGAACGCGAGCCAGGTCTTGAGCGCGACCGGTTCCGGGTGCGCCACATGCTGCGCCCAGGCGAGCCAGCCCACCGGCAACACGAGGAACGGCGCCGAAAGCACGAGCGCCCAGCAGATCACCTGCCAGCCGCCCATATCGCGGGCGAGACGCGCGCCTTCGGCATAGCCGAGCGCGCCGATGCCCACCGCGATCAGCATCCATGCGTCGCCGGCATGGAGCGCGCCGCCGCCCGCCTGCAGCGCGAACGCCACGACCAGCGCGCTGCCGATGAGCGCGCTCAGCCAGAACGCCTTCGAGGGGCGCTCGTGCGAGAGCCATGCGGCGTAGATCGCCACGGCGAGCGGCTGCAGGCCGTTGACGATGGCGCCGTGCGAGGCCGGCACGGTTTTCATCGCAAAGGCGGAGAACACCGGGAACGCGACGATCACGCCGAGCGACACCAGGGCGAGGCCCTTGACTTGCGGCCAGCTGGGCCGCTTCTCGCGGCGCACGGCGAGCAGCAGGGCGGCTGGCACGGCGGCGGCGAGCGCGCGGCCGAGGCCGTTGAGCAGCGGATGGAATTCGGCGACGACGATGCGCGTCATCGGCAGCGTCAGGCTGAAGATCATGACGCCGACGAGGCCGAGCAGCATGCCCTGGGTTTCGCGTGCTTTCATGTCAGCGTGCCGGTGCGCCGAGCGTGCGCAGCCCCGATGGCGTTTCGAATTGCGCGACGAGCGCGGGCGCCTGGGCTTCTTCCACCGCGATCAGGTGCGCCGCGCCAAGCCAGTTCAACTGCTCGCGCACGGTTTGCGCCTGGGGATGGAAGCCGGTGAGCGACTTGAGCGCAATGCCGTGGCCGCTGTCCAGCGTCTGCGAAGGATGGCGCGGCGTGTCCCACTGGATCAGCGAGGGCAGGACGCCGTCGCCGGCGCCCTGCCAGCAAGGGAACGCGCCGTCGAGCGGCACCGTGAGCCGCCAGCTCAGATTGCCGCGCGTCATCGGCACGAGATCGGCAATGCGCTGCGGGTACTGGCCGCGCCAGCGCTCGAGGTTCCTGGGCGGCGCGATGCGCGCGACCCAGTGCGAGAGGTACGGTCCCGTTTCGAGGCGCGCCTGCACGGCGGGATCGTCGAGCGCGAAGAGGCGCGCGCG
>JAITTX010000209.1 GCA_031286755.1 Paraburkholderia sp.
CGCAGCCCACCGGTCACGCGCCGCCCGCCCCGCGCTCCCGCACACCGCAGCCCATCTTTCCCTTCCCCGCTGACACTCCATGGCACGCACCCGAGCGCCCGACCACGAAACGCAACGCGACCAGATCCTCGAACTCGCAGCCGCCAAGTTTGCGCAAACGAGCTACCCGAGCACCTCGATGTCCGATCTCGCGGCGGCAAGCGGAACCTCGAAGGCACGCCTCTACCACTATTACGAGAGCAAGGAAGCCATCCTCTTCGATCTGCTCGACCGCTACACGAAGCGGCTGATGTTGATCATCGCCGAGGTGGAGGGGGCCAGCCAGCGACGGGGCCTCGACGAGCGTGAGACGTTCGCCGAACTGATCCGCGCGTTTCTCGCCGAATACGAGACCTCGCACAGCCGCCATGTGGCCCTGCTCAACGACGTGAAATATCTGGTCGACGCGCAACGCGAGATCGTTCTGAACCGCCAGCGCGACGTGGTGGCCGCGTTCACGCGCCAGCTCGCACGCGCTTATCCCGGCCGCGTCACCGCGGAAAACCAGACCTCGCTGACCATGATGGTGTTCGGCATGATCAACTGGACGTTCACCTGGCTCAAGCCAGGCGGCCGCATGGGCTACCGGGACTTTGCCGAGCAGGTCATCGAGGTGATCGACCACGGCCTGAAGGCCGTCTGACAGGCCGCGATTTCTCAGATTAAATTGACGCGACGCAACAAATCATGCCGACGCAACAGTTGACGCGTCAATCTATCCAAAAAACATAACGCTTTAAAATCAACAGCTTGCGCGTCTAATCTTATCGATTAGACGGAACCCTCGGACTCAAAGTACGGGTTTTCCCTAGATCGCACCCAGGGTTTCCGCTAGAATTCGTTTTGCGTCGCATCATGAATGCGCCGCGCCTCGCATTCTAAGGAGAACCCATCATGAACAAGCATTCGACCCTGACCAACGAGCCCATCCTGCCGTCCGGCCGCTCGCTGTCGTCCGGTCATTCGCCTGCCATGGTGCGCGTCCTCACCTCCGCCGACCGCGAGCGCCTGCTCACGCACTTCCTCGCGCTCGACACCGAGGACCGCCTTCTGCGCTTCGGCCAGGCCGCACCGGACCACGTGATCGAAAACTACGTCCGCTCGATGGATTTCACGCGCGACACCGTTTTCGGCGTGTTCGACCATCAGTTGCAACTCGTGGGCGTCGGCCATCTGGCCTACCTGCCGGCAGACGGCAACGGCCGCACGGCGGAATTCGGCGTCTCCGTGCTCGAAAGCGCGCGTGGTCAGGGCACCGGCACGAAGCTGTTCGAACGTGCCGCCATCCGCAGCCGTAACACGCATGTCACCACGCTCTACATGCACTGCCTGTCGCGCAACTCCACGATGATGCACATCGCGAAGAAGTCGGGCATGAAGATCGAGTACGCCTACGGCGAAGCTGACGCGTATCTCTCGCTCGAACCCGCCGACCAGAGCACCATCATCGCGGAAATGCTCCAGGAGCAGGCGGCCGTGTTCGACTACGCGCTCAAGCGCCAGGCCCGCCAGGCGTCCCGGCTGCTCGAGACGATCCTCCCGCAAGCGGTTGCGGCATGACTCCTGCCCCATTGGGTGAAGTAGATCGAAAAAGCGGCTTCGGCCGCTTTTTTCACATCTGGACGGCCCGAACGGCTCGCGAAGGCTTGTAGCGAGCAGGCCAAAGCGTGCTGGTCAAAGCATGGGCTCAAAGAATCGGCAGCGCCGTCGTCTCCTTGAAGGTCTGGAGCGAGAAACTCGATTTCACATCGATCACCGACGGGTGATGCAGCAATTGGTCCTGCACGAAGCGCGAGAAGTGCGCCATGTCCTCCACCTGGACGCGCAGCAGAAAATCCATATCGCCCGTCATTGCGTGGCACGCCACCACTTCCGGCCAGGTCTGCACCGCCGCGCGAAAGAGCTCCGCGTGCGTGACCCCTTCGCGCCCGGCTGCCGTGGGACCGCGCTTTTCCAGCCGGACATTCACATAGGCCAGCAGATCGAGCCCCAGCTTCTGCGCGTCCAGCAACGCGACATAGCCGCGTATCACGCCGATTTCCTCGAGCCGCCTGATGCGCCTCAGGCACGGGCTCGGCGAGAGATTCACCCGCTCCGCGATTTCCTGATTCGAAAGCCGGCCATTCTCCTGAAGGATCGCCAGAATCCGCCGGTCGATTGCGTCCAATTCGATGCTCGCCATTTTCTGCCGCTCAATGTCTTAATAAAGGCAGTTTATCGCGCAAACCGTTGACCGTACGACCCAACTCGCAAGCTTTAGCCTGATCTGGACAGCTACACTTTGCCGCACGACATCAGCATTCCGCGACATTGCGCGATCGACACTGGAGACTACCATGCACGTTCCCACCTGGGAGAACCCCGTCGGCACCGACGACTTCGAGTTCATCGAATACACCGCGCCGGACCCCAAGGCGCTCGGCAAGCTGTTCGAACGCATGGGTTTTACCGCCGTGGCACGTCACCGTCATAAGGACGTGACGCTTTACCGCCAGGGCGACATCAACTTCATCGTCAACGGCGAACCGGATTCGTTCGCACAACGTTTCGCGCGCCTGCACGGCCCGTCGATCTGCGCGATCGCATTCCGCGTGCAGGACGCGGCCAAAGCCTACAAGCATGCGCTCGAACTGGGCGCGTGGGGCTTCGACAACAAGACCGGCCCGATGGAGCTGAACATCCCGGCCATCAAGGGCATCGGCGACTCGCTCATCTATTTCGTCGACCACTGGCGCGGCAAGAACGGTGCGGCGCCGGGCAGTATCGGCGACATCAGCATCTATGACGTCGACTTCGAGCCGATTCCGGGCGCCGAGCAGAACCCGGCCGGCCATGGCCTCACCTACATCGACCACCTCACGCACAACGTGCATCGCGGTCGCATGAACGAATGGGCGGAGTTCTACGAACGTCTCTTCAACTTCCGCGAGATCCGCTACTTCGACATCGAAGGCAAGGTGACGGGCGTGAAGTCGAAAGCGATGACCTCGCCCTGCGGCAAGATCCGCATCCCGATCAACGAGGAAGGCGGCGACACGGCCGGCCAGATTCAGGAATATCTCGACGCGTATCACGGCGAAGGCATCCAGCACATTGCGCTCGGCACCAACGACATCTACCGCACGGTGGATGGTCTGCGCGCCTCGCAAATCGCGCTGCTCGATACGATCGACACGTATTACGAACTCGTGAACCGCCGCATTCCGAACCACGGCGAGCCGCTCGACGAGCTCAAGAAACGCAAGATCCTGATCGACGGCATGCCCGAAGATCTGCTGCTGCAGATCTTCACGGAGAACCAGATTGGCCCGATCTTCTTCGAAATCATCCAGCGCAAGGGCAATCAGGGCTTCGGCGAGGGCAACTTCAAGGCGCTGTTCGAATCGATCGAACTCGACCAGATCCGCCGCGGCGTGGTGAAAGACAAGGCCTGAGCCTCGCGAAATTTCGCGTTTCAGGATGCAAAAAGGGCGAAGATCGCATGATCTTCGCCCTTTTTAGTTTTGGAACCCGCCGCCGCACACCCCGGCCACGGATTCGGATGAATGGAATGCTGCGCGGATCAGCGCTGCATCGGGATTAACGTTTGACGCTCCGCACGGCCGTCACAGCCGGCATGGTGTTCGAATCCGCCTTGGCACACAGCGTGTACTGCGCGCACGACGTCGATGCATTCGCGCCGCTCTTCGTGCTGGCGTTCGAATGCAGGGGCGCGCTCATGGCGAAGAACGCGGCCGAGACCGTGAGGAAGGTCTGGATATGTCGATTGTTCATGCGGTACTCCTTTTTTCAGACTGCCTTTCACTGAGCAATGGCACGTTCGCACCCTGATTTCTCGGGCGCGTCGCGGTTTGCACAAGTGAGGGAGGTAGAGAGGATATTCAAGAGCCCCCTATTGCGGTGCAACTTTTACACGCTGTTACCCCGCGCCGAACTCCGATACATCCTTTGTTACACGAGCCCTTCAGGGCTTTCAGAGCCCTTACCCGGCTGGCGAATCCAGCCCGACAGAGCACGGAGCCGCGCACGATTCATGCAGGGTTTCCCGTGGGAGCGGCGGGATTGCCCCAGTGCTACCATCGTTCAAAAGAAGCCACGATGGCGAGCCTCGGCCGACGCGTTCACAAGACGTCAAGGCCACACGAAGTTCTGGCGATCCCACAACGGATTGAACGGATTGGTTCGATGGAGGAAGACACACAATGAATGCCCCGCTAGACGCTGGTCAGCGCGCTTCGCTCGAAGCCGCACTCGCTTCCGTCACGCTCGACGACAAATACACCCTCGAACGCGGCCGCGCGTACATGAGCGGCATCCAGGCGCTGGTCCGCCTGCCGATGCTGCAGCAGGAACGCGACAAGGCCGCTGGTCTCAATACCGCGGGGTTCATTTCAGGCTATCGCGGCTCGCCGCTCGGCGGTCTCGATCAGTCCCTCTGGAAGGCCAAACAGCATCTCGCCGCCCATCAAGTCGTATTTCAGCCCGGCGTCAATGAAGACCTCGCCGCGACCGCCGTGTGGGGTTCGCAGCAGGTGAACCTGTACCCATCGGCGAAATACGACGGCGTGTTTTCGATGTGGTACGGCAAGGGCCCCGGCGTCGACCGCAGCGGCGACGTCTTCAAGCACGGCAATTCCGCCGGCTCGTCGCGCCATGGCGGCGTGCTCGTGCTCGCCGGCGACGACCACGCCGCCAAGTCGTCCACCCTCGCGCACCAGTCCGAACACATCTTCAAGGCCTGCGGCCTGCCGGTCCTGTTTCCTTCGAACGTGCAGGAATATCTCGACTTCGGCCTGCACGGCTGGGCCATGAGCCGTTATTCGGGCCTTTGGGTCGCGATGAAGTGCGTGACCGATGTGGTGGAATCGTCGGCATCGGTGGAGATCGATCCGCATCGCACGCAGATCATTCTTCCGGAAGACTTCGCGATGCCCGAGGGCGGCCTGAACATCCGCTGGCCCGATCCGCCACTCGTGCAGGAAGCGCGGCTGCTCGACTACAAGTGGTACGCGGGCCTCGCCTACGTGCGCGCCAACAGGCTCGATCGCATCGAGATCGATTCGCCGCACGCGCGTTTTGGCATCATCACCGGCGGCAAGGCCTATCTGGACGTGCGCCAGGCGCTCACGGATCTCGGCCTCGACGACGAAACCTGCTCGCGCATCGGCCTGCGGCTCTACAAGGTGGGCTGCGTGTGGCCGCTCGAAGCCCAGGGCGCGCATGCGTTCGCGCGCGGGCTCGAAGAGATTCTCGTAGTCGAGGAAAAGCGCCAGATTCTCGAATACGCGATCAAGGAAGAGCTCTACAACTGGCCCGATGCGCAGCGCCCGCGCGTGTACGGCAAGTTCGACGAAAAGGACGGCGCAGGCGGCGAATGGTCGGTGCCGATGGGCAACTGGCTCCTGCCCGCCCACTACGAACTGTCGCCCGCGATCATCGCCAAGGCCATCGCCACGCGTCTGGACAAGTTCGAGATGCCGTCTGACGTGCGCGCGCGCATTGCGGCGCGCATCGCCGTGATCGAGGCGAAGGAAAAAGCGCTCGCCCGGCCGCGCGTGCAGGCCGAGCGCAAGCCCTGGTTCTGCTCGGGATGCCCGCACAACACGTCGACCAACGTGCCCGAGGGCTCGCGCGCGATGGCCGGCATCGGCTGCCACTACATGACCGTCTGGATGGACCGCAACACGAGCACCTCCAGCCAGATGGGCGGCGAAGGCGTGGCATGGGTTGGCCAGGCGCCGTTCACGAACGACAAGCACGTGTTCGCGAACCTCGGCGACGGCACCTACTTCCACTCGGGCCTGCTCGCGATCCGGGCGGCGATCGCCTCGAAGGCCAACATCACCTACAAGATTCTCTACAACGACGCGGTCGCCATGACGGGCGGCCAACCCGTGGACGGCGTGCTCACCGTGCCGCAGATCACGCATCAGCTCGCCTCCGAAGGCGCAGCGAAGATCGTGATCGTGACCGACGAGCCGCAAAAATATCAAGGCATCACCACGCTCGCGCCGGGCGTGACGATCCACCACCGCGACCAGCTCGACGCGATCCAGCGCGAGCTGCGCGAGATCGCCGGCACGACCATCCTGATCTACGACCAGACCTGCGCGACCGAGAAGCGCCGCCGCCGCAAGCGCGGCACGTATCC
>JAITTX010000249.1 GCA_031286755.1 Paraburkholderia sp.
AAGATCGCGGCCCACCACGAAATACATGCGCCGGTCCGGATCGAGCGGCGCGATCATGCCGTAGAACCCGCCCGTTGGCCGGACCACTTCGTTATAAAAATCCGAGCGCCTGAATTCCCTGTCCGCGACAAACGAAGTCTGGCGCAATGGCGTGCCGTCCGGAATCTCCTTGACCCAATGCGGCGGCCTGGCTTCGAATTCGCGTTGCATATGCCGCGCGGATTCGGCGCTGAAGCCGGTCGTGATGGCGAAAGGGGCCCCGGCTGCCTCGCGGCCGAGAAAGATGGCCTTGTGCGACGTGGTGGCCTCGGCAACCAGGGCGCCGGCGCTGGACCACTCGCCGGGCGAGAGCGCTGCCTCGTAGAGGTGTCGAATGGCTTGATGAATGATTTCGACGCGCGCCATGTTTGCCACCGTTTTTACTGCTGTTGTGAGGGCAATTTTTCACTCCAATGGGAGTGTCGTTCTTGCGTAAGTCAATCGAAAGTATAGGCGGATTTCGGCGCCGCGCACGGCCGTTATAGAATGGCTGGCTCCGCCGCCCGCCCATCAGGACTCTCGATGATCAAAAAGGTCGACGCGCCTTTCCAGCAGATCAAAGCACTGGTTCGCAAGCGTATTCACGCCGGCGACTGGAAAGTCGGCGAGCGGATTCCCTCCGAGCTCGATCTGGCCGCGGAATTCGGCGTCGCGCGGATGACCGTGAACCGGGCGCTGCGCGAATTGACCGACGAAGGCGCCTTGCAGCGCATTCTCGGCGTTGGGACTTTCGTGGCCGAGGAAAAGCCGCTATCGAATCTGTTGATGATCGCGCACGTGCGCGACGAGATTCATGCGCGCGGGCATCAATACCGCTGCCATGTCATCAGCCAGACGCGCGCTCACGCATCGCCCGAAGTCGCGGCGGCGTTCGGTCTGCCGGCCGACGCGCCGGTGTTTCATGTGGTCTGCGTGCACGAGGAGAACGGCCGGCCGATCCAGCTGGAGGAGCGGTATGTGAATCCGGCCGCCGCGCCGGGTTTCATCGACCAGGACTTCGAGGCCGCACCGCCGTCCGAGTATCTGTACAACAACGTGTCGCATTACGAGCTCGAGATCGAGCATGTGGTGGACGCGAGCATGCCCACCACCGACGAAGCGAGACTGCTGGACATGCGCGCCGGCGAGCCGTGCCTGACGCTCACGCGCCGGACCTGGACGAACGGGCTGCCCGTGACGTTCGCGCGCTTCGTGCACCCGGGCAACCGCTACCGGCTCGGCTCGCGCTTCAAGCCGGGCGCCGCGCGCCATCAGATCTGATCGAGCGGCGGAGCGCGCCGCTCCGCCATGCTGCTCCGCGCGTCATGCGGTGCTTCAGAGCGTGCTCACCTGGCCAGCGCTTTTCGACCACAGGACCGGAAACAGCGGATGCTCGAGCGGCGCGCCGTCCGGCAGCGCATCGGCCAGGCCCGGGAAATCCGGCGAGGTTTTCCAGCGGCGCGGCGCGTGGCGGATGTCGTCGCCAACGAAGCGGATCGAGAACGCGCGGCGCCGGTTGCGCGTGCCGCCCGACGCATGCAGCGTCAGCATCCGGAAGCACACCATGTCGCCGGGTTCGAGCGCCCAGTGCCGGATCGGGAAGGCATCGCGATTTGCTTCGATATCCGGAAGATCGGCGAGGCTGCCTTCCGGGAACCACCTGGCTTCCTTGTCCATGAACGTGCGCGGCATCAACCAGGGGCCGAGGTGCGAGCCCGCGATGAATTCGAGCGTGGATTCGAGCGGAACTGGATCCACTGGAATCCACATGCTCACGTTGTCGTTGCCCTCGATGTTGTAGTAGGGCTGGTCCTGATGCCATGGCGTGCGCTGCTGCGTGCCGGGTTCCTTCACGAGCAGATGGTCGTGATGCAGCCGCACGGTGTCCACGTTCATCAGCGCCGCCGCAACCGATGGCGCGGGCGAGCGCGCGATGAACTCGCGATACGCGGCGTTGTGCTCCCAGTTGCAGAAGTCCTCGAAGAACCAGCCCGGGTCGTCGGGACGGCTCGCGACTTTCGAGCGCGGGCTCGGATGCGCCAGATTGGTGTCGATGCCCGCCTTGAGCGCTTCGAGCTCGTCCGCCGAAAAAATGCCCTTGATGCAGACGGCGCCGTCGGTCTGAAACGCATGGATGAGCTCGGGCGTGACCGCACGCTCGACGCGCTCACGAATATGGGTGGTCATGGTTGCTCTCCCGGTAGTGGAATTCATGGCTTTGCGCCGTAAATATCGAAGTCGAAATATCTGGCGGCAATCTTCTGGTAGGTGCCGTTGGCGCGAATCGCCTCGATTGCGCCGTTCAGGCGCTGCTTCAAATCGGCATCGCTCTTGCGTAGTCCCATCGCCACGCCGTGGCCGATGATGCGGGCGTCGCTCACGTCGCCGCCGGCGAAGGCGAAATTCTTGCCGCGCGGGGTATTGAGGAATGCGTAGCCGGCCTGGGTCTTGTCCTGGAAGGTGGCGTCGAGGCGGCCATTGACGAGGTCGTCGTAGACCTGATCCTGATTCTGGTACGTCACGATCGTGACGCCCTTAGGCGCCCACTCGGCCTTCGCGTAGGTCTCTTGCGTCGTGCCCTGGTCGATGCCGACACGCTTGCCGACGAGCGACGCCACGGTCGGCTGCAGCGTGGAGCCGCGCGGCGCGACGAGCGCGCCCGGCGAGGAATAGAGCTTGTTCGAGAAGTCGATCTGCTTCAGGCGATCGTCGGTGGCGGTCATCGCCGACATGATCACGTCGAACTTCTTCGCCTGCAGCGCGGGGATCATGCCGTCGAAACCCTGCTCGACCCAGACGCATTTCGCATGAAGCTGCGCGCAAATCGCGTTGCGCAGATCGATGTCGAAGCCGGCGAGCGACCCGTCCGGCTGCTTCGCCTCGAACGGCGGATAGGTGGGGTCGATGCCCCAGCGAATCGTCGAGGGGTCCTGCGCGAACGAAACGAGCGGCGCGGCGGCCAGCGAGACGGCGAGAAACTTGACGATCCGGTTCATGGTTTTTAGCCCTCGGTTAGATGGTTGAGCAGTCTAGACCACCTAGGTTGGCGTATGCAAGCGAGGACCACGCGCCGAATCTGGCGAGATTGGAGGGACACGAAGGCGAGCGTTGGGGAAGCGACCCCGATCAGCGGAAAATCGCCTGATTTGAAGGGAATTATCGCGGCAATGAACGGAAAAATGAGCGGCCAGGTGTTTGCCCTGGCTACTGCACATGAACCGTTCAGACTGGTGTCCTCTTGTGGGCACAGCAATGATATGTCTAGTCAACTTGGTGCGCGAAAACGGCGGCTGCCCGTGCCGCATCGAGGGGGACGAAGTGGCGCCGGAAAATGCCGGGTTTTATGCGTAATGATATTAATCAGAAGAATATCTGCGCATGTAACGTTTAATGGACTTTGCTTGCTGCGGCGGGATCCGCGCGTAACATGAAGCCAGTTTCTGCGAATTTCGGGAGGCGACATGAAAGCGGTGTGTCCATTGCATGGTCCAACGACCATCATCGGTACGAATGCGTATGGCTTTCCGGTTTATGCGTGCTGCGGCAACGACGAGCCCAATGTGCTGCCGCCCGACGCGTGCACGCGCGAGCCCGCGCAACGCGGCGCTGAGCCGCAGCGGCAGCCCCGGCAGCCGGAGACACGAAAAGAGTGACACGGGCCAAGGGGCGGCGCAGCTTGTTTACTAACAAGAAGATAATGGCCGTGAATTACGATATCGGTGACATATCGATGTAAATGCGCGCTGTAAAGCCGCGCTGTAACGGCCCTTACAATCCGATGCGAAAAAGATAAAGCGCTATTTATGCCGCTGCGCAGCCCGGTATTTCCATCAGGGATAGTGCCCATCGCCCCTGCATCGGCTGCTGATGCAAACTAGCCTTAATCCTCCTTTTCAAGCCGTTCCCTATACAACCCAGAAATATTTGGAGGACTTATGGCACAGCGCATTGCCTACGTAACTGGTGGAATGGGCGGCATTGGAACCGCCATTTGCCAGCGGCTGCACAGCGATGGCTTTATTGTCGTCGCCGGTTGCGGCCCGAACTCGCCACGCCGCGCAAAATGGATCGAGGAGCAAAAGACGCTGGGCTTCAATTTCATTGCCTCCGAGGGCAATGTCGCCGATTGGGATTCGACAGCAAAGGCTTTCGAGAAAGTAAAGGCCGAGGTCGGCGAAATTGACGTGCTCGTCAACAATGCTGGAATTACCCGGGACGTCGTATTCCGGAAGATGACGCGCGAGGAATGGGGCGCCGTGATCGATACCAATCTCACCAGCCTTTTCAACGTGACCAAGCAGGTGATTGACGGCATGGTCAATCGCGGATGGGGGCGCATCGTCAATATCTCGTCGGTCAACGGCCAGAAAGGCCAGTTTGGTCAGACGAATTATTCGACCGCCAAAGCGGGCATTCATGGCTTCACGATGGCGCTGGCCCAGGAAGTCGCCACCAAGGGCGTCACCGTCAATACCGTTTCGCCGGGCTACATCGGCACGGACATGGTGCGCGCGGTGAAACCCGAGGTGCTGGAGAAAATCGTGGCGAGCATTCCGGTGCGGCGTCTGGGCGAACCCCATGAGATCGCATCCATCTGCGCATGGCTCGCTTCCGCCGAAGCAGGATTTTCAACCGGCGCCGATTTTTCGCTCAACGGCGGTCTGCACATGAGTTGAGCCCCCGGGCTCGCATGTGGTCGAAGTGCTTTTCGCGGCGCGAGGCATTGCGCAATGCTGGTGACCCGATCCCTGCCAGGCGGATGACGCCGGGCAGGGATTTTTCATTGCGGCGGCGCTCAGCAATGCCGATCCCGATGCGCTCTCAAGGGCGCGAATACGGATCCTGAAGCGGCGCGCGGTACGTCGTATGGCGATGATGGCGCGGCTTGTGCTTCGAGCTGGATTTGGCTTTCGCTGTGGTTTTGGGCTTTGCCTGGGCATGCGGTGCGCTCTGGCTTTCGCCAAGACCGGCCTGGCCTTCACCGAAGTGGAACGTCTGCGAGGTTTGCGCGTAGCTGGCAGCGGATAGCGGAAATGCCATCAGCAACAGGTATTTCGAAAGTTTCATGCAGGGTCCTTTGGGAGCGAGTGCGACAGGATAGCGTAATGGGCTGGCGTAATGGCGGGACCGGATCGTGCCGGCGCCGTTTGCAAAGTCGTCGGCGCGACTGGTATACATGCCCGGTACTGTTCGGGAGCAAGCACGATGATCTTGGTGAACCAGCAAAGGCTGTGGGACTCGCTGATGGAGATGGCGAAGATAGGGGCAACCGCGCACGGCGGCAGTTGCCGGCTCGCGTTGACCGATGAGGACGTGGAGGGCCGGCGTCTGTTCATGCGCTGGTGCGAGGAAGCGGGCTGCGAAATTCGCATCGATCCGATCGGCAACGTGTTCGCGCGCCGGCCCGGCACGCAACCGGACGCGCCCGCCGTGATGTGCGGCAGCCATCTGGACACCCAGCCGCTCGGCGGCCGCTTCGACGGCGTCTACGGCGTGCTCGCGGGCCTCGAGGCCATTCGCACGCTCAACGATCTCGGCATCGCGACGCGGCATCCGATCGACGTGGTTGCCTGGACCAACGAAGAGGGCTCGCGCTTCACGCCGGGCATGATGGGCTCGGCGGTCTATGCCGGCACGCTCGATCTCGACGAAGCGCGCGCGCGGCCGTGCATGCAGACCGGCGTGCTGCTCGGCCATGAACTCGAGCGCAGCGGCTTTGCCGGCCCCGAGCGCGAGCGGCGGATGCCGCAAGCATACTTCGAGGCGCATATCGAGCAAGGCCCGGTGCTGGAGAACGCGGGCCTGCCGATTGGCGTCGTGACCGGTGTGCAGGGCATCTACGAACTCGACGTCACGGTGACCGGCTTCGAATCGCATGCGGGCACGACGCCCATGAGCGTGCGCAAGGACGCGATGGGCGTGGCCGCCGCGATGATCGCGGCGATCGTCGAGCACGGCCATGCGTTCGATGCCGATGCGCGCGTGACTGTGGGCCATGTCGCGTGCCAGCCCAATTCGCCGAGCACGATACCCGGCAAGGTCGGGTTCAGCGTCGACATTCGCCACCCTTCGCTGCCGGCGCTGCAACAGCTCGTGGCCGACATCGAAGCGATCTGCCTGCACCGCACCGCGCTGCGCGGCACGAGCGTGCGGGTGGAGAAGATTGCCGAGTACGCGCCGGTGGTGTTCGACGCGCAGTGCGTCGCGCGTGTGCGGCAGGCGGCGGTCGCGGCAGGCTATCCGTATCTGGAGATGTTCAGCGGCGCGGGACACGACGCCGTGAATCTCTCGTACGTCGCGCCCACCGCGATGGTGTTCGTCCCGTGCAAGGCCGGGCTCAGCCACAACGAAGCGGAGGACGCCGATCCTGCGCACCTCGCGCAAGGCGCGTCGGTGCTGGCGAACTTGCTGGCCGATTGCGCGCGCTAGGAGTGCGAGGGAGATTGTGGGTGCGGAGCCGATTGGGGGAGATAGCTCGATGAAAGAAGACCTTGGAACGCTGGCGGCCGACCTCGAACGCCTGCTCAAGCTGCGCAGCCTGCCGTTCGGCATGACGCTGTACGAGCGGCGCGAGGACATGGAGGCGATTCATCGCATTCGCCGCCCGAAGGCCATTCACACGCTCGACCAGATCGTGGGCCAGGCCGCCCGGCTGGGTTTCACGATCGGCGTGACGGCCGAGGACCTGGTCGGGTCGCAATGCCGCTCGGTCGTGGGCCTGGGCAATGCCAAGGATGCCGAATGGCGTTCGGGGCAGCAAATGGCCGGTGTCTGGTACGCCACGCTCGAAGATTCCCGCGCGCATCAGGCGGCCATGGACTGCGTGCCGGACGGCAAATACGCGGCGCTCGTGGTTTCGCCGCTTGCGGCCGGCCGCATCGATCCGGACATCGCCCTGTTCTATGCCACGCCGGGCGCCATGATGTACTTCATCAACGGCTTGCAGTGGTCGGGGTACAAGCGCTTCGACTGGAGCGTGGTGGGCGAATCGTCCTGCGCGGATTCGTGGGGAAGGGCGCTGAAGACGGGACAGCCGAGCCTGTCGATTCCCTGCTTCGCGGAGCGCCGATACGGCGGCGTGCTCGACGACGAAATGCTGATGGCCCTCCCGCCCGCAACGCTTGCGCAGGCCATCGCGGGCATGGAGGCGCTGGCGAAGAACGGGCTGCGCTATCCGTTTGCGCAGTACGGGATTCAGCAGGACGTGCGCGCCGGCATGGAAGTGAGCTACGCGAAAAAGTAGCCTCGAAAAAGCCGGTTAAAAAAATCGGCTCACGCAGCGGGGCCGCTCCGGGGCTGCGCCGCAGGCCTCAAGCCGGAACGGCCGTTCCCCGGTTGCGCAGCGCTTGCCGATACGCATTGGGCGCGGCGCCGAATGCATCGCGAAAGCGGTGGCTGAAGTGGCTTGCATCCGCATAGCCGCACGCGGTCGCAATGTGAGCGAGCGGCAAGTCGGTCGTGCGCAACAGCGTGCGAGCCCGTTCGAGACGCTGGGCCGCGATCCATGCGTGCGGCGGCTGCCCGAACGACGCGCGGAACATGCGCGCGAGATGGTACTCGGAGAGGCAGGCGATTTCGGCGAGCGCGCCCAGGGTCAGGGGTTCGCCGAGATGCGCGTCGATGTAGTCGCGCAGGCGCCGCCGCGTGGCGATCGCAAGGCCGCCCTTGAGTGCCGCGCCGGGGCGGCGCACACCCTGGCTGCGCAGCAGGAGGCTCAGCACTTCGTGCGCCGTTTCATTGCTGCGCAACCGGCCTTCCGGATCGGCCCAGTCCTCATTGGCGAGTGTCTGGCAAAGCGCGGCAATGCGCTCGTCCTCGAAATACGTCCGGTCAGCGAGCGTGAGCTCGCGCGGCTCCTGGTCGAGTTCGCGCACGGCGCGCTGCGTGAAGTGCGCGGGCAGGAAATAGAGGTGCATGAAATGCATGTGGCCGCGCACCCACCAGCGCGATTCGTGGTCGCCCGGCAGCGCGCAGAGCCGGCTTGGCGCGCCGTAGATGCCCGGTAGTTTCTGCCGCTCCGTGCGGTAGCCGCCGTCGATATAGCACGACAGCGTGTGATGACCCGGTTGCGCGTAGACGGTCTCGGCTTCGCGCGTCTCGCGTGTCCAGACCGCCGCCGCGAGCTGGTCGCCGAGCCAGGCAAAGCGTTCGAGCGTGGCGTTGGCGGCGCTCAGCGTACGCCACACCGAATGCAGCCCGAATGGCGTGTCGGCGAGGTCCAGCGCGGGAGAAGACACCGGGGCGTCCATGGCTTGGCGATAACGGGTAGGGGAAGCGGGGGCTCGCAGCGGGGTGGTAACGGCAGCGGCGTGGTAACGGCAGCGGCGTGGTAACGGCAGTATACGCGCAGGCCCCGCCTCGCACGGGCCGCCCGCAAGAAATGCGCAATCCTGGACAAGCGGGTGCCGCCGCCGCGCGCCCTAGTTGGCGCATCGAATCCCAGTCTTCTCCCGTGCCGGCAATGAACTTCCTTCTCTACGTGCTCACCGTGCTGATCTGGGGCACCACCTGGATTGCCATCAAGTGGCAACTCGGCATCGTGCCTGCGCCCGTTTCCATCGCCTGGCGCTTCGGGCTTGCGACGCTCCTGATGTTTGCGCTGCTGGGCATCATGCGGGGTCCCGCATTTCGTCCGGTCTGGCCGCCGCGCGCGGCGTGGCGCTATCTGGCGGCGCAGGGCCTGGCGCTTTTCTGCCTCAATTTCCTGTGCTTTTACTATGCCGAGAACATCGTGCCGAGCGGCCTCGTGGCCGTGGTGTTCTCCACGGCACCGTTGCTCAATTCGATCAATGGGCGCCTGTTCATGGGCCGGCCGTTGCAGCCCACGGCGGTGGGCGGCGCGGTGCTGGGCCTGATCGGGATCGTTTGCCTGTTCGTGCAGCAGATGGCCGGCCATCTCGGCGACCACACCGCCTGGCTGGGGCTTGCGGTGGCATTTCTCGGCACGCAGTGCTTTTCGGTCGGCAATCTGCTGTCGAGCCACATGCAGTCGATGGGGCTGCATCCGCTCGTGACGAATGGCTGGGCCATGCTGATCGGCACGGCGGTACTGCTGGCGGGCAGCGCGCTGGCCGGTTTGCCGTTCAGGATCGAGATGGACGCGCGTTACCTCGGCGCGCTGGCCTGGCTCGCGGTGGCCGGCTCGGTGGTGGGCTTCACCGCCTATCTCATGCTGGTCGGGCGGATTGGCCCCGAGCGCGCCGCCTATTGCACGGTCCTGTTCCCGATCGTGGCGCTCGCGATATCCACGGTCTTCGAAGGCTATCGCTGGACGTGGCTGACCGTGCTGGGTTTGCTGCTGGTGGTTTCGGGCAATCTCGTCGCGTTCGATCTCACGCGGCGCGTGTTCGTGCGCCGCACGCCGGCTTCCTGAGTGCGCCCTCTGCTCTGTAATGTCACCGACGTAAGGCTGTCGCTTGTGCATATGAGCTGCCGAAGGCTCTCGTGCTGCCCCATGTCAAAAAGACTTCGACGAAGACGAACAGCAGAGGTCCCGGTTATGAAGCTCGGTTGACATGTGGGTTATCATGTTGGGAAATATGCGCATAAATGCTCGCGCGGAGGATCCAACATGGCACATGCAACTACAGTCGGGCCGCGTAAGGCGACCAACGTGACACTGCCCGTTGACGTCTATGAACGGGCGAAAGACTTGGGCATCAATTTCTCCCGCACCTGCGAGCAGGCGTTGCGGGAGGCCATCAAGGCGGAGGAGGGGCGCCGCTGGGCAGAGGAGCATGCCGACTTCATCAAGCACACGAACGAATGGGTCGAGAAGAACGGCCTGCCACTTGCTGAGTACCGGACGTTCTAATGGCGCGATTTGACGTCTACGCCAATACTGGCAAAAGCCGGCCCATTACACCGTACCTTGTCGACGTGCAAAGCGACTTTCTAGAAGGATTGACGTCCCGAGTCGTCATACCGCTGGTCAGGGTTGACTCTTTTCCGCAAGGGAAACTCCCCGCGGATTTCACGCCATCATTCGACATTGGCGGCATCCAATGCATCATGCATCCGGCATTTATTGCGTCGATTCCGTTAAGTGAGCTGGGTCCGAAGGCCGGCTCACTACGAGAGCACCGGGACCGGATCACTTCGGCGCTTGATCGTCTTCTGGGTGGCGACTGATCAGCCACACGACATCGTTACGCGCTCAAACAATGCCTATGCAGGCTTGCACCGAAAGTCACCGAATGTCCCACCAACATTCCATGGATGAAACGCCTGATCGCATTTGAATCTCGCGACACAGCGTTTCATCGGCATGGAAAGGTGTAATGGCCCGATATTCAAGGCTATAAGGGGAAACCTGTAATTTTCGGAAGCCGGGTTTAAAGCTGATCGAAAGAGACGATCGGCAACTTCTTTGGGCCGTCGCGCCATTGCCGGGCATTTCGTCCACCCCAAGAATCTCACTCATCGCCAACCGCTTCCGAAGCGGCTGCAAACAGTCGCAAACGGCGATTTCTGGGGAGACAAGCGCATGCAATTCACACTGAACGGCCAGCCTTTCGAATTCGATGGCGATCCGGACACGCCCCTGCTGTGGGTGATCCGCGAAGCCGCGGGACTGACCGGCACCAAATACGGCTGCGGTATCGGCGCGTGCGGCGCCTGCACCGTGCATCTCGAAGGCGAGGCCACGCGCTCGTGCGTGCTGCCGGTCTCGGCGGTCGCGGGGCGCGCCATCACCACCATCGAAGGGCTCGCACCCGATGCCTCGCATCCGGTGCAGCAGGCGTGGATCAAGCAGGACGTGCCGCAATGCGGCTACTGCCAGTCGGGCATGGTGATGGCCGTGGCCGCGCTGCTCAAGCAGCACCCGCATCCCACCAACGCGCAAATCGATCAGGGCGTGACGAACCTGTGCCGCTGCGCGACCTATCACCGTATTCGCGAGGCCATCCATGTCGCAGCGAACGTTTGAGCGCGCGCGCCACGCCGATGGCATCGATGGCGCGGCTAGCGCTGGCTTCGCGCCCGCGCGCGCGCCGCAACGCGAAAGCCGGCGCGCCTTTCTCAAGACCGGTCTCGCGGTCGCGGGCAGCCTGGTGTTGCCGCTCGCCTTCAGCGAGCACGTGCAAGCGGCCGAGGACGGCACGCGCTTTCGCGAGATCAACGACTGGGTCCGCGTGGATCCCGACGGCCGCACCATCATCGGTCTCTCACAGGCCGAGGTCGGCCAGGGCGTCTACACGGGCCTGCCGCAACTGCTGGCCGACGAGATGGATGCCGACTGGCGCCGCGTGAGCGTGGAGTTCGTCACGGGCCGCGACGCTTATCGCATCGCGGCGGCCAACGAGCACCCGCAGCAGTTCGTGGGCGCTTCGATGTCGGTCACCATGTTCCAGCAGCGTTTGCGCATCGCGGGCGCGCAGGCGCGCGAGGCGTTTCTCAAGGCGGGCGCGCGGCGCCTGGGCGTGCGGCCCACGCAATGCGCGACGAAGAGCGGCCGCGTGATCCATCTGCAAACGGGGCGCTCGCTCGGCTACGGCGAATTGCTCGCGGACGCGGCGCAACTGCCGCTCGATCCGCAGCCGCGCCTGAAGGCGCAGTCGGCGCGCACGCTCATCGGCCAGCCGCTGCACAAGCTCGACGTGCCCGCGAAGGTGAACGGCAGCGCCGTGTTCGGTATCGACGTGAAAGTGCCCGGCATGCTCGCGGGCGCCGTGAAAATGGCGCCCACGCTCAACGGCAAGCCCGTGGCCGTGCGCAATCGCGACACGGTGCGCGCACTGCCGGGCGTGGTCGAGGTGGTGCAGGCCAAGGACGCCGTGATCGTGGTGGCGAATACGTACTGGCAGGCGAAGAAGGCGTGCGACGCGCTCGACGTGCAATGGGAAGCCGGCGCCGTGCCCGCGGACAGCGCGGCGATTCTCGCGCAACGCAAGGCCGCGTTGATGTCGGAGCAGGCGGTGGCGGCCACGCGCATCGGCGATGCGCCGGCGCAATTCAACGCCGCCACCCACGACGCGGGCGCGGGCGTGAAGGTGGTCGAAGCCGACTACCACACGCCGTATATCGTCCACGCGACCATGGAGCCCGTGAACGCCACGGTGCATGTGCGCGAGCACGAGATCGAAGTGTGGGGGCCGATCCAGGGGCAGGACAAGGTGCGCTGGGCGCTCGGCGGCATCTTCAAGCTGCCGCCCGAAAAAGTGATTGTGCATACAACATTCCTGGGCGGCAGCTTCGGACGCAAGTACGTGCCCGATTTCGTGATTCACGCGGCCGTGGCCTCGAAGGCCGTGGGCCGCCCGGTGAAGGTGACGCGCTCGCGCGAGGACGACATTCGCCACGGCTTCTACCGCCCCGGCGTATCCGCGCGCATGCGCGCGGTGCTCGGCGCCGATGGCTATCCGCGCGCGCTGCATCTGCGCGTGGTGGGGCAGTCGCTGTACTGGTCGATCAAGCGCGACTACTTCGAAAAGGCGGGCGGCTGGGACGAGACCATGCTCGACGGCCTCTACGACCTGGGCTACGCGGTGCCGAATCTGCTCGTGGATTCGGTGAGCGTCGATCAGCACATTCCCGTGAGCTTCATGCGCAGTGTGGGCAGCACGTCCAGCATCTTCTTTCTGGAGAGCTTCGTGAACGAACTCGCGCACGCCGCGCGCGTGGATCCGCTCGAGTACCGGCGCACGCTGCTGCGCGACGACCCGCTCGCGCTGCGCGTGCTCGAACGCACGGCCGCGCGAGCCAACTGGGCGCGCAAGCCGGCCGCGGGCGTGTATCGGGGGCTCGCCTACAGCCTCTACACGGGCCGTGGCGGCGCCTTCACGACCTATGTCGCCATCGTGGCCGAGCTGCGCATGGTGGACGGCAAGGCGAAGCTCGAACGCGTGGTGTGCGGCGTCGACTGCGGCCAGGCAATCAACCCCATGCTGGTGCGCGAGATGATGGAGGGCGGCATAGGCTTCGCGCTCACCAACACGTTCAAGAGCGAAATCACTTTCAAGGACGGTGCCGTGGTGCAGGAGAACTTCTCCGACTACCCGCTCCTGTCCCTCTCGGAGATGCCGAAGATCGAAGTCGAGATCGTCGAGAGCGATCGCACGCCACAAGGCTGCGGGGAGGTGGCGCTGCCGCCCGTTGCGCCCGCCGTGGCCGCCGCGCTGTTCGAGGCGAGCGGCAAGCGTCTGCGCACCATGCCGCTCGAACAGGCGCTGGCCTGAAAATCAAGCCGTATTTTTCTTTCCATAAAGTATCGATCATGATCCGGATTCCTTATTTAGTCACTTCGCTCGCTGGCGCGTTGTGCTTCACCAGCGCTGTCACCAGCGCGCTTGCCGAGCCCGCTGTCGATGCGGCACGCGCGCGCCAGATCGCCACGCAGCATGCCTGCTTCGGCTGTCATGCCGTGGACAAGAAGCTCGTGGGGCCGGCCTGGCGCGACGTGGCCGCGCGCTATGCGGGCAAACCGGGCGCCGCGGCCACGCTCGCCGCGCATATCCAGAACGGCAGCTCGGGCGGCTGGGGCGCCGTGCCCATGCCGCCCAACGCCCTCAGCGCCGGCGACGCGCAGACCGTCGCGCAATGGATTCTCGCGGGCAGCAAGACTGACTGACACGCATGACTGAAGCTGGCACATGATGGCGGCCCGTCAGGTATATACACAAATAAGCATTACTGATAAAAAAATTCGGAGACACATGATGAAAAAAACGATTGTGGCGGCCTTGCTCGCCGGCACCTCGGCGCTCGCCTGGGGGCAAAGCAGCGTCTCGCTCTACGGCATCGTCGATACGGGCATCGAGTACTACAACAACGCGGCGAAAGGCGGCTCGTTCGTCGGCATGCCCTCGCTCACGGGCGAGGTGCCGTCGCGCTTCGGCTTGCGCGGCCAGGAGGATCTGGGCGGCGGCTACAAGGCCTTCTTCGTGCTGGAGAACGGCTTCGCGCCCAACAACGGCGCGCTCAATTACGGCGGGCGCCTGTTCGGGCGCCAGGCGAACGTGGGCGTGAGCAGCGACTACGGCACGCTCACGCTGGGCCGCCAGATGAACATGTCGATGTACGTGCTCTTCAACGCGGACGTGATCGGCCCGTCGATCCATTCGATGGCGAGCTTCGACAGCTATCTGCCGAACGCCCGAAGCGACAACGCCGTGGGCTATCTCGGCAAATTTCACGGCGTGACGGTGGGCGGCACCTATAGCTTCGGGCGCGACGCTGCGGGTCCGGCCGGTCCTTCGGCCACCAACTGCGGCGGCCAGTTGCCCGGCGACGCCGTGGCCTGCCGCCAGTACACGATGATGCTCGCCTACGACAACGCATGGGGCGGCGCGGCGGCCTCGTACGACGTGATGTACGGCGGGCCAGGCGCTTCGGCGCCGCTCGTGAGCAGCGCCGACACCGACAAGCGCGTGAT
>JAITTX010000284.1 GCA_031286755.1 Paraburkholderia sp.
GGGAATGCGGTGGCCCGGCAAACCCGAAAGCGTGATCGAGACGAGCGGAATGAAGAGGCCCGCCATGCCGATGCCCTGGATCAAGGTGGGCAACGTGAGCGCCCAGGTGTCCACGCCGGTCGTGTACTGCGAGCGCATCCAGAAGCACAGCGCGAACACTACGAATGCCGCCGTCGCGATATAGCGCGGGTCGGTGCGCGGCAGGATGCGGCCTGTGATCGGCGAGAGCATGATCGCGAAGAATCCCACGGGCGCCATGATGATGCCCGCGTCGGTCGCGGTGTAGCCGAGCGTGGTTTGCAGCCACAACGGCAGCAGCACGAGATTGCCGAAGTAGAGGCCGTAGCCCACCGAAAGCGCGATCGTCGCGCCCGTGAAGTTGCGCCCGGCGAACAGCGACAGGTCGACCACCGGATGGTCGGCGGTCAGCTCCCAGACCACGAAGAACGCGAAGGCGATGACCGCCGTGAGCGCGAGCACGACGATCGTCGTGGACGCGAACCAGTCGAGGTCCTTGCCCTTGTCGAGCATGATCTGCAGCGAGCCGACCCAGACGATCAGGAGCGCGAGGCCCACGCCGTCGATGGGCGCTTTCTTGATGGCCGAATCGCGGTTGCGGAAGATCGCCCACGTGGCGAGCGCGGCCACGATGCCCACGGGAATGTTCACGTAGAAGATCCACGGCCACGAGATGTTGTCCGAGATCCAGCCGCCGAGAATCGGGCCCGCCACCGGCGCGATCAGCGTGGTCATCGACCACATCGAGAGCGCGATGGGCGCCTTGGCGCGCGGGTAGCTCGCGAGCAGGAGCGTTTGCGAGAGCGGGATCATCGGGCCCGCCACCGCGCCCTGCAGCACGCGCGAGGCGAGCAGGAAGGGCAGCGTGGGCGCGAGGCCGCACATCCACGACGAGATCACGAACAGGATGATCGACGCCATGAACAGACGCACCTGGCCGATGCGCTCCGTGAGCCAGCCGGTCAGCGGCACGGAGATCGCGTTGGCGACCGCGAACGACGTGATGACCCACGTGCCCTGATCGGAGGCGACGCCGAGGTCGCCCGAGATCGACGGGATCGACACGTTCGCGATCGAGGTGTCCAGCACGTTCATGAACACTGCGAGCGACACCGCGATGGTGCCGATCACGAGTTGCGCGCCTTGCAACGGCGGATGGACTACGGGTTGTTGTGCAGCCATTGAGTGCTTCGTTGTTGACTTCTTTGGTGCCTTCTCTGGGGTTTTCTTCGTGGCGCGCGCGGGCTTACATCAGTTTGGCGGCGGGCTTGCTCGCGCCGGCGGTGCTTCCTGCCGACGAAACCTGCGCCTTGCCGGCGTTTTGTCCACCATTCTGGCCGGCGTTTTCCGCGATGATGCGGGCGATTTCGGCATCGGCTTCGTCGCCGTACTTCTCGAACACGTTGGTCTGATAAACCGTGTTCTGCGCGTTGCCGAGCTGGCTGCCCGAATCGTTCTTGATGTTCACGTCCACCTGCATCGAAAGGCCGATGCGCAGCGGGTGCTTCTGCAGCTCTTCGGGGTCGAGCGAGATGCGCACCGGCAGGCGCTGCACCACCTTGATCCAGTTACCCGTGGCGTTCTGCGCGGGCAAGAGCGAGAAGGCCGAGCCCGTGCCCGCCGAGAAGCCCACCACCTTGCCGTGATAGACCACCGACGAGCCGTACACGTCGGCCGTCATCTCGACCGGCTGGCCGATGCGCATGTGCTTGAGCTGCACTTCCTTGAAGTTGGCGTCCACCCACACGGCGTTCAGCGGCACCACCGACATGAGCGGCGTGCCCGGCGAGACGCGCTGGCCCACCTGCACCGAGCGCTTGGCCACGTAGCCGGTCACGGGCGCGGGCAGCGTGTTGCGGGCGTTCGTGAGATAGGCGTCGCGCACCTTGGCCGCGGCGGCCATCACGTTCGGATGATTGGCGATGGTCGTGTTCGCGGTGAGCGCGCGGTTCGCGGCGAGCTGCTGCTGCGCGGCTTCGAGTGCGGCCTGGGCGCTCTTCACGGCGTCGCGGGCGTGAGAGATCTCTTCCTGCGAGACGGCGCCCGTCTGCGCGACCTGCATGCGGCGGCGCAGGTCGTCCTGGGCGCGCGAAAGGTCGGCCTGGCGCACGGCGACTTGCGCCTGGTACTGGCTGTCGTCGGCGAAGAGGCCGCGCACCTGGCGTACCGTCTGGCCGAGATTCGCCTCGGCCTGCTGCAGCGCGATGCGCGAATCGGCGGGGTCGAGCTGCACGAGCGGGTCGCCGCTCTTCACCGTTTGCGTGTCGTCGGCGTTCACGGCGATCACCGTGCCCGTGACCTGCGGCGTGATCTGCACGACGTTGCCGTTCACGTAGGCGTCGTCGGTGCCCTCCGAGAAGCGCGCGACGAGGAAGTAGTAGAGGCCGTAGGCAATGGCTGCAATCACGATCACGAGCACGAGCAGCGTCATCATGCGCTTGCGCTTGCCGTTGTTCGCGTTCGGCTGCGGATTGGCCGCCGGTTGCTGGGGGGTGCTCATGGAAGGATCTCCGGGTTCTGGCGTGCTGTTCGTTCAGTGATTGGTGTTCAGTTCGGGGCGGGCGCGTTGGCCGTGGCCGTCGACGGCGCAGAGGCGGCGCTTTGCGCCGGCACCGAGGTGCCGCTCCACGGCCCGCCGTTCACGTCGCTCTGGCCTTTGGCGTCGCTGCCGACCTCGACAGGCGGCACGAGGCCTGCGTCGTGCGCGTCGAAGCCGCCGCCGAGCGCCGTGATGAGCGCCATCTGCTGATCGCGGCGCTGCATCTTGAGGTTCGAGACGGTCTGCTCCGCGGCGAGACGGTTCTGGTCGGCGTTGAGCACCTGGAGCTGTTCGGAAAGCCCCGCCTTGTAGCGGATCACGGCGAGCTGGTACGCCTTGGTCGAGGCGTCGAGCGCGCGCTGGGCGTCCACGAGCTGCTTGTCCGCCGAGCGGATCGACGAGACCTGGGTGGCCACTTGCTGGAACGCGTTGATGAGCGTCTGGTTGTAGTTCGCCACATCGAGGTCGAAGTCGGCGTAACGGCCCTTCAACTGCGCGCGCAGCGCACCGCCGTCGAAGATCGGCAGGTGCACGGCCGGGCCGAGATTCATCTGGCGGCTCGAAAAGTTGAGGAAGCGGCCCCAGCCGAATGCGTCGAGGCCGACGCCGGCCGCCAGGTTCACGTCGGGATAGAACTCCGCCTTGGCTTCCTTCACGTCGTGCATGGCGGCTTCCACCTGCCAGCGCGCGGCGACGATGTCCGGGCGGCGCGCCACGAGGTCGGCGGGCAGGTTGCCGGGCAGAGTTATGTCGGCGGCCGGGTTGAGCACGGGCTGTGCGATCTGCAGGCCGCGGTCCGGTCCCTTGCCGAGCAACGCGCCGAGCTGATAGCGCACGCTCTCGATCTGGCCGTCGATCTGCGTGAGGTTGGCTTCGCTCGTTGCGATATTGCCGTTCGCGGTCTGGCGCTCGACGTTGGTGTCGAGCCCCGCCACCACGCGGCCGTCCGTGATCGTGCCGATGGTCTTGCGGTTGTCGATCTCGCGCGCGGCGATGTCGCGCAGCGCATAGAGCTGCGCGAGCTGGTTATACGTGCGCGCAACCGACGAGGCGAGCGTGATGCGCGCCTGCTGCATGTCGGCCTGGGCGGCGCGCTGGGCGGAGACCGCCTGGGCGAGGCGCTGGCGGTTCTTGCCCCAGAGGTCCAGATCCCACGAAGCGCTCGCGAGCGCGTTGTTTTCGCTGAACCACGTGCCGCCGAAAGGCGGCGGGAAGATCGTGTTTTCCGTATAGATCTCGCGCGTCCACGAGTAGCTCGCGTTGGCCTTCGGATAGAGCGCCGACTTCGACGTCTCGATATACGACGATGCCTTGGCGATGCGCGCCTGCGCCTGCGCGATGGTGGGGTTGCCCTCGAGCGCCTCGTCGATCAGCCTGGGCAATTGCGGGTCGCCGAACTGCTGGGCCCAGTCGAGCGTGGGCCACTGGCCGCCCTCGGCGGGGATGCTCTGCGAGGTCTCGAACTGTTGCGGCTGCGCGATGGTTTTGTCGCTCTTGACGCCGAAGTAGTTCGCACAGCCCGCGAGCGCGAGCGCCGCCACCGCGGCGGCGATGGCCCCGCGGCAGGAGAGCGCTGGCGCAAACTGGGTATCGGGTTTCATTGCTCGTCTCATGGCGTGAGAAAGTGAGGTAATGCTGGACGCTGCAGCTATTTTCTTGCGCGGCGCACTCAAATTTACTTGCCCCGTCATGAATTGGGCGGCGGGTTTTGTCCCGCATTCGGGCTGGCGTTCTGGCTAGCTTCGCAGCTATTGGAAAGAACCCGCCGCAGCATGCTCTTCAGGAAGCCGATTTCCTCGGGCGTGAAGCCTTGCGAGAGCATTTCCGTCACGCTCGTGAAGATCGCCGGCATGCGCGCGGCGATGGCTTCGCCCTCGGGCGTGAGCGCGAGGCGCACGGCGCGGCGGTCCTCGGAGCTGCGCACGCGCTGGAGCAGGCCGCGTTTTTCCAGCCGGTCGACGAGGCGCGTCACCGCGCTCGCGTCGATGCCATACTCGCGCGCCAGTTCGGCCGCGAGCACGCACTTGCCGCTCGCCACCATGAACAGCACGCTGGCCTGCTGGCTCGTCACGCCGAGCTCGGCCACGGTGCGCTGGGTGATCAGGTTCGACATCGTCGATTTCACCCGTGAAATGAGATAGCCAACGCTCTCGCCGAAGTCGTAATCGCGAACTTCGGGCGGCGGCGTGGGAGTTGGATCCGTCATGTTTCTGCTGCGACTGCAATGATTGACCAGGCACGGATTATAGGAGCCGTTAGTTGACGCGGCAAGGGTTGATTGTGGCGGGGAGGAGAAACCTTTGCAGGCCAGGGTTTTAATCAGGTTCCGATGCCCGTCGCGGGGCTCGGGCAGGGGCGCCCGGCAGGGTCCTGCGGTTCGCCCAGAGTATGAGCACGATCAATTCATCCGCACGTGCTATACTTTCAGGTTCCCAAAAGTGCGTCATTCGCGGCGTCTTTTCGCAAGGCCCGGCCAAGTTGCCGGGAAGCGCTAAAAGACGGTTGCGCGAGCCCGCTGTCGAGCTCATGCGGCGCACCCAACTAGTACCCAGGTTCCTATGTCCCGCGCCCTTCGCAACATCGCCATCATTGCCCACGTCGACCACGGCAAGACCACGCTCGTCGACCAACTGCTGCGCCAGTCCGGCACCTTCCGCGACAACCAGCAAGTCGCCGAACGCGTCATGGACTCGAACGACATCGAAAAAGAGCGCGGGATCACGATTCTCTCGAAGAATTGCGCGGTCGAGTACGAAGGCACGCACATCAACATCGTCGACACCCCGGGCCACGCCGACTTCGGCGGCGAAGTGGAGCGCGTGCTGTCGATGGTCGACTCGGTGCTGCTGCTCGTCGACGCCGTCGAAGGCCCGATGCCGCAAACGCGCTTCGTGACCAGGAAGGCGCTCGCGCTCGGCCTCAAGCCGATCGTCGTCGTCAACAAGATCGACCGTCCGGGCGCCCGTATCGACTGGGTGATCAACCAGACCTTCGACCTGTTCGACAAGCTCGGCGCGACCGAAGAGCAGCTCGACTTCCCGGTGGTCTACGCTTCGGGCCTGAACGGCTACGCTTCGCTGTCGCCGGACGCGCGCGAAGGCGACATGCGCCCGCTGTTCGAAGCCGTGCTCGAACACGTGCCGGTTCGCGACGCCGATCCGGAAGGTCCGCTCCAGCTGCAAATCACCTCGCTCGACTACTCGACCTACGTCGGCCGTATCGGCGTGGGCCGTATCAAGCGCGGCCGCATCAAGCCGGGCCAGCCGGTGGCGCTGCGCTTCGGCCCGGAAGGCGACGTGATGAACCGCAAGATCAACCAGGTGCTGTCGTTCAGCGGCCTGGAGCGCGTGCAGGTGGAATCGGCTGAAGCCGGCGACATCGTGCTGATCAACGGCATTGAAGACATCGGCATTGGCGCCACGATCTGCGCGATCGACAACCCCGAAGCCCTGCCGATGATCACGGTGGACGAGCCCACGCTGACGATGAACTTCCTCGTGAACTCGTCGCCGCTCGCGGGCAAGGAAGGCAAGTTCGTGACGAGCCGCCAGATCCGCGACCGTCTCACGAAGGAGCTGAACCACAACGTGGCGCTGCGCGTGAAGGACACCGGCGACGAAACCACGTTCGAAGTGTCGGGCCGTGGTGAGCTGCACCTCACGATCCTGATCGAAAACATGCGCCGCGAAGGCTACGAACTGGCCGTGTCGCGTCCGCGCGTGGTGCTGCACGAAGTCGATGGCGTGAAGCAGGAGCCGTACGAGCTGCTGACGGTGGACGTCGAGGACAGCCACCAGGGCGGCGTGATGGAAGAGCTGGGCCGCCGCAAGGGCGAAATGCTCGATATGGCGTCGGACAGCCGTGGCCGCACGCGCCTCGAGTACCGCATTCCGGCCCGTGGCCTGATCGGCTTCCAGGGCGAGTTCATGACGCTCACGCGCGGCACGGGCCTGATGAGCCACGTGTTCGACGCCTACGGCCCGATCAAGGAAGGCACGCTCGGCGAGCGCCGCAACGGCGTGCTGATCTCGCAGGACGACGGCGCCGCCGTTGCCTATGCGCTGTGGAAGCTGCAGGACCGCGGCCGCATGTTCGTGAAGCCGGGCGACGCGCTCTATGAGGGCATGATCATCGGCATTCACAGCCGCGACAACGATCTCGTCGTGAACCCGATCAAGGGCAAGCAGCTCACCAACGTGCGCGCCTCGGGCACCGACGAAGCCGTGCGCCTCGTGCCGCCGGTCCAGATGTCGCTTGAATATGCCGTGGAGTTCATCGACGACGACGAACTCGTGGAAGTCACGCCGCAGTCGATCCGTCTGCGCAAGCGCCATCTGAAGGAACACGAGCGTCGCCGCGCAAGCCGCGAAGCCGCCGCCGAGTAAGCGCAGTCAGTGATTTTTTGCGCACTGCAATGCAAGCGAAAAGCCAGCAAAGCCGCCCCTATGTGGGCGGCTTTTTTGCGTCTGGTAACAATTGTGTCGCGGTGCGTAAAGAGTGTGTTGCAAATCCCGCAAAGGCCCGTCTGCAAAGGGTTTGCGTGTGCGTTCGTGCCGCATTGCAATCTATGGCGGGTATCACTTCTGTGATATCCTCCGCGGATGCATGATTTAGGTCCTTCCAAGCAGACTTGATTCGCAATCCGCTAAACGGTCAGGCCGTGGCGCGGAAGGTTGAGTAACCCGCTATTTCTCGAGAAACTCGAAGAAAGGTGAGCGTAAATGTCGGAAACGATGAAGCAGTTCCAGCTGAACTCCTATTTGTTCGGCGGCAATGCTCCGTATGTCGAAGAGCTATACGAAGCATATCTTGATAACCCTGCGTCCGTCCCGGACACCTGGCGCCAATACTTCGACGCACTGCAAAACGTGCCGTCGTCGAGCGGCACTGCCGACAACGATATCGCCCACGGGCCGATCGTCGAGTCGTTTGCGCAGCGCGCCAAGGCCAATGCGTTCATTCAGCGCGGCGGCGGCGAAGATCTCGCCACGGCCCGCAAGCAAGTCTACGTTCAGTCGCTGATCGGCGCTTATCGATTCCTCGGCTCGCAATGGGCCAATCTCGATCCGCTGCAGCGCCGCGAACGCCCCAGTATTCCCGAACTCGAGCCCGCGTTCTACGACTTCACCGAAGCCGATATGGACGAGACGTTCAGCGCCACGAACCTGTACTTCGGTTTCGAGCGCGCGTCGCTGCGCGAGATCGTCAAGGCGCTGCGCGACACGTACTGCGGCACGATCGGCGCCGAATACATGTACATCAGCGATCCTGAGCAAAAGCGCTGGTGGAAGGAGCGTCTCGAGTCGATCCGCTCGACGCCCAACTTCACGAACGACAAGAAGAAGCACATCCTGCAGCGCCTCACGGCCGCCGAAGGTCTCGAGCGCTTCCTGCACACCAAGTACGTCGGCCAGAAGCGCTTCTCGCTCGAAGGCGGCGAGAGCTTCATCGCCGCGATGGACGAAACCGTTCGTCACGCAGGCGCGAAGGGCGTGCAGGAAATCGTGATCGGCATGGCCCACCGCGGCCGCCTGAACGTGCTCGTGAACACGCTCGGCAAGATGCCGTCGGACCTCTTCGCCGAATTCGAAGGCAAGCACGTCGACGACCTGCCGGCAGGCGACGTGAAGTACCACAAGGGCTTCTCCTCGGACATCGCGACCGACGGCGGCCCGGTTCACCTGTCGCTCGCGTTCAACCCGTCGCACCTCGAAATCGTCAACCCGGTGGTCGAGGGTTCGGCGAAGGCCCGTATGGATCGCCGCGGCGACGACGACGGCCTGCAAGTGCTGCCGGTGCAGATCCACGGCGACGCGGCCTTCGCGGGCCAGGGCGTCGTGATGGAAACGCTGAACCTCGCGCAAACGCGCGGTTACGGCACGCACGGCACGCTGCACATCGTCATCAACAACCAGATCGGCTTCACGACTTCGGATCCGCGCGACGCGCGTTCGACGCTGTACTGTACCGACGTCGTCAAGATGATCGAGGCGCCCGTTCTGCACGTGAACGGCGACGATCCGGAAGCGGTCGTGCTGGCCATCCAGCTCGCGGTCGAATTCCGCATGCAGTTCCACAAGGATGTCGTGGTCGACATCGTGTGCTTCCGCAAGCTCGGCCACAACGAGCAGGACACCCCGGCGGTCACGCAGCCGCTCATGTACAAGACGATCGCGAAGCACCCGGGCACCCGTGCGCTGTACGCCGAGAAGCTCGTGCAGCAGGGCGTGATCACGGCTGAAGACGCCGACGCCTACATCAAGGCCTACCGTGCCGCGATGGACGAAGGCCACCACACCATCGACCCGGTGCTCTCGAACTACAAGAGCAAGTACGCGGTGGACTGGGTGCCGTTCCTGAACCGTAAGTGGACCGACGCCGCCGATACGGCCGTGCCGCTCGCGGAACTCAAGCGCCTTGCCGAGCGCATCACCACGATCCCCGATAACTTCAAGGTTCACCCGCTGGTCGAGCGCGTCATCAACGACCGCCGCGCGATGGGCAAGGGCGACGCGAAGCTCGACTGGGGCATGGGCGAGCACCTCGCGTTCGCCTCGCTGGTCGCTTCGGGCTACGCCGTGCGTCTCACGGGCCAGGACTCGGGCCGTGGCACGTTCACGCACCGTCACGCCGTTCTGCACGACCAGAACCGCGAGCGCTGGAACGACGGCACGTACATCCCGCTGCAGAACATCGGCGAGAACCAGGCGAGCTTCACGGTGATCGACTCGGTGCTCTCCGAAGAAGCGGTGCTCGGCTTCGAGTACGGCTATTCGACGGCTGAGCCGAACACGCTGGTTGCGTGGGAAGGCCAGTTCGGTGACTTCGTGAACGGCGCGCAAGTCGTGATCGACCAGTTCATCTCGTCGGGCGAAGTGAAGTGGGGCCGCGTTTCGGGTCTCACGATGCTGCTGCCGCACGGCTACGAAGGTCAGGGTCCGGAGCACTCGTCGGCACGTATCGAGCGTTTCCTGCAACTGTGCGCCGAGCACAACATGCAGGTCGTTCAGCCGACCACGCCGGCACAGATCTTCCACCTGCTGCGCCGCCAGATGATCCGCCTGTTCCGCAAGCCGCTCATCATCTTCACGCCGAAGTCGCTGCTGCGTCACAAGGAAGCCGTGTCGGATCTGTCCGAACTCGCGAAGGGCACGTTCCAGCCGGTCATGGGCGAAGTGGACGACTCGATCGACGCGAAGAAGGTCAAGCGCATCATCGCCTGCTCGGGCCGCGTGTACTACGACCTCGTTGCGCATCGCCGCGAGTCGAAGTCGAACGACGTCGCGATCATCCGTATCGAGCAGCTCTATCCGTTCGCGCACAAGCAGTTCGAAACGGAGCTGAAGAAGTACGACAACGCGACCGAAGTGGTCTGGGTGCAGGACGAGCCGCAGAATCAGGGCCCGTGGTTCTACATCGAGCATCACCTGAAGGAAGGCATGAGGGAAGGCATGAAGCTCGCGTACAGCGGCCGTCCTGCCTCCGCCTCGCCGGCCGTCGGCTACTACGCGAAGCACTATGAGCAGCAGAAGACGCTGATCGAAGGTGCGTTCGGCCGCCTGAAGGGCGCGCAGGTCGCGAAGTAAGCACATAGAGCGAAGCGAACCGGGAAAGCGCGACTCATCAATCACGCGCTTTCCCGCGCTCAAGTGCGCGACCCGGTTCGTCATACGGGGAAAGTCCCCGATAAAGTATTCAGGAAAATCACATGGCTATCGTAGAAGTCAAGGTCCCGCAGTTTTCGGAGTCGGTGTCGGAAGGCACGATGCTGCAGTGGAAGAAGAAGGCGGGCGAAGCTGTTGCCCAGGACGAAGTCGTCATCGAGATCGAAACCGACAAGGTCGTGCTCGAAGTGCCCGCGCCGGCTGCCGGCGTGCTGGCCGAGATCGTGGTGGGCGACGGCGCAACCGTCACGAGCGAACAGCTGATCGCGAAAATCGACACGGAAGCCAAGGCGGGCGCCGCCGCGGCTCCCGCTGCAGCCGCCGCGCCGGCTGCTGCACCTGCCGCGGCTCCCGCCGCCGCACCGGTTGCCGCTGCCGCCTCGAGCAGCACCATCGCCTCGCCCGCAGCGAACAAGCTGATGGCCGAGAAGGGCCTTTCGGGCTCGGACGTCGCCGGCACGGGCCGCGACGGCCGCATCACGAAGCAGGACGTGCTCGGCGCCGGCGCGCCGAAGGCCGCTCCGGCCGCCGCACCGGCTGCGAAGACCGTTGCCGCCAAGCCCTCGCTGCCGCAAGTCAATGCACCGGCATCGGCTGCCAACTGGCTCAACGACCGTCCGGAGCAGCGCGTGCCGATGTCGCGTCTGCGCGCCCGTATTGCCGAGCGTCTGCTCGAGTCGCAGCAAACCAACGCCATCCTCACGACGTTCAACGAAGTGAACATGGCGCCGGTCATGGAGCTGCGCAACAAGTACAAGGACAAGTTCGAGAAGGAACACGGCGTGAAGCTCGGCTTCATGTCGTTCTTCGTGAAGGCGGC
>JAITTX010000290.1 GCA_031286755.1 Paraburkholderia sp.
AAGAGAAAAGTGATTCCGAGTCTGCGTTCACTCGCAGATCAAGAGCGCGCAACGGCCAAGAAGGCGCGCGCATCGTGGCAGATGTTCACGATTATGGCAGAGTTTATCGAGGCGACCGAATACCTGTCCGAGATCCGGCCAGCGGTCAGCATCTATGGTTCTGCGCGCCTCAAACCGGACTCGCCGTACTATCAGCTCGCCACCACCATCGCGCGCAAAGTGTCGGACGCGGGCTTCGCCGTGATCTCCGGCGGCGGCCCCGGCATCATGGAAGCCGCCAACCAGGGCGCACACGCGGGCAAGTCGCCTTCGGTGGGCCTGAACATCGAGTTGCCGCACGAGCAGTCGGGCAACCAGTGGCAGGACATCTCGCTGCGCTTTCGCCATTTCTTCACGCGCAAGGTCACCTTCGTCAAGAACTCGGACGCGGTGATCGTCATGCCGGGCGGCTTCGGCACGCTCGACGAACTGGCCGAGGTGCTCACGCTCATCCAGACCAAGAAGTCGCGTCATGTACCCATCATTCTGGTGGGCGCGGAGTTCTGGAAGGGCCTGCTCGAGTGGTTCCGCGCGGCGCTCGTGCCGATGGGCCTCATCAATCCGGAAGACATGAATCTGATGCAGGTGATCGACGACCCGGACCAGGTGCTCGAAGCGGTGCTCAAGTTCTACGAGGACAGCGGCGAGGAACCGGAAAAGGAGCACCCGCACCGCCCCGAGTCCGACGAAGACCGCATGTTCTACCTTTGATGTTCGACGTAGCCCGGCAGCGCGCTGGCCTGCTCCGCCTGCTCTTCCAGCCAGCGGCAGAACTGCGCGACGACGGGCACGTCCGCCACTTCGCGGCGCGCCACCCACCAGTAGCCACGCGCTTCCAGGTGGGGCCCCGCGAGGGGCGCCACGAGGCGCCCCGAAGCCAACTCGTCGTCCAATAGCGGCAGCGGCCCTAGCGCCACGCCCAAACCATCCTCGGCGGCCTGCAACGCCAGATAAAAGTGGTCGAACGACTGCTTCTTCCTGCACTTGGCTTTCACTCCGGCTGCGGCCAGCCACGTGCGCCACGCATCGGGACGCGTATCCGAGTGCAGCAGGACGTGGCGCGCGAGATCGTCGGCGCACTGGATCGGCACGCGCTTCAGTAGCGCCGGACTACACACCGGCAATTCCATTTCGTCGAGAAAATAGCAACTCGCGCAGTCCGGCCAATGCGCCGGCCCGCGCCGCACGGCAACGTCGAACGCATCGAGCGTCTCCACAGGCGCATTCGAAGTGGCGAGGCGCAACTCGACGTTGGGCGCGAGGCGCTGGAATTGCGACAGGCGCGGCAACAGCCATTTCATGGCGAAGGTGGGCAGCGCATTCACGCGCAGCACATGAACGACACCGGTGTCGCGCAACTCCACCGTGGCGCGCGCGATGCTGTCGAACGCCCCCTGCACGGCCCCGAGATAGCGCCGGCCGTCCTCGGTCAGCGCCACCCGCTTGCCGTGCCGGTGAAACACCTGCACGCCCACCCACGCCTCCAGCGCCGCAACCTGGCGGCTGATTGCACCGTGAGTCACATTGAGCTCGGCCGCCGCGGCGGTGAAGCTGTTGTGCCGCGCCGCGGCTTCGAACGCGCGCAGCGCGGGAAACGGGGGAAGAGAGCGAGCCATGCTTGTGATTCTAAGTCACAAGAGCCCGGCCGAGAAATCGTTTTGCGCGGGGGCGGTTCGGCGCTACGCTTCGACCTTGCCATCGAGGTCTTCGCATGAAAAACAATCTAGCCTCCACCCCATCCGGAGCAAACGTCACGCCAGGGGACGAAACGTCCGGCGCACCCAGCGTACGCGATCTGTTCCTCGGCTTTCTCGGCCTCGGCTTCACCTCCTTCGGCGGCGCGCTGCCGCTCGCGCGCCGCGCCATCGTCGAGCAGCGCCGCTGGCTTTCGGCCGCCGAATTCACCGACCTGCTCGGGCTGTGCCAATTCCTGCCCGGCGGCAACGTGATCAATCTTTCGGTGGCGGTCGGCATGCGCTTTCGCGGCTGGCGCGGCGGCCTCGCCGGGCTGCTGGGGCTGATTGCCGGGCCCTCCCTCGTCGTGATCGGGCTGGGCGTGCTCTACGAGCGCACGCAGAACGACCCGCACGTGCGGCATCTGTTCGTGGGCCTCGCCGCCGCGGCGGCCGGGCTGCTGATCGCCATGGCCGCGAAGATCGTCCTGCCGCTGCGCCGCGACCCGGCCGCTGCCGCGATCGCCCTGCTCGGCTTCATCGCCATCGCCCTGTTGCGCCTGCCGCTCTTGCCCACCATGCTCGTGCTCACGCCGCTCGGCATCGCCGTCGCGGCCCGGGCCGCCCGCCGCTCGGGAGACGCACAATGAGCGCCACGCTCGTCGCGCTCGCCGCGATCTTCAGCCAGCTCTCGCTGCTCGCGTTCGGCGGCGGCAACACGATCCTGCCGGAGATGCAGCGCCAGGTGGTGGAGGTGCACCACTGGATGACCGCCAGCGAATTCAGCGCGCTCTTCGCGCTCGCGCAGGCCGCGCCCGGGCCGAACATGATGATCGTGACGCTGGTGGGCTGGCATGTGGCCGGCTGGACCGGCATGCTCGTGACATCGGTGGCGAAGTTCGGACCGTCCTCGCTCGTGACGGTGGCCGCGCTGCACGCATGGGACCGCTTCAAGGACCGGCCGTGGCGGCGCATCGCGCAACGCGGGCTCGTGCCGGTGACGGCGGGGCTCGTGGCCGCGAGCGCGCTGCTGATTGCGAGGGCCTGCGATCCGACGTGGATCGCGTGGGCCATCACGGGCGTGTGCGCCGTGCTCGCGTTGCGCACGAAGATCCATCCGTTGTGGCTGCTCGCGGCGGGGAGCCTGATTGGGTTGACGGGGGTTGGGCAGTAACGGCCCCAACACCCCGTCGGCTTCACTTCACTGAAACGCCACCTCGGCGAAGCTGCGCAGCTTGCGACTATGGAGCTTGTGCAGGCCGTTGGTGCGCAAGATCTCCATCGCCTTCACCCCGATCTGCAGGTGCTGATCCACCTGCGCGCGATAGAACGAGTCGGCCATGCCCGGCAGCTTGAGCTCGCCGTGCAGCGGCTTGTCGGAGACGCATAGCAAGGTGCCGTACGGCACGCGAAAGCGGAAACCGTTCGCGGCAATCGTCGCGCTCTCCATGTCGAGCGCAACCGCGCGGCTTTGCGAAAGACGCTGCACCGGCTCGCGATGCTCGCGCAGTTCCCAGTTGCGGTTGTCGACGCTCGCCACCGTGCCCGTGCGCATCACGCGCTTGAGCTCCACGCCGTCGAGCTGCGTGATCTGCGCGACCGCGCGCTCGAGCGCCACCTGCACTTCGGCCAGCGCCGGAATCGGCACCCACAACGGCAGGTCGGCGTCCAGCACGTGATCCTCGCGCACATAGCCGTGCGCGAGCACGTAGTCGCCGAGACGCTGCGTATTGCGCAGCCCCGCGCAGTGGCCGAGCATGATCCACGCATGCGGGCGCAGCACCGCGATGTGATCGGTGATCGTCTTCGCGTTCGACGGCCCCACGCCGATGTTGACCATCGTGATGCCGCTGCCGTCCGCGCGCTTGAGGTGATAGGCGGGCATCTGCGGCAGACGCGCGGGCGGCGTGCCCTCGTCGTCCTGCTCGCCGAGATTCGCGTTGTAGGTGACCACGTCGCCCGGCTCCACGAACGACGTGTATTCGCTGCGGTAATTGCGCAGATCGGCGTCGTCGGTGCGCGCCATCATCGCGCGGCCGAGCTTCACGAATTCGTCGATATAAAACTGGTAGTTCGTGTACAGCACGTAGTTCTGGACGTGCGTGGGCGAAGTGGCCGTGTAGTGCTTGAGCCGATGCAGCGAGAAGTCCACGCGCGGCGCCGTGAAGAGCGCGAGCGGCTGCGGCTCGCCGGGCGCCGGCTCGTAGGTGCCGTTCACGATGCGGTCGTCGAGTTCGGCGAGATCCGGCGTGTCGAAGATGTCGCGCATCGCGAAGAGCCGCTCGCGGTCGAGATCGCCCTCGAGATGGATGCCCTCCGCGAACGCGAAATGAATCGGAATGGGCTGCTCCGACACGCCGACTTCGATCGACACATGATGGTTCTTCGCCAGCAGCCGCAATTGCTCGCGATAGTAGTTGCTGAACAGGTCGGGGCGCGTGATGGTGGTCTCGAACACGCCGGGGCCCGCGACGAAACCATACGAGCGCCGCGAGTCGATGTGCGTGTTGACTTCCGTGTGCACGCGCACGAACGGATAGCAGGCGCGCACGCGATGATCGAACGCCTCGCCGCGCCGGTGGCGCGCGAACGCGTCGCGCAGGAACGAGGTGTTCGCCTCGTAGATGGCGGACAGGCGCGCGACGGCGTCGGCTGCGTCTTCGAAGGCTTCGGCGGGAAAGTCGTGTGGGGGCGTCATGAAGCTGCGCCGGTGAATCTCGTTGTTCATGTTCGTTCGCCTCGGGTCATATGGAACGACATTAGCACGGAAGAACGACAATCTGAGAACGCCCTTCGCACGCACGGGAGATTCGGGCGCGACGTGCGCCGGCGCGCGGCAGGGCAAGCGTGAAAGCCGGGTGAGCGCGCGCTCCGCGAAGCCCGCCACCGCGGCGCGCCGGCCCGGTCCGCCGCAGCGGCCCGACCGGGGCGCAGGACGCGGATTTGCTAGAATCAGACTATCTGATCGGAGAACCACCATGAAGTCGCACCTTCTTGCCGCCTTCGCAGCGACGCTCGCGTTCAGCGGGTTCGCCATGGCCGCGCCCGCCGACGACGCGAAGACCGCCGTCGAGGCCCAGTCCGCCAACGAGCGGGCCGGCTTGCCCGATCTGGCCGCGATCAACAACCAGCCCGCTGCGCGCGTCAGCTCGAAGGTCAATATCAACGACGTGCCGCGCAAGCCGAGCTTCCACGAAGTGAGCCCGAACGGCACCGAGGTCACCGAATACCGCGACAGGGGCAAGCCTGTCGAGATCAACGTGCATTCGAACTTCGGCACGCGCTACTCGATGAGCGCGAACCCCGACACCTCGCCGCAAGTCCGCCCGAATGGCCAGGCCAGCACGCGCCTGCCGTCGATCAACCTGCATTACTGATACACCGTCCCCGCGCGCGGGCGGCGTGCGCTGTCCCGCGCCGCCTCCCGCCCAAGCGCGAAGCAGCATCCGCGCAAGCGGCCGCACCCGCGAGCCGGGCCCTCATTACGATAACCACACGACCTCAGGCATGGCCGTCTTCACCGCTGTCACCGAACCCCAGCTCGTTCAATGGATGCGCGACTACGATCTTGGCGACGTAGTCGATTTTCGCGGCATTCAGTCGGGCATTGAAAACAGCAACTTCTTCCTGACGACGACGCGCGGCGAATACGTTCTGACGATCTTCGAAAAGCTCACGGCCGAGCAACTGCCGTTCTATCTCGAACTGATGCGCCATCTGGCCTCGCACCGCGTGCCGGTGCCCGACCCGATGCCGCGCGCCGACGGCAGCCTGTTCGGCCTGCTGCACGGCAAGCCGGCGGCCATCGTCACGAAGCTCGACGGCGCGCCGGAACTCGCCCCGGGGGTGGAGCACTGCACGGAAGTGGGGCAGATGCTCGCCCGCATGCACCTGGCGGGCCGCGGCTTCGCGCCCGGCCAGCCGAATCTGCGCAGCCTGCCCTGGTGGGAAGAGAACGTGCCCACGGTGCTGCCGTTCCTGGACGACGCCCAGCGCGAACTCCTCACGAGCGAGCTCGCGCACCAGCAGGCCTTCTTCGCGAGCGACGATTACGCCGCGCTGCCTGGCGGCCCGTGCCACTGCGACCTGTTCCGCGACAACGCGCTGTTCGCGCACGTCGGGCCGGAAACGGGTCATACGGTGCGCCTGGGCGGATTCTTCGACTTTTATTTCGCCGGCTGCGACAAGTGGGTGTTCGACGTGGCGGTGACGGTCAACGACTGGTGCGTCGATCTCGCGACGGGCAAGCTCGACGCGCCGCGCGTCGAGGCGCTGCTGCGCGCCTATCAAACCGTGCGCCCGTTCACGCCCGCCGAAAGCCGGCACTGGGTCGACATGCTGCGCGCCGGCGCGTACCGCTTCTGGGTATCGCGCCTGTATGACTTTTATTTGCCGCGTTCGGCCGAACTGCTCAAACCGCACGACCCCGGCCATTTCGAGCGCATCCTGCGCGAACGCCGCGCGGGCAGCGCAGCCGGCACGCCGGGCGCCTTCCACGCAATCTCTGACCTACCCCGCCCATGCAACTGATTGAAGTCCCCGCGAAGCAGGGCTACGTCTGGTTCCGCCAGGGCATCTGGCTGTTCCGGCGCAATCCGCTCGCGTTCCTCACGCTGTTCTTCTCGTACCTGCTCGCCATGACGCTGATCTCCGCCGTGCCGGTGATCGGCGGCGTGCTGCCGCTCATCTTCGTGCCCGGCGTGGCGGTGGGCTTCATGGCCGCGTGCCGCGACACCGTGGCGGGCAAGCCGGTGTTTCCGACCATTCTCGTGGACGGTTTCCGCTCGTACGGGCAAACGGTCACGAAACATCTGTTCGTGCTCGGCGGGATATACGTGGTGGCGATGGCCGTGGTGCTCGCGGCTTCGGCGCTGGTGGACGGAGGCACGCTCTTGCGCCTGATGACGCTGGGCGGCGCGCTCGATACCGAGGCGGTCGCGAACGGCAACGTGCCGCTCGCCGTGCTCGCGTCGCTCGTATGCTACGTGCCGGTTTCGATGATGTTCTGGTTCGCGCCGGTGCTCACCGCCTGGCACGAGGTGCCGCCGCTCAAGGCGATGTTCTTCAGCATCGTGAGTTGCTGGCGCAACAAGGGCGCGTTCGTGGTGTATGGCGCGCTGTGGTTTGCGGTGTCGATCGGCGTGTCGCTGGGACTTTCGACGCTGTTGCGCGCGCTCGGCGCGGGCGACTATGCGCTGGCGATCCTGATGCCGGCGCTCATTCTCGTCACGACGATGCTCTATTGCTCGTTTTACGCGACCTATCGCGGCTGCTACGGCGTGCAGGAAAAGACGGCCGCCGAAATGCCGGGCTCGGGACGCTGAACCGCGGGTGCCTGCACAAGGCGCGCGCAAGGCAGATGCAAACCGCACAAACACCAACGGGGCGCCTGCGTGCGCCCCGTTGTGTATCTGAAACTGCCTGAAACCGCGTGAAACCGCGGACCGGCATGAATGCCTGGCTACTGCTTAGCCGTAGTGATTCATCCACGACGGACTGCGGCCTGCCCGGTCGCGATCGAGTTTGCGCATGCGGAACTCGAGATCGTAGATATCGGCCGATTCGGCCAGGTAAGCTTCCTCACGCTCCTTTTGAGCGGTTTCGTACGACTTCGTGAGGAACAGGAAAAGGCGGCTGAGCAGGTACATGGTCTGGCTCCGGTAATCGGGCACATGCCCTCGGAATGAATGGAGCCATTATAGGGAAAACCCTAACTATGGTAAACCCCTAAGTTGCTGCGGATTGTCGCAGCACGGGCTGGTGCGCCTCGCCCGGACGGCGCTCGATCAGCCCGCGCCCACCGCCAGTTCGCCGCCGGAATCATCATCGATCGCCTCGCGCCGCTGGCCTTCGAAAAAGTCCCAGATCATCGCGCTGGCGTCCGGTCCGGTCGCGGAGTGGAATTGCACCGTATCGTCGCCGCCGCTCCAGGCGTGATCCAGCGCGCTCACGCGGCACAGGCGCACGACGCTCCTGCCGTCACGCCCGTAGTCCTGAATCGTGTAGCCGTCGCCATCCTGCTCGTGCGAAACCACGCCCTGGCGCACACCTTGGGCATCCGCGAGACCGTTCAAGCGCAGGAACTGCGTCGTGAGCTGCTCCGCATTGACCGGCGCGACCACCGCGTCGGCGCCGCCCTGCACGATGAGCGCCGGCATGCCGGGATGGGTGCGCCCCGCCAGCTCACGCTCGACGAGCGCCACCGGGTCGTGGTGCAGGCCGCGCCGCATGACGTCGAGCGCGGCCACGCCCGATTGCGCCTCGCCGAACGCCGGCCCCGAATGGAGCGCGACGGCCGCGAAGCGGCCCGGCGCATTCACCGCGAGCAGCGCGGCCAGACCCGCGCCCGCCGAGAGGCCGGCCAGATAGACGCGCGAGCGATCGAAACCGTGCTCCGCCACGAGTGTGTCGACGAGCGAAACGATTGCCGCAGCCTCGCCACCGCCTGCCGGCTGGCGCGCGTCGTACCAGTGCCAGCACTGGTGCGGATGCGCCTGCATCGATTGCTCCGGATAGACCACAGCAAAGCCGTGCTTGTCCGCCAGCAGGTTCATGCGGGTGCCTTCGGCAAACGAGTCCATGGTTTGCTTGCAGCCGTGCAGCATCACGACGAGCGGCATGTCCTCCGTGATCTGGCCCGATACGGGCCGGCCCGGCGGGACATAGAGCCCATAGGCGAGCGGGCGCGATGCGCCCTGCGGCAGATGCTCGGCGCGCAGCCATTCACCCGCCGCCCAGGCGGCGGCGCGCGGCCCCACGCGCGACTCGCGCACCGGCGCCCCGCTGCGTGCAGCGGGCGCGGGGCGGGCCTGCGGCTCTTGCGCGGCGCTCGCAGCGGACGCCGCCACGGCGGCAGCGGCCTGAGCCGCGGCGGTCTGGGCCGTTCGCCACATGGCCTGCGCGTCGGGCGCGCGGCGGCTGGCTTCGTGCAGCGCCTCGTGGGCGGCGCGCTTCTGGATGGCGAGCAGACGTCGCATGCCACCCGCCCACAGCTTCGTCAGATCTTTCGTCATCAGTGGCCTCGTGAAAGGGGGTCGAATACACCGGGGCGTATGCCACGGATCTTCATGGTGCGACGCACAATAACATCAATCTCCGAACACCGTTGTAACGAGGTCTGGGCCGCTGTAACGAATTTCAACCGCGCCGCCATGTACGGCCCATCGCATTAATCGATCCCGAACACCGCTATACTGGAAGGTCGGACGCCGTTCGCGCCGCCCCGTCCGGGCGACCGTGCACCCGTCAAACCATGTTTTCCGGAGCGCGCCGCAGTGGCGCCAAGTCATGCCTGATTTACCCCTTCACCTCTGGTATTCGATCACCAATCTCGGCGGCGCCGGCCTCACGCTGCCGCTCGCGCTGGCCATCGCGCTATGGCTCGTAACGGGCTACTCCTGGCGCATGGCGGCGAGCTGGCTGCTGCTGCTCGGTGCGGCAATTGGTCTCGTCACGCTCACGAAAATCGCCTTCCTCGGCTGGGGTGTCGGCGTGCGTGCGTACGATTTCACGGGCTTGAGCGGCCACGCCATGCTGTCCACGGCGGTCTATCCGGTGGCGTTTTTCCTGATGCTGCAAGGCGTGCGGCCCGTGCTGCGCATCGCCGGTGTCGTGGTCGGGCTCGCCATCGGCATCGCGGTCGGACTCTCGCGCGTCGTGCTCGACGCGCATTCGCCATCGGAAGCCGTCACGGGCTGCATCGTGGGCGCGCTGACGGCGCTCGTGTTCGTGCGCTACTGGTGGGAAGCGCGCTCGGGCCGGCTCTCCGCGGCCGTGGTCGCGCTCAGCCTCGCGGCGCTCACCTTCGGGTTGCACGACGTGCGCGTGCCCACCCACCGCTGGGTGACGCATCTCGCGCTCACCGTCTCGGGACACGATCAGCCCTATATCCGCGCCAAGTGGAAGGCCAACCGGCCGATGCACAAACCCGGCGCGCTCAACGGCCCGGTCTCGCAAACCCGCAACACGCTCACGCCGCCTCGCCAGAAGCACGCTTGAGGACGATCCGCGCGACGGGTGCCGCCGCGCACCCTGGCGCGCCTGCCGCGCCAACCGCGCCGGTCAGCCGCCCACGCCAAGCAGCACGCTCGATGCCTTGAACACCGCCGTCGCGCTCGCCCCCGCTTCGAGGCCGAGCGCATCGACGCTCGCGTCCGTCACGACCGCGGCAATCACCGTGCCGCCCGGCAATTCGAGCATCACCTCCGCATTGACCTCGCCACGGCGCACGCCGCTCACCACGCCGCTCAAACGGTTGCGCGCCGAAAGCCGCGCGGCGTGGGCGGTCGGCAGCGCCCCGCCCGCCACCAGCACGACCGACGAAGCCTTGACGAGCGCCACCACCGCCGCGCCGACGGCCAGGCCCAGCGCATCGGCGCTCTCGCGCGTGACGACTGCGACGAGTGGCTGCCCGCCCGGCAGCGCGATCGACACTTCGTCATTGACTGCCCCGCGCGCGAGCCCGCTGACCGTGCCGTAGAGTTGATTGCGCGCGCTGGTGCGCAAGGCGAAGCGGCCGAGCACCGCGAGATCGGTGCCGAGACGGCCCGCCGCGCCCGCATCGGCGTCCATGTCCGCCGCGCCGCCGAGCGCGCGCACCGCTGCGGCGGCACGCTCGAGAAAATGCCGATGCTCGCGCTCGATCGCGCCGAACGTGGCGATGAGACGTTGCGCGCGTGGCGTGAGCGTGGTCCCGCCGCCGCCCTTGCCGCCCGTCGCGCGCACGACGAGCGGCTCGCCGGCGAGATTGTTCATGGCGTCGATGGCATCCCAGGCGCCCTTGTAGCTCATGCCGACGGCCTTTGCCGCGCCGGTGATCGAGCCGGTTTCGCCAATCGCCGCAAGCAGCGCGATGCGAGCCGCGCCGCCGAGCACCTGTGGGCCGGCCTGAAACCAGACCGAGCCGCCCACGCCCAGCCCGGCCGACTCCGCGCGCGACGGCGCGCCGGTTTCAGCACTGGTGGTTGCGCCGGAGGCGACCGGGTCGCATGGGAAAGAAGTCGAGGAGGAAGTCGTCATCGCGCGGGGCCTGGATCGGGTGCGGGCGTTGACGTCGATTATAGAGACGCAGGCGCGCGAAATAAGCGACACCTCATCCGCCGCCCGCCGTGGTCATGCGCGGATCAGGCGCCGCGCGCGATCTTCGGCTCGCGCAACTCGCGCAGGAGCCGTTCGCCCTCTTTCGCCGTATAGCGCTTCATCGCCTCGCACCACCCGCGCGCGAAGCCAAGCTGATAGGGCTCCGCATCCATGCGCTCGAGGTAGCGCAATGCGACGGCGGCGTCGTTGCCGTCGCCCAGCACGCCCTGCAGGCGCGCGAGTGTGCGCACCGTGTCCGCGCGTGTGCGGCGCGAGGCGATGGGCGCGAAAAATTCGAGCGTGTAGCGCAGATACTTCGCGTTGATGCGCACGCGATGACGGCCGGCATCGTCGATGGCCGTGAGCTTTTGCGCCTGCGCGAGCTGCTGGTAATAGCGGCTCACGCGCTTTTTCGCATGCCGATGCAGCGAGCGGGCGTCCACACCGTCGGCGCGCGCGCGACGCGCGAGCGCCTCCAGCCATTGCAGCCACGCGAGCGCCGCGTGCGCGTAGCGCGGCGCCGCCAATGCCTCGCGCAACCGCGCGCGCGCCACGAGCCGCTGTGCCTCGGCCTCGTCGAGCACGGCGCGCCAGCGCGCGGGATCGTCGTCGGCCGCCGCGAGCGCGGGTAGCGTGGCTTCGACGAACACGTCGCGATCGCGCGCCTCGCCCAGCGGCCCGCCCAGCCAGTCGAGCTCGGGCTTGATGCACTCACGCCACGTCTCGTCCTGCCAATGCGAGAAGATGCGCATCGCGGTGCGCAGACGCCGCTGCGCCACGCGCATCTGGTGAATGAATTCGGTGCTAGTGGTATTCGTGGCGCTCATCGAGTCGCGCACACCCCAGTCGTTGCCGAGCCAATGCGCGCTGATGTTGGCGCCAATCGCCACGAGCGCGGCCTCGGCGGTGCACGCGCCACCCAGATCGACCGGCTCCGCGCGCACGGCGCAAGCATCGCCGGCGAGACTACCGGCTGCCGTGCGCTCGAGCGCGTCACTCAGGCGCACGAACGCGGGCAACGCGTCGGCCAGTTCGTGCGCGCAGGCGAACAGCGTATCGACGAGCGGCGCACTGTCCTCGCCTTCGGCCCACGGCACGCTCACGCGCAGCTCCTGCAGGCACGCGCCTTCGCCCTGCGGCGCGCACACATCGGCCTCGAGCACGATCTGCGCGCCGATGCCCTCGCGGGGCCACAGCCAGCGGCTGCGCAACGACGTTAGCGTCGCCGACGGTTCGAGCGGCCCGGCCGCCGCGAGCGCCTCGCGAAACGCCGCGGGCGCGGCATCGAAGAGTGCGGTTTCGAGACCATTCGCTTCGAGGGCCGCCGCGAAGATCGGCTCAATGGCGACGATGCCCGGCGTCCATGCGTGCCGGCTGGAAACGACGACGCAATGTGCCGCGCCGCGCGTTTCGACACCGATCCGCCAGCCAGCCCTGGCAAGCGCGCCGGCCCGGTCGAACGTGACGGTCGAAACCGGCCCGCCCGTGTCGGACTCGGACACGAGTTGCGGCAAAGCGGCGCGCATGGCCGCCGCGAAATCGGATGGCATCGGCCCGGGCGGGACGACCGCCTCGGACGAGGCTTGCGGCGTGGCACTCACGACATCCAGCACGATTTCCAGAACGCGGTTCATGAACGCTCCGAGGGGTCGTTGGGGCGGCAGAAAGCGGTGAAAACGGCAAATATGAACGGGTGAGATTAATCTGACAACGACGATGGTGTCGCACCCGATGGTACACGCGCCGCCGCACCGGCGCTCCTGGTGGCGCCCCGGACCCACTTGATCCGAATGACTACGATCAAGACCGCAGCCTTGCGAAAGTGGAAAAATACTTACACATCGTCCCGATGTGTAAGTATTTCTGTAAGGAGTATTGAGTGTTCCCCGAATTCAGAGACCTGATCTCACGGCTCAAAATCCATGACGATCATTTCGCGCGGCTGTTCCATCGCCACAACGAACTGGATCAGCAGATCAAGAACATGGAAGCGGGCATCGTCCCCGCGAACGGCATGGCCATCGAGCAACTCAAGAAAGAGAAATTGCAGCTCAAGGATTCGCTCTACCTGATCCTGCGCAAAGCCGAAAGCGTCTAAGTTTCGGTGCCTGCACCGAAACGGGCCGCGCGATACTCGCCGGCCCGCGCGTCTTGTCCCCGGCCGCGGCACCTCCGTTGCGTTCCCTGCCGTACTCGTTGTGTCGCCGCCTCCTCTCGCTCTCCGCTGCCCAGGCTGCCCGCCTCAACCGGGGGGCGAGCCGTGGCAGCGAAAAACAACGCCTATGCCCAAGATGGTCACTCGCCCAGCCTCCCCGAATCCCGCTCCCGAAGCCCAAAGCCAACCGCAAAACCAGCCACACAGCCCGTCGCAAAGCCCGCTTCGCGAGCGCGACGCGGCCGCGAACCGGAGCGAGCCCACGCCGCGCAGCGCCGAGTTGCGCACCGTCGACAGCGCCATCGAAGCGGCCACCCAGGTCATCACCGGCGCGATGCACGATCTCGTCGCGGCTAATGGCGCTGCGCAGGGCGAGTCGCCCGACTCGCTGCTCGAATCGATCGCCGCGCTCATGCACGGCCTCTCGCCCGACGAGGCCGTGCAACTGCGCAGCCTGATCCTCGAGGGCGACCCGTCGGACTGGCGCAAGACGCGGGCGCGCCATCCCGACGAAGAACTTGCGGCGGGCTGGCGCGAGGGCGCCTATCCGTACCGCAACCTGATGTCGCGGCGAGCCTACGAGCGGCAAAAATATCGGCTGCAAGTGGAATTGCTGAAACTCCAGGCGTGGGTGCGCGAGACCGGGCAGCGCGTGGTCATCCTCTTCGAGGGACGCGACGCAGCCGGCAAGGGCGGCACGATCAAGCGCTTCATGGAGCATATGAATCCGCGCGGCGCGCGCGTCGTGGCGCTGGAGAAACCCACCGAGGTCGAGCGCGGCCAGTGGTACTTTCAACGCTATGTGCAGCATCTGCCTTCGGCGGGCGAGATCGTGCTGTTCGACCGCTCCTGGTACAACCGCGCGGGCGTCGAACGCGTCATGGGCTTTTGCTCACCCGGGGAATACGCGGACTTCATGCAGCAGGTGCCTGAATTCGAGCGCCAGTTGATTCGCAGCGGCATTCATCTCATCAAGTTCTGGTTCTCGGTGAGCAGCGCCGAGCAGCGCCGCCGCTTCAAGGAACGCAGCGCGCATCCGCTCAAGCAGTGGACGCTCAGCCCCGTCGATCTCGCCTCGCTCGACAAATGGGACGAATACACGCAAGCCAAGGAGGCGATGTTCTCCCAGACCGATACGGCCGACGCCCCCTGGACCGTGGTGCGCTCCGATTGCAAAAAGCGCGCGCGGCTGAACGCCATGCGCTACGTTCTGCACAAGCTGCCGTATGAGCGCCGCGATGCGGCGGCGATCGGTCCTGTCGATCCGTTGCTGGTGAGCCGCGCGCTTTAGCGCACGCTCACGCTAATAGCAGGCTCACGCCGCCGCACGTTGCGGCGCGACCACTCTCTCAAGCCGCGGCCTCATGCTTCGGCCTCGTAAAACAGACCGTACGCCCCTCTCGCTCGCTTTATCCGCGCGAAACCGGGTTCCCCCAAATGCATACCGGCAATCAAAAGACCTTCCGAACTGACCCGGTCCAGAAGCCGTGAGCGTGTGGCGGCAGCCTGGGACGTGTCTTGATCGAATGCGATCGATACGTCCGGCCGTTTAATCTGGATGTGAGGGAAATGAACCACATCCCCCCAAACCAGTAGGCCCTTATCGCTGGATTCGAGGAGATATCCGGTGTGCCCATCGGTGTGCCCCGGAAGCGACATCGCTGTGATGCCGGGAAGCACTTCCCCATCGTCGAAAGTACGGAGCGTGTCGCGATAGCCATCGAACACTTGACGCGCTATCGCGAAGTTACCGCGCGCGCGCTCGCTGGCACGCGCCAGATTGCCGTCGTCTTGCCAAAACCTGACCTCTCGCTCGTGAGCAACAAGCTCCGCATTCGGAAAGGTCATATCTCCAGCCGCATTCACCAGCCCTCCGACATGGTCGGGATGCGCGTGTGTAAGCAGGATCGTGTCGATCGTGGACGGCTCGATGCCGGCAAGCAATAAATTGGCCTTCAGGCGGCCACCCCATTGCCTGATCCCTCCAGCCCCACTGTCGATGAGAATGGTGCGGCCCGCCCGGCGCACCACGTAACAGTTGATATGCACGGCAGCGGGCTCCTGCTGCCCGGCATCGCGCTGCATTCTGGAAGCCTCGGCCGCTTCGATATTCGAAAGGAAGTCGAGGCTCGCCGTGAGGTAGCCATCGCTGATTGCGGTAATCGTGAAATCGCCGACTTGCTGTCCTGGAAATTCAGGGTGGGGTGTCATTGTTCGTTATCCTGAACTGCTAATTTCGGGCTTGAATGCTCGACGCGGCATAGCCAAAACAACGGATGCGCGCCGTGAGACCCGTGCAGCGAACAATGGCGCTCTCCAGAGCTTCCATGAACTGGTCCATGACTGCTGGCGTGCGAGGGGTCGCAAGACGATATTGGACTTCCACGAAGACGGGATGTCCGTGCCCATGCCGGACATCCATATAGATGACGTGCACGTTTTTGAGGTCCGCTTCAAGGACGGTCGTACAGAGTTTGACGCAGTCGCCGGACAACTCCGCAAGGCGCTCATCGGACGGCATGTGCCCCGCATGAATATAGAAAGTGAGGTTTGGCATCGCAGGCCTATTTTTCCTGCTCAACTGAAACGGCGCGGACGCTGGTCAGTTGCTCCGTCATCGGCGAGTAAAGATGAACGCCTTCGATGTTCTCGACGAGCCCGGCGTTTCTTCGAGGCAGTTTTGCGAGCCAACGTCGCTCCGGAAACTTCTCCAGCGCAACAGCCTGCATGGCCAACGGTTCGAGGCCCATCTGAATCAGGGGACCGGGGCCGCTTGCGCAAAGCACGAGGAGTTCGTCGGCATTGACCGCCGGCGCTAGACCGATATCGCTGTAGAGATTCCGGTGCCAGTCGGCGATGTGCTGCTGCCACCTTGCGAAATTGCCGCCGCCCTTCTGGCGATATTCGTCTCCCGTCAGGACCTCGAGACCATCGATCGTGTGGACGGCCAGATAGACGGGGCAACCATCGCTGATCGCCCTGAAGCGCTGCGACGAGTGAAAGCCGGTCACCGAGATGAGAGCGGGCAGCTTTTCGAGGCTATAGAAGTCGTTCCATTCGGCTTCGCTATCGGGATCGGCGAAGTTGCATTCCACGGTGTAGATCATCGGATTGTCCTTCGTGACGGATCAGCATCTTTCTGCAAACGACGCATTCAGTGCAGTAAAGTAATGCTAATCCGATATTTCAAACGTAGATAACGAAATAAAGTCAGCCTTCAGTGATATTTACTCAAGCTGACATCGAACACATCCTGATCGGCAAGACTCCGATGCGACGCAAAATCCCAAGCAATTCCGCGCTCCAGGCATTCGAGGCCGCGGCGCGACACGGAAGCTTCGCCCGCGCCGCCGAGGAATTGGCGCTCACCGAGGGCGCCGTCAGTCGTCAGATTGGCCGGCTGGAGGCGTTTTTGGGTGTCGCGCTATTCGAGCGAGTGGGAAACCGGGTGCGGCTTGCACCCAACGGCACGCGGTACGCGGCGCAGGTTCGTGAGGTTCTGGACCGGCTGGAACGGGACAGCCTGTATTTGATGGGACAGCCCACCGGGGGCGCGAGCATCGATATCGCCGCCATTCCGACCTTCGCCACCCGTTGGCTGATCCCCAGGCTGAAGCATTTTCAGAATCGGCACCCGAACATTACCGTGCATATCGCCGAATGCATGGAGCCCTTCCTTCTTGCTGGCAGCGGCTTCGACGCGGCCATTCACTTTGAGCACCCCGCATGGGCGGGCATGCATCTGCATCACCTGATGGAGGAAGTGCTCGTGCCCGTTTGCAGTCCGGCGCTCCTCGAAGGCGCGGGTGCGAACGTGTCGCTGGACGAACTGCCACGCCTGCACAGGCGACAAAATCCGGACGCGTGGCAGCTCTACGCACAGGAGTCCGGCATCGCGCTCGCCAATCCGGCGGTTGGTGCGCGTTACGATCTCCATTCCATGCTGATAGAGGCGGCGCTGGCCGGCCTGGGTGTTGCTTTGGTGCCGCGTCTTTACATCGGGGCGGAGCTTGAACAAGGCCGTTTAATCGCGCCCTGGCCGGACGGCAAACGGGTCGCCAAAAACTTTTGCCTCGTTCTTCCTGAGCCCATCGAATTGAGCGCGGGGCCGCTACAGGCATTTGCGACGTGGATTCTCGACGAAGCCCGAGGCTGAGCGCCTGCAAGCAACACCCCGCACCCCTCCGCCCTTCGCGGCCCGCTTGAGCGTAAGCAGCCTCTCCCGGCTGCGGAGCGCTGCTTACGTCGCGTACTGCGCCACCCCATTGCCAAACGACCAGTTCTCGCGCGCAACGTCCACGAGATTGACGAACACGTCCTCGCGCCGCACGCCCGGGTCGCGCGCGAGGTTTTCGGCGATCTGCGCGAACAACGTCTTCTTCTGATCCTGTCCGCGCGTATTGCTCACGGCGATCTGGATCATCACGAGATCGTCGCTGCGCTCGATGCCCAGATAGTGCCGTCCGAAGACGAAATTGTCGGCATCGTGCTCGGTGACGATCATGAACTGGTCGTCCTCCGGCGCTTTGAACACTTCCATGAGCGCAAGATGCACGCCCTGCATGAGCGCCTTTCTATAGGGTGCGGGCTTGCCTGCGCGCACGGCGATACGGGTGAACGGCATGTCGGACTCCTTCAGCGTTGGATGGGATGGCAAGTGAATGACCACGAAAACAGCTTAGGCGCACTCTGTCATAATGAATAGATATTGATGAATATTTCATTCATTTC
>JAITTX010000332.1 GCA_031286755.1 Paraburkholderia sp.
CAGCGCAGGAGCGGCTTGCCCGCCACCGGCAGCATGACCTTGGGCTTGTCTTCGGTGAAGGCATCGAGACCCGAGCCGCGGCTCGCCGCCAGCACGATCGCCGAGCCCGCCGTGCGCGAAGTCGACAAATAGCGGTTCTCCGCCTCGGAATACTCATCGGCGTCCTGCAGGCGGAAGATTTCGTTGACGGGCGCGATGCGGTCTTCCACATCGACGAGCGTTTGCGTGTCGTGAATCGTCTTCGCAACGGCCTGCATGGCCGAAACGGACGCGCGCACGAGATGGTTCGCCCAGATCACCGTGCTGATGCCGGCCTTGCGGAACACTTCGGTGGGCGTGCTGTAGTACTTGGTGGGCACGATCACGAGCGGACCGCGGCCGGCCCACTCGCGCGCGAACGTGAGGATCTCGTCGGGCTTCGAGAGCTTGCTGTGAATGAGGATGGCGTCCGCGCCCGCCAGGCGGTAGGCTTCGGCGCGCTTGAGCGCCTCGTCCATGCCCCAGCCCGCGATCAACGCTTCCACGCGCGCGACGATCGAAAAATTCTCGTCGTGCTGCGAGTCCTTGCCGGCCTTGATCTTGCCGCAGAATTCGTCGATGTCGGCAAGCGGCTGCGCCTCGCCCTTGATGAAGCTATTGGTCTTCGGGAACTGCTTGTCCTCGATGCACACGCCCGCGATGCCGCGCTGCTCGAGCTTGCGCACGAGACGGCGCACGTTGTTGAAGTTGCCGTAGCCGGTGTCGCCGTCGAGCAGGATGGGCAGATCGCTCGCGTCGGCCATGAACTCGAGGTTGTCGACCACCTGGGTCCAGCTCGCCTCGTTGTTGTCGCGCACGCCGAACTGCGCGGAGATCGAAAGGCCCGAGCCCCAGATCGCCTTGAAGCCCGCCTCGCGCGCGATGCGCGCAGAGAGGCCGTTGTGCGCTTCCATCAGGAATTCGAGTTCGTTGCTCAGCAGCATCTGGCGCAGCCGTGCGCTGCGGGAGGTGGATCCGGCGGCGGGAACCCCGGCGGAAAACATGGCGGATTCGCGTGCGTTCATCTTGTCGCTCCATTGGACGTCGTCACGTCGGCAGCCGTGGCTGCGCCGCGCGCGTCGCATCGTTGGGAAATCGGTCTCCGGCCTGCGGGCCACGAGGAATATGCGCTGTACCGCCAAGAGCCGATGGCGGCGGCATGGGCCGAAGCCGCGACTATAACGGAAATGATTCGTATCCGCCTTCAATCACAGCAGGAAGTGGCAAATCATGTAATTACAGTGAAATTTGTGGCTTTAAACGGCGTTTTTCGACGCATTTTTGCGCGAGCGCCGCGCTCACAGGGTTCATCCTGGCTCGTGCGCGGGCTCGTGCGCGCCGTAATCACAGGCTGGCGAGGTTTTCCTTCGCCGGATTGACGGCCGGGTTCGCAAGCCGGTCTTCGGCCCGATTTGCGCCCCGATTTACCGTCCCCCAAAAGCCTTCGATCGCCCATGCAGAAGATGACCCTCAACCAGAAACTCCGCTCGATGATCGTGATCCTCTGGATCGGCCTGCTCCTGATCGTCGCCTTCGGCGCGTGGCAAAGTCGCGACGGCATGATCCGCGAACGCCGCACGCAGCTCATCACGCTCGTGCAGGAAGCCAGCAGCATTGCCAAGCACTACTACACGCTTTCCCAGCACAACGTCCTCACCGAAGCCGACGCGCAAAAGCAGGCCCTCGCCGCGCTCGGCTCCATACGCTACGGGACGGACGGCTACCTGAGCATCAACAACTCGCAGTCGGTGATGCTGATGCATCCCATCAAGCCCGAGCTGATCGGCAAGACGCTCACCGACTTCACCGACCCGTCGGGCAAGCACCTCTTCGTCGAGCTCTCACAGACCGCGAGCCGGCCCGGCGGCGGCTTCGTCGACTATCTGTGGTCCAAGCCCGGCGAGACCGAACCCGTGCCGAAACTGAGCTACGCCTACCGCTTCGCGCCGTGGGACTGGGTGATCGTGACCGGCATGTACATGGACGACGTGCGCACGGCGTTCTATGCGAACCTCATGCGCTGGCTGCTCGCGACCTTCGCGCTCGGCGGCGCCGCCACCGTAGTGATGGTGCTCGTGGCGCGCAGCGTGCGCAGCAGCATCGGCGGCGAACTCGAAGTGGCTGTCGAGACGGCCAACCGCATCGCCCACGGCGATCTCACCTCACACGTGGAGACCCAGGGCGCCAACCCTAAAAGCCTGATGCGTGCGCTCGCAACCATGCAGGGCGCGCTCGTGCAAACGGTCTCGCGGGTGCGCAGCGGCGCGGAAAACATCAACGTGGGCGCCAACGAAATTGCCGCGGGCAACACCGACCTTTCGCAGCGCACCGAGGAGCAGGCGGCGGCGCTCGTGCAAACCGCGTCGAGCATGGATCAGATGACCGCCAACGTGCGCCAGAACGCGGACAGCGCGCAGCATGCCGCCACGCTCGCGAGCCAGGCCGCCGAAGTCGCCACGCGCGGCAACGCCGTCGTGGGCGACGTGGTGCGCACAATGGGCGACATCACCACCAGCTCGCAGCAGATTGGCGACATCATCGGCGTGATCGACGGCATTGCTTTTCAGACCAACATTCTGGCGTTGAACGCGGCGGTGGAAGCCGCGCGCGCGGGCGAGCAGGGCCGTGGCTTCGCGGTGGTCGCGGCGGAGGTGCGCAGCCTCGCGCAGCGCTCGGCGGCGGCGGCCAAGGAGATCAAGGCGCTGATCGAAAAATCGACCGGCACCGTGGCCGAAGGACAGCATCTCGTGACCAGCGCGGGCTCGACGATGAGCGAGATCGTGCAGTCGGTGCGGCGCGTGCACGAGATTCTCGAGGAAATCAGCCATGCTTCGCGCGAGCAGAGCGCGGGCATCGAGCAGGTGAACCGCGCCGTGGGCGAAATGGATCAGGTGACCCAGCAGAACGCGGCGCTGGTCGAAGAGGCCGCTGCGGCGGCGCATTCGCTCAAGGACCAGGTGACGGGACTGCGCGAGTCGATCGCGAGTTTCAGGCTGCCGGTGGAGGCGTGACGCGAACCTGAGCGAGGACCCAGCCGGCGTCAGGCGCGGTTGGGTTCGGCGGGCTTTTGCACGATCGAACCAAAGCTTCTGCAGTGCGAATTTACTGCGCTACGTCAATTCCGGGAATGGCCTTCCCGGTTCGCCCCCTGTACGTCAAGATCAATGCCCGCCTCGGACGCAATTTCGAGGTGATCGTCGACGCGGCGGCCAACCGGTAGACCATTCCTGACGCCGGAGTATGGCCCAAGCCCCTCCAGCACCGTCCCCCGAACCACCGTTTCCCTGCGCCGCTCATCCCCATACCGCCTCCTGGCGGCAAAAATTTCAATTTACTTACTTCATGTTTACAATATTGCATCGCTAAATTCCCCGCCCTGCCCCGATGATCCGCTCCAGGAAACCGCCGCGCGACCCGCACGCCTCCGCGACCCGCCATCCCATGCTGTCGCCGAAGCTGCCCGCGTGGCGCTCGAAGTTCATCGTGTTCATCATGTTCGCGGCCTTCGCGGCGCTTGCGGGCCGGGCGCTCTGGGTCCAGGTCGTCAACCACGGCTTCTACGTCAAGCAAGGGCAAAAGCGCTACCAGCGCACGCTCGAACTCGACGCCATGCGCGGGCGCATCGTCGACCGCAATGGCGCGCTGCTCGCCGTGAGCCTCGAAACCTTCGAGATCTGGGCCAATCCCAAGGTGCTCGACGAGGCCGCCCACGCGCCGCTCGCCAGGCTGCTCGACATGCCGCTCGCCGAACTGCGCCGGCGCCTGCCCGCCGAGCGCTCGTTCGTGCTGCTCAAGCGCCAGGTCGACGCCGAGACCGCCGCCCACATCGACGAAATGGCCACCGGCGGCATCACGCTGATCGCCGACTCGAAGCGCTTCTATCCCGAAGGCGAATCGGCGGCGCACGTGGTGGGTTTCACCGACATCGAGGACAAAGGCCAGGAAGGTGTCGAGCTCGCGGCCAATGCGCGGCTGCACGGCACGCCCGGCCAGCGCGAGGTGATCCGCGACCGGCTCGGCCGCGTCATCTCCGAGCCGAGCGAGCGCGTGCTGCCGAAAAACGGCGACACGGTGCAGCTCACCGTCGACCGCCGCGTCCAGCAGCTCGCCTATACGCAGTTGAAGGCGGCGGTCACGAAGCATCACGCGGAAGCCGGCAGCGTCGTGGTGCTCGACGCGCAGAACGGCGAGATTCTCGCGCTCGCCAACTGGCCGTCGTTCGATCCCAACAACCGCGCGCGCCTCACGGGCCGCCAGTTGCGCAACCGCGCCGTGATCGACACCTTCGAGCCGGGCTCGACCATCAAGCCGCTCGTCGCGGCGCTCTCGATGGACCTGCACAAGGTCAACGCCAACACGATCATCGACACCTCGCCGGGCACCTATCGCATCGGTCCGGCCGTGATCCACGACACCTCGAACCATGGCCGCATCACGGTGGCGCAAGCCATCCAGATGTCGAGCAACATCGCGCTCGCGAAGATGGCGCTGAACCTGCCCGCGCAAACCATCTGGGACAAGTATCAGGACTACGGTCTCGGCATGCGGCCCGAAGTGACGTTCCCCGGCGCCGCCGCGGGCCGCGTGCGGCCCTGGGCGCGCTGGCGTCCGATCGAGCAGGCGACCATGGCCTACGGCTACGGTCTCTCGACTTCGCTGCTGCAGATCGCGCAGGTTTACACCGCCTTCGCCGGCGACGGCACGATGTACCCCGCGAAGCTGCTGAGCGGGCCGGGCTCGCAAAGCGCCGCGCCGCGCGCGGTGACGACGCCCGCCACGGCGGCGTCCATGCGCAGGATGCTGGAAATGGCGACGAGCGAAGGCGGCACCGGCCGCGCGGCGAACGTAGAGGGCTACCGGATCGGCGGCAAGACCGGCACCGCGCGCAAGCAGATCGGCTCGGGCTACGCGAAGAACCACTATCGCGCGCTGTTCGTCGGCATGGCGCCGATGAGCGCGCCGCGCGTGATTGTGGCGGTGATGATCGACGATCCCGCCGTCGGCTCGTTCTACGGCGGCACGGTTGCCGGGCCCGTGTTCTCGGGCGTGATGCAGGGCACGCTGCAACTGCTCGGCGTTCCGCCGGACGCCTGAGCGCGGCGCGGGCTTTCACGGTATCCTCGCAGCTTTCGCCCGGCGCGGGCGCGCCGCACCTCAGCCCTTCTCATCTGGACATCGCCATGAGCTACCTGCCCCAACTGGCCGGCATTGCCGGCGTCATGCTGCTCGCCTGCGCGAGCCCCGGCCCCGACATGCTCGCCGTCACCTCCCACGCGTTCGCGCGCCGCCGCGCGGGCCTGTTCGTGGCTGCTGGCATTGCCACGTCGCACGCGCTCTGGGCAACGCTCGCGGTGTTCGGGCTCGGGCTGATCCTCGCGCAACTGGCGTGGCTTTATGAAGGCATCCGCATCGCGGGCGCGGTCTATCTGCTGTATCTCGGCGTCCGCACGCTCATGAGCCTGCGGCAATCGTCGGGCGCCGCCGCCGCGCCGGTATCGGCGGCCACGAAGGCCGCGAGCGGCGCGCAGGCGTATCGGCGCGGCTTGCTGGTCGGGCTCACGAACCCGAAGGCGGCGGCATTCTTCGGCAGTCTGTTCATCACGTTGCTGCCCGGCCATGCGCCTGCGTGGGTGCATGCCGCCACGGTGGTCACTGTCGCGGCCGTGTCGATCATCTGGTTCAGCGGCATGGCGCTGCTGTTTTCGACCGGACGCGTGCAGCGCGGCTATCAGAAGCTGCGCCGCCCCGTCGATGCGGTGATGGGCAGCGTGCTCGTCGCACTCGGCGCGCGGCTCGCGCTCGATCACTGAGTCGCTGAGTCATTGAGGCGGGCGCAACCGCGCTCCGCCAATCGGGCGGCGTGGCGGATGCTCGCCGCCGCACGGTCGATCTCCACGCGCGGCATGCTCGCGAATATATTTAGTGGTGCAGATAAACTGTCGGCTCTCCGCCACCCTGCAGCGCAGGGCCGCTGGACTCACCGGTCTGCACGGGCTCGGCCCCGTAGCCCGATTGCGCGAGATCCTGCTGCTGCGCCAGCCGGGCCTCGCTGGCGCGTTTGGCTTCGAGGCGGCGCATCGCGGCTTGCACGTTCTCGGGATAGTTGACCTCGTTGGCCATCGCGGGGTAATAGCCCACCGATTCCAGATCGACCAGCTCCTGCAGCACTTGTGCGCGCGTGACCGGGCCGTCATGGCCGGGCTGGGCGAGCGAAATCGCGGGCGCGATCACCATCATCGAAACCACTGCCGTGCGTAATATTGCGTTCTTCACCGTATTCTCCGAGGGTCTGGCGAGTCGATGCCACGCAGTCTACGCAGCACGCCCGCGCGTAAAAATAGGCCTCGGAGGGAAAGATAGTTGCCGGCTGTGGAAAATTGGTGAGGACTTCTGCGCGCGACGCGCAAGCGCTCAAATCTGCTCGCGCCCGAACGCGCGCAACGCGCCGAGATCCACCACGTCCACGCGGTTGTATGAGAGCGTGACAAGCCCTTCGCGCTCGAGCGTCTGCAACGCCTGATTGACGCGCTGGCGCGACGCGCCCGCGAGCATGCCGATCTCCTCCTGCGAGATCTCCAGCGCGCTGCCCGTCTCCGGATACAGGTCGGGATTGAACATCTGCGCGAGCGCCTGAGCCACGCGCGCATCGACGTCGAGCAGGCGGCTGTTCTGGATCAGCGCGATGAACTCGCCCATGCGGTTGTTCAACTGATGGATCACGAAGCGGTTGAACGGCAGGCTGCTGTCCATGAGCCGGTGAAACGTGTCGGCCGGCACGGCCATCACGAGCGAGGGCTGCAACGCGATCACGTCGTACTTGCGCGGCTCGCGCTTGATCACGCTGCCCTCGCCGAACCAGCCGCCGTGCGGCACGCCCGAGAAAGTGCAGCCGCGCCCCGACGCGTTGAAGATGGCGAGCTTCACGAGCCCGCTGCTCACGCCCAGCCAGTATGCCGAGGGCGCCTCGCGCGCGGCCACGGTCGCGCCCGCGGCCCACGCCTGGGCATGGGCGGTCTCGAGCACCCAGGCGCGGTGCCCGGGTGCGAGCGCGCGATACCACACGCAGCGCTCGAAAAGCGCCGCGAGCCGTGCCGGGTCGCGGGCGTCGATCCGGCACGAACCCGCGCGGCTGTCATCGGGGGGGATAATGGGCTGCGTCATCGCGCTTACCTCGAAGTGGGGCATCCGTGGCGCTGGAACGGCACGCTCTGTCGCGCCGGCGACAGACTCCCGCGCGCCATCCTGCTACGGTAGCGCGAATCATACCGACAAACCTGGCGACCAACCGGCAACCGGCCCGTCCATCGGGCCCAGCATGGACCGCCTCAGGAGACAGCACCATGTCGCACCCCTACGAAGCAGGGCTCGCGCAACGCGAGGCCAATTACGTCCCGCTCACGCCCATCGACTTCATTGCGCGCGCCGCCGAGGTGTATGGCGAGCGCCCCGCCATGGTCTACGGCACGGTGCGGCGCAACTGGCGCGAGACCTACGCGCGCACGCGGCGCCTCGCGAGCGCGCTCGAGCGCTCGGGCATCGCGCGCGGCGAGACCGTCGCGGTGCTGCTCCCCAACATCCCGGCCATGGTCGAGGCGCACTTCGGCGTGCCGATGGCGGGCGCCGTGCTCAATACGCTCAACACGCGGCTCGACGTCGCGACCATGCTGTTCATGCTGCGTCACGGCGAGGCGAAGGCGCTCATCGTCGACACCGAATTCGCCACGCTCGCGCAACGCGCGGCGCTCGAATTTCCGGAGCT
>JAITTX010000401.1 GCA_031286755.1 Paraburkholderia sp.
GAGAGCGGCACCATGAACATCACCGAAGCCACGTTCAGCGCGATCTGGTGCGCGGCGAGCGGCATCGCGCCAAGCAGGCCGGCCAGCAGGCCGGTGGCGAGAAAGAGCATCGATTCCACCGCGTAGGTGATGGCCACGGGCCAGCCGATGGCGAAGAGCTCACCCATCAGCGGTGCGGTGGGCCGCCGCGCAACCACGAAGTGCTGATGTGACGGTCGCAGGTGCAGCAGCCCCATCAGCACGAGCGTGGTGAGCCAGACGGTGATCGCGGTGGCCACCGCCGAGCCGAGAAAGCCGAGGCGCGGCAGGCCCCACGCGCCGTGAATCAGCCCGTAGTTCAGGAAGCCGTTGAAGAACACGCTGATGATCGAGATCCACAGCAGGCGCTTCGCCGCGCCGATGGCGGGCAGGAACGAGCGCATCAGGCCCACGCCGATCAGGCTGGCGGGCGCGCCCCAGCGCAGCACGGCCGCGTACTCGCCCACCTGATGCGCGAGCACGGGCGGCTCGCCGAGCGCGACCAGCAGCGGCCCCGCGAACGACAGCAGCGCGAACGCGGGGACGGCCAGCAGCAGCGAGAGCGCGAAGCCGGTCCAGTAGATGTGCGGCACACGATGCAGATCATCGGCGCCGCGCGCCTGCGCGACGCTCACGCTCACCGAGGTCAGCACGCCCTGCAGCACCGTCACCACCACGAAGAACAGGTTCGCGCCGAGCCCGCCCGCCGCCAGCGCGCCCGCGCCCAGCGAGCCGAGCAGCACGGTGTCGGTGACGCTCATGGCCATCTGCGAAAGCTGGGCGATGGCGAGCGGCGCGGCGAGGCGCGCGGTGTCGGCAGCGTGGCGCTTGAGCGAGGGCGGGGCGATGGCGCGGCTCGGCCGGTCGGCGGGGGCAGTGGGTCGGGTCATGAAAAGCAAGCGCGGCGCGATAAATCGCGCCGCGCGTTCAAAAAGTGCGTTTGTGTCGAGATGGGAAACTCAATGCGAGATTACCCTTCTTTCGGACAAAAAGCACCCGGATGGTGCATTCGCTTTCGAACCTATTTCAATCATCCGGCTTCGCGCACGGCAATGCGCGTGTCGCCGAGCAGCACGGACTGGCCCGCGCGGATCTTGCACGTCTTGCGCAGCTCGACTTCGCCGTCCACCTTCACGGCGCCCGAGGCGACGATCTGCTTGGCCGAGCCGCCGCTGTCGGCGAGACCGGTGATCTTCAGGAGGTTGTGGAGTTCGACGTAGTCGCCGGTGAGAGTGAAATCGAGATTGGGCATGGCACAAACGGGAGTCAGGTGCGCGCCGGGCAGGGCGCGCGAAGGGTGAGCATCATAAGCGATGCCGGGCGAGCGGGTGGCCGTTACTTCTCGGGGCCAGATGTCATGATTTCGTAAGAAGATGAAACGTTGCGTAACGTCGGGAGACCTGGCGGCGATCTTCAGATGAAAATGATCTCACCCCGAAACGAGAACGCCGCATCGGTCATACGACGCGGCTTCATCGGATGGAGTCGGGACACATTCGCGCCGCACGCGGGCTTCGGCCGTGGCGGCGGGAATCCCGGAACTACTGCAAAGAGGATACGCCATGACTCATATTCGCAAGCTGCTCACCGGTACTGCTCTTGCCACCGCCGCCATTTTCGCGCAAGGCGCCTTCGCGCAGGGCGCGGCGCAGCCCGGCGCCGAGGCGCCCGCGGCCGTGCCTTCGGCCGCCCCGACCATGGCGCCCGCGACCCCGCACGCCGTGACGCCGGGCCAGGCGCCGGCAGCCGCGGGCATCTCGCAGCCCGCGCCGCAAGACTTGAGCGCGGCGCAGCCGGCTGATCCGCTGGTGCAAAAGCGCAACGCCGACGCCGAGGCGAACGCCGAATACCGCAGCGCAAAGAAGTCGGCGAAAGCGGATTACAGCTCGACGAAGAAGCAGGCCAAGTCGCAGTACAAGTCGCAGGTGAAGGACGCGAAGATCAACCGCAAGGCCGATCATCAAGCCAACAAGTCGGAGATGATGGATCAGATGAGCGGTCAGTCGGCTCAGAAGCCGGGCGGCGAGGCTTCGGAATAAGGTGTCCCGACAGCCGCCGCGCGATGCGTGTGGCCGGGCTCGATGAGGCACCTCCATCGATATCGGCGCCCGCCCCGGCGCCGGCCTGTGCAGAACGTGAAGCGGCGGTGCCCGGAAGCGGGCGCCGCCGCTTTGCTTTGTGGGAGCAGGCGGACAGGGTGCGCCGCGCGCGGGGCGGAAATTCGGCACTGAATAGCGCCAGATCGCTGCAAGATCGTCGCTTGCGGGCGTGGGGTGTATGGATATACAGTATGCGTCGCCGCGCCCGCCAATGTGTGATGCGGCCCGATCCTTCCACCTCTCACCGGATAGCCTCCGCGCCCGCCGTGTCCACCGTCTCCCTCGCCGATTCCCCCCGCACGAGCGATGCCGCGCCCGAAGCGGCGCCTTGGCTCGCGAAGCTCAACGACGCCCAGCGCGCCGCGGTCGAGCATGGCGGGCCGCAGGCGTTCGCGCCGGGTGCAGCGCTGCCGGCGCCGCTACTGGTGATCGCCGGCGCGGGCTCGGGCAAGACCAACACGCTCGCGCACCGCGTCGCGCATCTGGTCGCCAATGGCGCCGATCCTCACCGCGTCCTGCTATTGACCTTCTCGCGCCGCGCGGCGCAGGAGATGACGCGGCGCGTTTCGCGCATCGCGGCGGGGGTCTCGGGCGCCGCGGCGGCCCTCGCCCAGGGGCTCACCTGGGCGGGCACCTTCCACGGCATCGGCGCGCGCCTGTTGCGCGAGTACGCCGAGCAGATCGGCCTCTCGCCCGCGTTCACGATCAACGACCGCGAGGACTCCGCTGATCTCATGAACCTCGTGCGCCACGAGCTGGGCTTATCGGCGAAGGAAAAGCGCTTTCCCGCCAAGTCGACGTGTCTCGCGATCTATTCGCGCGTGGTCAACACGGGCGACTCGCTCGCGAACGTGCTCGCGCGCTCGTTCTCCTGGTGCCTCGAATGGGAGCCGCAATTGCGCGCGCTGTTCGCGGCCTACGTGGACGCCAAGCAGAAGCAGAACGTGCTCGACTACGACGACCTGTTGCTCTACTGGGCGCACATGGCTGCGGAGCCGGCCATCGCGGCCGATCTGGCGGGGCGTTTCGACCATATCCTCGTCGACGAGTATCAGGACACCAACCGCCTGCAGGCGTCGATCCTGCTCGCGCTCAAGCCCGACGGGCGCGGCCTCACGGTCGTGGGCGACGACGCCCAGGCCATCTACTCGTTTCGCGGCGCGACGGTGCGCAACATCCTCGATTTCCCCGCGCAGTTCGATCCGCCCGCGCGCCAGGTCACGCTCGAGCGCAACTATCGCTCGACCGGGCCGATCCTCGCGGCGTCGAACGCCGTGATGGACGCCGCCGCCGAGCGCTTCACCAAGAACCTGTGGACCGACCGCGCGTCGCAGCAGCGTCCGCGCCTCGTCACGGTCGCCGACGAGGCCACCCAGGCGCGCTACGTCGTCGAGCAGATCCTGGAGGCGCGCGAGGGCGGCATTAAGCTCAAGCAGCAGGCCGTGCTGTTTCGCGCCGCGCACCACAGCGCGACGCTCGAGATCGAACTCGCGCGCCGCAATATTCCGTTCGTGAAGTTCGGCGGCCTGCGCTTTCTGGACGCCGCGCATGTGAAGGACGTGCTCGCGGTGCTGCGCTGGGCCGAGAATCCGCTCGACCGCGTGGCGGGCTTTCGCGTGACGCAACTGCTGCCCGGTGTCGGGCCCGCGACGGCGGCGCGCCTGCTCGATCAGGTCGCGGCCTGCACGGGCGCGTATCGTGCCGCGCAGGCGCTCGCCGCATTCGCGCCGCCGCCGCGCGCGGCCGAGGACTGGCCCGCGTTCGCGGCGCTCGTGGGGGCGCTCGGTGAGCGCGCCACGCCCTGGCCCGCCGAGTTCGAGCGCGTGCGGCGCTGGTACGAGCCGCATCTCGAGCGCAATCACGAGGATGCGCAGGCGCGTCTGGCCGACCTGCTGCAGATGGAGAGCATCGCGAGCACCTATGCGTCGCGCGAGCGCTTCCTCACGGAGCTCACGCTCGACCCGCCCGACGCCACCAGCGCCGAATCGGCCGATCCGCTCCTCGACGAGGACTATCTGATTCTTTCGACGATCCACTCGGCCAAGGGCCAGGAGTGGCGCAATGTGTTCGTGCTCAATGGCGTGGACGGCTGCATTCCGTCCGATCTCGGCGCGGGCAGCGACGAAGAACTCGAAGAGGAGCGGCGTCTGCTCTACGTGGCGATGACGCGCGCGAAGGAGGATCTGCACATCGTCGTGCCGCAGCGCTTTTACGTGCACAACCAGGCCGCGAGCGGCGACCGTCACGTGTGGGCGTCGCGCACGCGCTTCATCGCGGCGCAGATGCTGCCGCTCTTCGAGTCGCGCGCCTGGCCCCCCGCGCCCGTGGCGAGCGCGCCGAGCGCGGCGGGGCTGGCCGCCGCAGCGCGCGCGAAAGTCGAGATCGGCGCGAAGCTGCGCAAGATGTGGGAGTAGGGAGAGGCTTGCGCGCGGCGCGCGGGTGGTGCTTGCGCCGCGCGGCCTCGGGCGAGCCCGGTTTTGGGCGGATTTGTCCCGGGCGATTCAACCGCGCGCCTGATTCTTCTGCGGAGGCACGAAGAAGTTGCGCAGCCAGGCCGCAAAGCGCGTGAACACGTCGTCGGGTTCCTCGACGAAAATTTCCGGCTTCAACAAGCGCAGATACTCCATGATCTGCTGCGCTTCCTGTTTCTGGAATGTGCCGTGCGCGATGGCGAGGCGCAACAGGCCGCGCAACTCGCCCAGGCGCTCGCGCGCGAGGCTGCCGCTCGCCTGCTCGCAACCGATCTTCGCTTCGTAGACGCGCTGGCGCACCGACTCGGCGAGGCGCCACGCAGGCGTCTGCATGGACTCCTCCAGCGTCTGGATGTCCTGTACGCCGGACTTGATCTGCGCGGCGAGCGGGTCGATCAGCGCCTCGTCGGCGCGCGCCTCGTTGACGATCGCGGCGGCCCATTCGCGGCACTGCTTCGAGAGCTCGTCGGGTGTCCACTCGGGCCGCGACGCAAAGCCAAAGCCGAATTCGCCCGCCTGGCGCAGCAGGATCGATACGACTTCCGGGAACTCCTTGTCGAGCGTGCGCTTGGCCCATGCGTACTGGCCGCCCTGCAACAGCCGCTGCACGGCCTGCTCGGTGAGCGGCGTCATGTTGTCGAGCAGCTTCGCGCGCAGGAAGTCCTCGAACGACGGCGTGAGGAATTGCGGGTCGAGCTTGAGCGAGACGCGCAGGAACGCGTCGAAATCCTTGCGCAACGACGCAAGCGTTTCGTCCTTGAGATTGAGGGTGATGTGCCCCATTGTGATTGCCCCGGTATATTCCTCGCGGTGCCTGTCTGTCGCGCCAATGCAGGCCTCGACGGTTTATCGGCGCAGCGGGGCGAAACTTGAGCCGGGGC
>JAITTX010000352.1 GCA_031286755.1 Paraburkholderia sp.
ACGCCGCGAGCGCCTTGCATTCACCGGACGCATTGCGCCGCGAACAGGCGCTCCAGGCGCTGACCGACTGTGCGGCGCAACGCTAACGGCATCGGCACCGATACGAACACACGAACCCAAGGAGAACGAATTTGAGCCCGACAATTCACGTGCGCCCCGTCACGCCCGCGGACTACGACGCATGGCGCCCGCTCTGGGACGGCTATAACCACTTCTATGGCCGCTCCGGCCCGACCGCGCTGCCCGAGGCGCTCACGCACATCACGTGGACGCGCTTCTTCGACGGCTACGAGCCCATGCACGCCTTCGTCGCGCTGCAAGGCGAGCGCGTGGTGGGCCTCGTGCACTTTCTCTACCATCGCAGCACCACGCTCGATGGCCCGATCTGCTATCTGCAGGATCTCTTCACGAGCGAGGACGCACGCGGCAAGGGCGTGGGGCGCGCGTTGATCGAAGCGGTCTATGCGCACGCGAAGGCGGCGAACTCCGCGCGCGTCTACTGGCATACGCACGAGACGAATCGCACGGCCATGCGCCTTTACGACGGCGTGGCCGAGAAACCCGGCTTCGTCATGTATCGCAAGAACGTGTGAGGCGCGCGGGACCTCGAATGCGGCGTCGAATGTGACGTCGAGCGCGGCTTCGGCTCAATCGAGATCGCTCGCGAGCGATTCGCGCACCTCGCCGTCGATGATCCGGTTCGGCACGCGATAGTTCGGATGATCGCAGCCGATCGCGAGCGCCGCGCCTTCGCGCAGGCGCTGTTTCATTTGCGGCGTTAGCTCGAAGCGCACGAAGTGCACCGCCGAGGTCTTCTCGGCGTTGTCGCGCTCGAGATCCTCGTCGGCGATGGCGTAGACGGGCGGCTCGCCGTCCACTTGCAGGAACACGCGGTCTTCGATACCGATGAGCCGAGCAAGCGCCGCGCGCCGCTCGATCTCGTTCTCGTACTCGATCTGCAGGGTGGCCTTCAGGTTGCTGCCGTTCGGCACGAGCGGCAGATAGGCGTCGAGCTCGCCCTGGATGCCGTCTTCCTCGAAGATCTTCTCGATGTGCAGCATCTCCTGGATCTGATAGCGGATGGTCGCTTCGTCCTCGAAGAGAAAGGTGAGGTGATTGCCCAGCGCCACGGCGCGGCGCTTCTTGTGCTCGATGATGCGGTTGCGCATCTCGGTGCGCTGCTTCGCATAGGCTTCCAGCGAGAGCAGCGAGTTTCTTGCGATCGTCATCAAGTGTGCCTCATGCGTGAATGCTTCGGTCCGGCCCGATGTTCGGCATGACACGCCGGACCCCATTTACATGGTTATCCTCATCAAATTCCATAGGCGCGGCGCAGCAGCGTGAGCGGGTGCGCGAGCGGCGTGCCGCCCTGCGCGTTGCCGAGCTTGTTCTCGTCGATGCCCTGCGCGATGTGATGCCCCGCGAGCTGGCAGTCCGATGAGATGAAATCGGGCTCGCCCTGCGCCATCTGCTTGAACACGGGCGTGCCGATTTTCATCGCCATGGCGTGAAATTCCTTTTTCACGCCGAAGGTGCCCGCGTGCCCGGAGCAGCGCTCCACCACGTTGACCTTCGTTTCGGGCACGAGCGAGAGCAGGTCCGAGGTCTTGCGGCCGATGTTCTGCACGCGCGCGTGGCAAGGCACGTGATACGAGACGTTGCCGAGCGGTGTGCGGAAATCGGTCTTCAGCAAGCCGTCGCGGTTGCGCGCCACGAAGTATTCGAACGGGTCCCAGAACGCTTCGCTCACGGCGCGCGTGTCGGCGTCGTCGGGGAACATCAGCGGCAACTCGTGCTTGTACATCAGCACGCAACTGGGCACCGCGCCGAGTATCGCGTAGCCCTCGCGCGCGTATTGCGCGAGCACCGGCATGTTCTCGGCCTGCTTCTTCGCCACGCCCTCCAGGTTGCCCTGTTCGAGCAGCGGCATGCCGCAGCACGCCTCGCTCTTCACCAGCACATAGGGAATGGCGTTGTGGTCGAGCACCGCCAGCAGGTCGTGGCCGATGCCGGGCTCGTTGAAGTTCACGTAGCAGGTGGCGTAGATCGCCACCTTGCCCGGCGTGCGCTCGCCGTCACGCACCTCGCTCGCCGTGGCCTTGCGCGCCGCGCCGCGAAATTTGCGCGCGGCGAACGAGGGCAGCCACGCGTGGCGGTCCACGCCGAGCGCGTCTTCCATCACGGCGCGCATCGCCTTCGTGCCGTTCACCGCGTTGACGGTTTGCGTGACCACGGGAATGCCCGCGAGATGGCCGAGCGCGTCGGTGTTCGAGAGCACGCGGTCGCGCAATTGCACTTCGCCGTTGCGGTAATGAATGGCCTTCGCGCGCAGCATCAGATGCGGAAAATCCACGTTCCACGGATGCGGCGGCACATAGGGACACTTCGTCATGTAGCAGAGGTCGCACAGATAGCACTGGTCGATCACTTTCGAAAACTGGGCCTTGTCGACATCTTCGGCTTCGCCGGTGTCGGTTTCGTCGACGAGATCGAAGAGCGCCGGAAACGCGCCGCAGAGCGAAACGCAACGCCGGCAGCCCGCGCAGATGTCGAACACGCGCGCGAGCTCGGTGTTGAGCTGCGCCTGGTCGTAGAACGCGTCGGATCGCCAGTCGAGCGGGTGGCGGGTCGGCGCCTCGAGACTGCCTTCCTTGTGGGGCATGACGTCTCCTGTTCTAGTTGTTTCTTCTGGTTATGAGGGAGCGTTCGCGCGTCGGCACGCACGAACGCACGCGCGCGCTTCCCGCGCGCGGCGTGCACGGCCTGCCTGAGCGGCCGGCCGCGAGTACGCGATGGCCCTTTAATCGGCCAGGGCGTCCAGCGCCTTCGTATAGCGGTTCGCGTGGCTGCGTTCCGCCTTGGCGAGCGTCTCGAACCAGTTGGCGATCTCGTCGAAGCCTTCGTCGCGCGCGACCTTGGCCATGCCCGGGTACATGTCGGTGTACTCGTGCGTTTCGCCCGCAATCGCCGATTGCAGGTTCAGGCGCGAGCTGCCGAAGGGCAGGCCCGTGGCTGGATCGCCAACGGCTTCCAGATACTCGAGGTGGCCGTGCGCGTGGCCGGTTTCGCCCTCGGCGGTCGAGCGGAACAGCGCGGCCACGTCGTTCTGGCCTTCCACGTCGGCCTTGGCCGCGAAATAGAGGTAACGGCGATTCGCCTGCGATTCGCCTGCGAAGGCGTCCTTGAGGTTTTGTTCCGTCTTGGAGCCTTTGAGCTGTGCCATCTGTGCCTCCTTCAATCTTCCGGATTTGGGGGGACGCGGCGCTGCGCATCTTCGTGCGGTGCAGCAGGACATGAGCGCGGACTACGCCGCTCTATCAATCTAGGAAATGTCGTTTGTGTTCCCAATTGTGATTTTCAATCCCGCCGATAGCCGCCCGATCGGCCCGCGCTCGGTCGATGTCCGACCGGCCGCTCAGTCGGTCATTCACCGGCCGCTCATCGGCAGCCGCTTCGCGCGGGCGACATCGTGCCGCACTCGCTGAACGCCTTATGCAGCCGGCCTGTGCGACCGGTCTATCCCAGTATATGAATAAACGCCTTGAACACCGATTCATCCGTCCTACACTAGGACTTCGGCCAGATTCGCGCGCCCGCCCAGCGCGCCCTTTCGAAGCCATTTCGGAGCTCACATGCGACTGACCATTCTGATCAACGGTCCGGATCCGACCGTGAATCACGACTACGCCGTGCTCTGGCTCGACACCGACCAGCAACGCTGGTCGCGCGAGTCGCACGAAGGCATCGACCTCCCCGCCTGGGGCGAGATGCGCGATTCAAACGGTGTAACGGCGCTCTGCGCGCCGCTCGACAATTCCCCCCTCTGCACCCTGCGCGGCCTGCACGTGAACCGCCGCCAGGAAATCAGCTCGGCGCACGGCGACGCCACGTGGTCGTGCGAAACCTCGCACGCGCACATGGAAGGCCAATGGCGTCTGCAGGCCGTGGACCGCCAGGCGGTCCACGCCGAAAACGCGCTGTTCGCGGGCTGAAAGCATCGCGCCAGGCTGGCGCGCTTCGCTCCCGTAACGCTCTTCTCGTCTTGCGGCGTCGCCCTTCCGGCGGCGCCGCATTGTTTTTGCCGCTCGCACAGATCGAACACGCTCGGCACGAGTCAGTGACCGCGCACATCGCAAGTGCTTGTGATCCGCGCTTGTCATCCACATCACGCGGCACCAGGCATACAGCGCGCGCTCCCCGGATATGGCCGCGCGGGAACGCGCCCGCTATACTTTCACGCCCTTACACGCCCTTTCAGGAACGCGACGACACGCGCACGACACGCGCCGCTCGCGCTCCCTGGCCATTCCCGACTCGCTGATTTGCCGATGAAGAAGCTGTTTGCCTGCCTCACCCTGACCCTGGCCCTTGCCGGCCATGCGCTCGCCGCGTCTGCCACATCCGCCTGCACCCAGTTCGTTCCCGACGGCCAGTTCCCCACGCTCAGCAACCCGCGCATGGCGCCGAAAACGCACATGCTCTGCTACTCCGACTACGTGGTGCTGCACTCGGGCGTCACGCACGGCCCGCTCTGGTCGGCGGAGCACATCACGCGCGACCACCTCGAAGCCGCGAAGGACATGACGCGCACGAACCGCTTCTTCGAAGACAACCGTCTGCCCGATGGCGATGGCGCGACGCTCGCCGACTACAAGCGCAGCGGCTTCGACCGCGGCCACATGAGCCCCGCGGGCAACCGCTGGAACCCGCAGGCGATGGCCGAGTCGTTCTCGCTCGCGAATATCGTGCCGCAGAATCGCGAGAATAATCAGCGGCTGTGGTCGCACATCGAAACGGCGGTGCGCAAGCTCGCGACGAAGTACGGCGACGCCTATGTCGTGACCGGGCCGCTCTTCACGGGCGCGCAATTGCAGACGATCGGCGCGTCGCGCGTGCTGGTGCCCACGCAAATCTTCAAGGTGGTGTACGTGCCCTCGCAGCAGCTCGCGTTCGCCGTCGTCGCCAGCAACACGAGCGACGAGCGCTACGAACTGCGCTCGGTGCGCGATCTCGAAGCGCAAAGCGGCATAGCGTTCCCGGGCATTCCCGCGAACGTGGCCGCGCAGCAGAAGGTATCGTTCAACGGCCGCGCATTTGCCGTGCGCAAGTGGGGCTGGTAAGGACTGGCGGGCGCCGGCGCGGCACCGTTCACTACTTCGTTACTCCAGATACAGCCGCGAAACCTTCGAGCCTTCGAGCGAGGCGCCCGCCATCAGGCCGGCATTGGTGAGCACGAAAGCCTCGATCGGGTTGACGGCCGTGGCCGTATCGATCTGGCCGTTCACGCCCATCTTCACGAGCGCGACGGTGGCGTCCGCGCCCGCCTTCCAGCCGCTGCTTCGCTTGAAGCGCGCGAGCGCGCCCTGGGTCATGAAGGCATAGAAAATGGCTCGCGATTGCGCGCCTATCTGGAAGCCGAGCGAGCCGGCCGTGGTGCTGAAATAGCCCACCGAGCGGCCCCCGGCGCGCAACGCGCCGCGTCCGTACTCGCCGCCCACGCCAAAGGCCGCGCCCATCACCTCGGGAAACACCAGCACGGCGCTGGACTTGCCCACCAGCTCGCGCGAGCCCTGCACCGTGCCATAGAGCCGCGCCAGCGCGGCGTCGACCCCCGCGTCGAGCTCGCGGCGCAAGCGGGCATTCTTTTCGGCTGCATCGGCGGCATCGGCCGCATTGGCGGGTCCGGTCGTGGTGCAAGCGCCCAGCATCGTCAGCGACGTAAGCGACGCAAGCGACGTAAGCGACGTAAGCGAAGCGAGCGGCACCACCGACACCGCATGGCCGCCCGCGGCAAGAAATTGCCTTCTGTTCATTTTTTTTTGCACGCCCATTCAATGACGGCGAACTACAGCCAACTACGGCTGCTTGCGCGGCAGTTGCGCAACGGGATCGACCGGCCTGCCGTTCTCGCGCACCTCGAAGAGCAGCGCGCCCACGCCCGCGGCGTCCGCGCCGCTCGTGGCGATTTGCTGGCCCAGCTTCACGGTGTCGCCCTGCTTCACGAGCAGTCTGCCGTTGCGGCCATAGGCGGTGATCAGATGCGTGTCGTGCTTGACGATGACGAGCTTGCCGTAGCCCTTCATGCCGCTGCCGGCATACACCACGCGGCCCGCCGCGGCCGCCTTCACGGGCGCGCCCGGCGCGCACGCGATGACGATGCTGCGCGACTTGCCCGGCGCGAACGGTGTGACGACGCTCCCGCTCACCGGCCACGCGAGGCGCGCATTGGCGCGCGCGCCGGCAGGCTGCGCGGGCGCGTTCGAGGCTGCGGGCGCTGGCGCCGAAGATGCGGCATGTGAAGACGTCGAAGCGGCGGGCGGCGGCGCGGAAGGTGCTGCTGGCGCAACCGGCGCGGACGAAGACGTCAGGCCTTTCCCCGGCGCCGCAGAGGATTCCACCTCGGACGCCGTTGCAGATGCCTTCGCGGGCGGCGCAACGCGCAGCAATTGCCCCGCTTTCACCATGCCCGAGGCGTGCAGCTTGTTCCAGACGGCGATATCGGCGGCACGTTGCTGATGGGCGGCGGCGATGCGGCTCAGCGTGTCGCCGGCCTTGACGCGATAAAAGCCAGCGGCGGCACCCGACGGCGGCACTTCGGCAACGACGGCCGGAGCCTGCGTTTCGATCGGCGCTGCGCTCGCGGTGGACGAAGGCGTGACGGCCTCGCTGGCGGCAACGGGTGCATCGGCGCCCACGGACGCCGACGAATGCCACGGCGTGACCGTGCAGGCGCCAAGCATCGTGACGGAAGCGGTGACAGACACGGCAACGAGCGCGGCGGTGATCGCCGTCGCGCGTGCGCGCGGCGCAGGCGGCACGCGCGGCAAGCGCGGGAGCCGCATCGTCGGGCTCGCTGGCCGGCCGCGCGCGCCGGCGATTTCGGCACCCTTGTCTAGAATTCCCATGACGCACTCCTTGTTCGACCTGCGGGGATGCCTGCGCCGTGCGGCGCAGGTGCGTCATGATCATGGGTTTGCCGCGAAGCGCAGCGGATTCGCGAGCCAGTTCTGACTCACGTCAATGTGAAGGACAGGCGGCGCGGCACCCGCAACGAAGGCTTCACATTTTCTATAATGCGAGCCCGCGCGGCACGGCCTCGTGCCGCTCACGCATCATGCTCAAGGAGGAACTGAAGGTGTTCGACGCATACGCAAACGACGACGACGTCCTGAACGTGCAAGGCGACGCGCTCACGCTCACGAACGGCACCACGCGCGTGACGCTCTCGGGCACGCTCGAACTCACGCGCGACAAGCGCGGGCTGGCCGCCGCGCTCGCGCTGAAGGCCGCGCTCGACAGCGTGGTCGCAAAGCTCCAGGCCGATGCGCACCTGCCCGCGCAGGTCAAGGACGAGCCGGACGCGAAGCCCGGCGTCGTCGACAATCCGTTTAACTGACTAAGGGATCGCCGCGCCAGGGCATCGCCGCGCCGGCCAAAGCGCGCGGCGCGCGCCGGCCACGCCCCGGACCACGCCTCAAAACGGCTTGCCTTCGCTCGTCTTCCACGCGCTCATGAGCGTGTTGGACGGCAGCGTTTCGTCGAGCAGCTTCTTCGCGCTCGCGGCGCCCGCGATGGGCAGCCCGGCTGGATCGATGGCGCCGATCTGCGCGAGCACCGAAGCCTGGTCCCAATAGATGTGCTCGTTGTAGAGCTTGCTGCCGCGAAAGCAGATCACGGCGAGCATCGGCACCTCGAAGTACTTGCCGGTGGGCGCGAGACCCGGCAGCAGCCAGTCGATCTCGCGGTCGTGCGTGCAGCAGAAGATGAATTCGTCCACCACGCGGTCCGAACCGATCGTGCGCGAGATTGGGATCAGGCGCGTGTCGGCGGGATTCGAATGCACGAAGTGATGCGTGTAGAAGCGCTTGAGCTCGTCGTGGCCCACGCCGCCCGTCATCGTCGGAATGTGGTTGACGTAGGGCTGCGCGACCATCGTCGGCATGACGTCGCTGGGGTTGCGCGTGACGAACTCGTGGTAGCAGTGCTCCTCCCACAGCGCGTTGAAGTCGTAGATGGGGCCCAGCACGCGGCGCAGCATGGCGAGCGAGCGCGAGTACGCCATCATCGCGGCGGGTTTGTCGTATTGCGGCCGCGCCGGCGAGGCAAACGCGTGGTCGCAGCCAGGGTAGGTGTAGAGCTCGACGCCCGGCTTGCCCGCCAGCGCGGCTTCGATGCGCGTGCGCGAGGCCGCGTCGCACCAGCCGTCTTCCGCCGCGAAATGCAGCATGAGCGGGCAGCGGATCGTGGCGGCTTCGTTCAGGTAGCCTTCGAGGCCCACGGCGTAATAGCCGATCGCGCAATCGACGTCGGTGCGCGCCGCCGCCAGATACGCGAGCCGCCCGCCCAGGCAATAGCCGAGCGCGCCCACCTTGCCGCGCTGCGAAGGATGCGCGCGCAGCGCGGCCAGCGTCTGCGCGACGTCTTCCATCGCGAGATCGACGTCGAAGCGGTCGTGCAGTTCCAGCGCCGTCGCCATGTCGGCGCCCTCGTAGCCGAGATCGACGCCGGGCTCGAGCCGCCAGAACAGGTCGGGCACCATCACCACGTAGCCTTCTTCCGCGTAACGGTCGGCCATCGCGCGCATATACGCATTCACGCCGAAGATCTCCTGCAGCAGCACGAGGCCCGGGCCGCTGCCTTCGGGCGGCAGCGCCGTGTAGGCGCGGAACTCGCCGCCGTCGCGCGACTTCACCTGGGTCCATTGTCCGTTCATGCGCGTGTCTCCTTCTCTCTTTGTACTCGGGTCGGGGGTGCGCGCCGCGCGGCACCCGATGAATGTTCAGGCCGCCGCGCCAAAGCCGCCCGTGGCGACAAGCGGCGGCAGTGGCGCTTCGCCGCGTATCCATGCATGATTCGCGAGCTCGGCCATTTCGCGGTCGCCACGGCTGTCGCCATAGGCGTAGAGCGTTGCGGGCGCGTGCTCGCCCCACCATGCGCGCAGCCGGGCCACCTTTTCCGGGCCCCAGCAGTTGCGGCCCGCAAGGCGTCCAGTGTAGGCCCCATCGCGCCATTCCAGCTCGCTCGCGAGCACCGTGCCAATGCCCACGCCCGCCGCCCACTTGCGCAGATACACCGAAGGCGACGCGCTCACGAGCACCACCTCGTGCCCGAGCGCCTGATGCTCGCGAACGCGCGCGAGCATCTCGGGGCGCAGCAAACCGGGCAGGCGCGTGTCGACGAAGCGCTGCGCGGCGGCTTCGAGCGCCTCGCGCCGCACCGGGCCGAGCGCCGCGTAGAGAAAGCGCGCCTTGGTGCGGCCCCGGTCGGCCCAGCCGGGCGCGATGCCGGCGAGCCACGGCAGGCAGCGCAGCGCAGCGAGCGCGAAGCGCCCGCTGCCGGCGGCATCGAGCATGAAGGCGCGGAAACTATCGGACGTGGTGATGGTGCCGTCGAAATCGAAGGCGGCTACGACGCGGTCGTTCATGAAGCGGGATCGAAAAGCGCCACGGTGGTCAGGGGCGTGGGGTTGTGGGTATCTCGGCAAGCGCGCTCCGGCAATGGCGGCTGCGCAAGCCTGTGTGAAGCCAATCGCAAGCCGGCGTCATTGTCGACGCAAACGGCGCGCGGCCGCAATGGCGCGGCCATGCTCCCGCGTCTCCTTTCTCCCGCTGCTTTCGCGCGGGCGGCCTCGCCTGGTGTATCGATGTTGATACTCTCGATCAATGTCGATACACCCGGCGCCGCGCGGGCATCCACGCGCCCGCTTTCACCGGCGCGCAGCGCCGCGAAGCTGTCCCGTTCGCCGCGTCCCGGGGTCATAATCGATCCGGAGACAATGGGGCCGCCATGAGAAACCTGACCGATCAGCTCACGCAGTACGCCGAATACCACCGCGACGCCCGCAATATCGCCACGCACTTCATCGGCATCCCGATGATCGTGCTCGCGCTCGCCGTGCTGCTGTCGCGCCCCGTCTGGGGGCACTTCGGCGCGTGGCCGCTCTCGCCCGCGTGGTTCATCTTCGGCGCCGCGACGCTCTATTACCTCGTGCTCGACGTGCCGCTCGGCCTCATGATGGCCGCCGTCTCGGCGCTCTGCCTCGGGTTCGGCGCGTGGCTCGCGCAGCAAGGCACGACGGCCTGGCTCGCGGGCGGCATCGGGCTGTTCGTGGTGGGGTGGGTCTTCCAGTTCGTCGGGCACATCGCGTGGGAGCACCGCAAGCCCGCGTTCGCCGACGACCTGATCGGGCTCGTCATCGGCCCGCTCTTCGTGCTCGCCGAGGCGCTGTTCGGGCTAGGCTGGCGTCCGGCCCTGCGCGCGGCCATCGAGGCCAAGGCGGGGCCGACGCGCATCAATCCCCCGCGCGGGCACGCGGCGCGATAGTGGCTCGCTAGTGGCTCGCTAGTGGCTCGCTAATGGCCCGCCAGTGATCCGCTAGCGCGCGAGCCGCACCAGCCGCGCGCCATGAATCGCCGTCAACGCGACGGCGATCCAGATCGGCACATAGGTCCCGAGCTCGCGCAGCCCGAACGGCTCGCGCAGCAGCACCACGGAAACCACCACGAGCAGCACCGGCTCGACATAGCCGAGGATGCCGAAGAGCGCCATCGGCAACAGGCGGCTCGCCTTCAGGTAGCACGCGAGCGCCACCGTGCTCAGCACGCCGAGCCCCGGCAGCAGCAGCCATGCCAGCAGCGCATGCGAGCCGAGCAGCGCGAGCGAGCCGCCCGCGTGCACTTCGATGGCGGCCACCGGCAGCAGCAGCACCATTTCGACCGAGAAGGTCACGAGCGAATCCGCGTGGATCTTGCGGCGCAGCACGAAGTACGGCGGATAGCCGAGCGCGACGAGCAGCGTGGGCCATGAGAACGCATGGGTCACCCAGAGTTCGTGCCCGACGCCCACCGCCGCGCACGCCACGGCGATCCATTGCAGCGCTTCGAGCCGCTCGTGGTAGTAGTAGCGCCCCACCAGCACCATCACGAGCGGCAGCATGAAATAGCCGAGCGACACTTCCAGCAGGCGCCCGTGCAGCGGCGCCCAGAGGAACACCCATAGCTGCATGCCGAGCAGCCCGGCGCTCCCCACCAGCATGAGCGCGGTGCGCGGCTCCTTGAACGCGCGCACCACCAGTTGCATGAGCTGCGGCGCGCGCGAGCGCAGGATCACCAGCGCGAGCGCGCCCGGCGCGGTCCAGATCACGCGCCACGCGAAGATGTCGAGCCCGCCGAGCGGCGCGAGCAGCAGGGTATAGGCGGACATCAGCGCGAACAGCGTGGACGCGCTCACGGAAAGCGTGATGCCGCGCCTCGGCTCGTAAGTGTTCACCGACATGTGAAGACGCCGGGCAAGCAGCGAAAAAACGGGGCGCGAATATGAGCGCTAAAGGCGAACACGGCGAACGACGCGGCGAACCGCCTGCCGGCCTCCATGAAAAGCCCGGAGGGTGCTGGAAAAAGCGTTGTCATTTGAATCGGCTATTGAATAAAAGGCGGCTTGCGAAGCCGCACTGTCAGGCGAAGTGTAATGCGCCGCGCGCCGCGCAGGAACGGCGGGCACGCGCAATGCGGCCTCTGCCCGAGCAGCGAGATCCGCAATTTAGTCCGTGAAATGCCTGCTGCCATGGGCTAGAACTTAAATCTCGCCAAGGAGCCGCCCTGCGGCCGCGCGCGAAACAGAGACACAGATCTTCAGCGCGCCGGCCGCCAGCCGTCCAACGCACACAGGAGTGCGCATGACCCAATCCGCGTCCCGTCCCAACCTGCAGTCGAACGCCCTCTCCGGCTTCGCCGCCGATTTCGCCAACGCGGTTCGCGCCGGCCTCACCCACGCGCCACAGAAAGAACTGCCTTCGAAGTATCTCTACGACGAAGTCGGCTCGGCGCTGTTCGAAGTGATCACCGTGCTGCCCGAATACGGCGTCACGCGCGCCGAAGAGCGGCTGCTCACGCGCTACGCGAACGAAATCGTCGAGGCGCTGCCCGCCGATGTCATCGTCGCCGAACTCGGCAGCGGCAGCGGCCGCAAGACGCGCCGCATTCTCGAAGCACTCTCGCGCAAGCGCCCCACCTCGCCCACGTCGTATTGCCCGATCGAGATCTCGCGCACCGCCTTGCAGCTATGCCGGCGCGAACTGGCCGACATCGAGCGCATCTCCATTGTCGGCTACGAGCGCGACTATCTGGCCGGGCTGGCCGAGGTGAGCCGCCAGCGCAAGCACGGCGAGCGCCTGTGCGTGCTGTTTCTCGGCAGCACCATCGGCAATTTCGCGCGCCTCGCGGCCACGCGCTTTTTGCGCGACATCCGCGCGATGCTGCGCCCCGGCGACACGCTCCTGCTCGGCACCGATCTGGTGAAGCCCGTGCCCACGCTGATCGCCGCCTACGACGACGCCATCGGCGCGACCGCGGCGTTCAATCTGAACCTGCTCGCGCGCATCAACCGCGAACTCGACGCCGACTTCGACCTGCACGACTTCGAGCATGTCGCGCGCTTCAATCCCGACGCGCGCAGCGTGGAGATGCATTTGCGCGCGCGGCGCCGCGTCACGGCGCGGGTGGGCGCGGCGCGGCTCGCGGTCGAGCTCGAGGCGGGCGAGACCATCTGGACCGAGAGCAGCCACAAGTACCACGCCGACGAAATTCCCGCGATCGCGGCCGATGCGGGATTCGAATGCACGCGGCAGTGGGTGGAGAAGGAGTGGGGGTTCGCGGAAAGCCTGCTGGCCGCGGCGTGAGGCTATTGCGGGGCCGAGCGGACTTCGGGCGGACTCAGTGCTGCTCGAAGCGCTCGTAGCGCTTTTCCGTGTGGCGCTCCTCGCTCTCCACCGCGCTCACGCGCGCCAGGGGCGGGCCGTGGCGCAGCCATGAGAGCATGCGGTCCACCTGATTCGCCGTGCCCTGGATCACGGCCTCCACGGAACCGTCCTCCAGATTCGCGACATAGCCGCGAATGCGCAGCGCGTGCGCCTGGCGCACCGTCGCGTGGCGAAAGCCCACGCCCTGCACCGTTCCGCGCACGCGCACGTAATACGTTTCGAGCCGTGCATCCAGATCCGGTTCGCTCATCGTTCGATCTCCCATCGTTGCCATGCATCCCGCAGGGCGCTCCGCGGTGCATTCCGCAGCGCATTCATCACGCCCGGCATTGTAGACGCCATGGCCCAGGCCTGCCGCCGTGACCCCATCGCCGCGCGCCACGTACAATCCGTGCCACGCCAGCCGCACGCGCCGTGCGCTCCACCGAAACAGACAAGCGAATCTCGAATGACCGACACCTCCCGCGCCAACAAGGACCTCGTGCTGATCACCGGCGCGTCCGGCTTCGTGGGCTCGGCCGTCGCCCGCATCGCGCAGGAAAAGGGCTACGCCGTGCGCGTGCTGGTGCGCGCGACGAGCCCGCGCAAGAACCTCGAGGCGCTCGACGCCGAGATCGTCACCGGCGACATGCGCGACGCCACCTCGATGCGCAAGGCGCTCGACGGCGTGCGCTATCTCTTCCACGTGGCCGCCGACTACCGCCTCTGGGCGCCCGATCCGCACGAGATCGAGCGCGCCAATCTCGAAGGCGCCGAGGCCACCATGCGCGCCGCGCTCGACGCGGGCGTGGAGCGCATCGTCTACACGAGCAGCGTGGCCACGCTCAAGGTCACGAGTTCGGGCAATTCCGCCGACGAAACCTCGCCGCTCAAGGCCGAGCAGGCGATTGGCGTGTACAAGCGCAGCAAGGTGCTCTCCGAGCGCGCCGTGGAGCGCATGATCGAGCGCGACGGTCTGCCCGCCGTGATCGTCAACCCGTCCACGCCCATCGGCCCGCGCGACGTGAAGCCCACGCCCACGGGCCGCATCATCGTGGAGGCGGCCACGGGCAAGATTCCCGCGTTCGTCGACACGGGCCTGAATCTCGTGCATGTGGACGACGTCGCGAACGGTCACTTCCTCGCGCTCGAACGCGGGCGCATTGGCGAGCGCTATATCCTCGGCGGCGAGAACCTGCCGTTGCAGCAGATGCTCGGCGACATCGCGGGCATGGTGGGCCGCAGGCCGCCCACGATCGCGCTGCCGCGCTGGCCGCTCTACCCGCTCGCCATGGGCGCCGAAGCCGTGGCGCGCTTCACGAAACGCGAGCCGTTCGTGACCGTGGACGCGCTCAAGATGTCGAAGAACAAGATGTACTTCACGTCGGCGAAAGCGGAGCGCGAACTCGGCTATCGCGCGCGGCCCTATCGCGAAGGCCTCGAGGACGCGCTCGCCTGGTTCCGCGAGGCGGGGTATCTGGGCGCGAAGTGAGTCGCGCCACATGCGCCGCGCGGAGCGGTTTTGTGCGGCTTGTGGCGCGCGCCGCCCGGGACGAGAGCAAATTGTTACAACTTTTGTTGCGACCTCCTTACAACGTCGCGCGGGACACCCGCCTGCGCTGTAGGTAGAATCGCGGGTCTTACCAGAGAAGCCTCGCATGAATCTTCAAGATCAGATCGGCGCGCTCGACGTGGGTGTCGATCAGCTTATTCAGGCCGTCAGCGCCGCGCTCGCTTCTTGCGCAAGCGTTGTGGCGGCAGCCGAACAGACCCAGGCGGCGGCCGTGCCGGAAGCGGCCGCGCAAGCGCCCGCCAAACAGGCCGACGCCGAGCCGCCAGCCGTGGCGGCGGCAGCGCACGCGCCGCAAGCCGAAGCCGCAGCGCCGCAAGCCGATGCGTTCGACATCGCGGCTGAAGTCGCGGTCGAGACCGCGCCGGCCGACGCCACGCAGGCCGAACAAGCCGGACAGCCCGCGCAGGAAGCCGAAGCCCGCAATGTCACGCTGGAAGTGGGCCGGCCGTCAGCGAACGAGATCACGATGACGATCGGCGGCCAGACGGTGTCGCTGCATCCGCAGCAGGTGGGCCAGTTGATCGAGGAACTCGCGAACGCGCGCGCCTCCATGCAGCCCGAGCCGCCGCCCGCGATTCCGTCCGGCTGGCGTTTCGCATCGACGAAGAACCCGATGATGGCCGTGCAGAAGCAATCGAACGGCGACCGCCTGCTGGTCGTGCGCCACACGGGTCATGGCTGGGTGCCGTTCACGTTCTCGCCGGACATGGTCGTGCAGATGTACATGATGCTGACGCAGCGCTAAGCGGCGCGGCGGCAAGCAGTCAGCACCGGGTTGGTCGGCAACGGCGGCGCAGCAACGCTGCGCCGGCCGCGACGATAGCGCCGGAAATCGCGAAGCTCAGAACGAGCAGAACGCCCACGATGACCCCTTCATGCCCCTCGACGCCCACAGCCCCGAACAGGTCGAAGAGCGGATCGAGCGCGGCATAGCCCCGCTCGCTGTATAGCCACGCCGGGATCGCATCGATCCGGGTGAGAGCGAGAAACACCAGCGGAGTCAGTGCGAGCGCGCATAACAGTGCGAGCACGATGCGGGCGATGCGCTTCATCGCACAGTCACCGTGCCGTAATAGGGAATGCCCGCGCGAGGGATAACGCCCGTCTTTTGCGCCAGAAGCCACTCGCGCAAGCGTACGAAGTCGCCGGGGGAAACAACGGTGATGCAGCCTTCACTACGGCCAACGCGCCCGTTTGGATGAATACGGAAATTGCCACGCCGCACGCCGTTGATAACGGTGTAGTCGTCAATCTGGCCGTCGTCGCGATAGAGCGCGAACCAGTCGTTGTGGTGCACACCCGAGGCCTGGTCCTTGACGAAGTCGTAAAGCCATCCCATACGGCCACCGCTCTGGCGAGCCACGATGTAATAGACGCCCGGGGGTAACGGTCCTGAATCCTTGGTCGCGACTGCGGCCGGATTGTTCGTGTTCACGCCGCTCCCGGAAAACGCCGCAATTCCACCGATTCCAACGCACATCAGCGTAGACATGCGTTGCCCATTGAGGTTGTAAAAGCACTGCGCGGGCATTGCTGCTCCTGTTCGTCACGATCGCGCAAGATAGGGCGGAGCGCGTGTCACAACAACAGAAGAAGCTAAATTTATCGTGTTTACGTCAAATACGTTGGGCGCCCGCTTGATGCGGCCTCAGCGCAGCACCTCAACGCTCCTGCACCGGCGCCTGCACGCGCGACTTCCACTGCCCGCCCTTGCCGCGCCAGAAGCGCCACGCCGAAGCGAACGTCGCGCCCACATAGAACAGCGCGACGAGCGGCAGGAACGGCGCCCACAGCGGCGAGCGGCGATAGTACGCGAGCATCGGCGCGTAGGCGCAGCACATCAGCGCCCAGGCCACCCATGCGGGCCAGCCGAGCGGGCCGAGCGA
>JAITTX010000527.1 GCA_031286755.1 Paraburkholderia sp.
GGGGTAAGCGCGCGAGCCTGCGAAGCCGCGCGCTCAGGAGCGTTTCGGTTTCAGCGCGCGCCGCCCGCCCCGGCGCCGATGCGGTACGCCGCGCGCTCCGCGTCGTCGAGTTGCGCGAGCAAGCCCGTCTCCCAGGCCAGATACTGGCGCGCCGCGGCCTTGTTGCCGTCGTGACGGTCGTGCACGAAGAACAGATAATCGATGCAATCCTCGTCGCGCGGCAAGTCCGGCGTGGCGGGCGCGGACCGGCCCGCGCGCGTCCACGCGGCAAAGCCGCCCGCCAGCAGCAGGAAGCGCCGGGTTTCGCCCGGATGGCGGCGGCGCCAGTCGGCGGCGAACAACTCCGCCACGCCACGCTCCTGAGCGACGAGCACGACGTCGCGGCCTTTCTCCAGCACATGATCGAGCTTCAGCAGACACGGACGAATCGCCCACTGCGCCCCCGGTATGTGCGCGCGACGGTAAGCCATGCTCGTGCGCAGATCGACCACCTGCACGCGCGCCTCGCCCAGCGCGACGGCGAGCGCCGTTTCGTCGATGTCCTCCAGCGTGGCCGCGACCGCAGCCGGCGCGGCGGGCAACGCCGCGCCGCTCGCGAGGCCGCCGCGCAGCACCCAGGCCTCGTGGCCCAACTGGCGCAACCAGCTCGCGACGATGGGCGCGCGCACGCCGTCGCTGTCGAACACCACGATCCGCGCATTTCGGACCCCGATGTATTGATCGGTGGCCTGGATCAACTGACCGCCCGGCGCATGCTGCGCACCCGCGAGCGACCCGGCCGAGAATTCCTCCGGCGTGCGCACGTCGCACAGGAACAGCGTGCGCGCCGGATCGGCGGCCCACTGCGCAAACGTGGCGGCATCCACTTCCGGCACGGCGAAGCGTTCGGCCAATGCCTCGCTCGCCGAGCGCATCGGCGCGAGCGCGGCCGGCGCAACCGCGTCGGGATAGCGGCGCGTGCTGCCGTGCTCGAGCGGCAAGTCTTCCAGATACCATCCCTGCGTGCCGTTTTCGAGCGCCATCACCTGATTAGGAATCCCGAGATTGATGAGCGTTTGCGCGCCGATGATGCTGCGCGTGCGGCCGGCGCAGTTCACCACGATGCGCGTGGCCGGGTCCGGCACGAGTTCGCGCACGCGGTAGCCCAACTCGCCGTTCGGACAGCAGATCGACGAGGGGATCGTCATTTTCTGGTACTCGCCGAACGGGCGGCCATCCAGTATCACCACGTCCTCGCCGCGCGCGCGCATGGCGGCCAGTTCGCGCGCGCCCACGCGCGGCGTGTGGCACGCCATCTCCACCAACTCGCCGAAGGTCTTCGAGGGCACGTTGACGCCGGCAAAGAGCGTGTAGCCCGCGCCGCGCCAGCCCTGGGTGCCGCCCGCCAGCACATGCACGTCCGAATAGCCGAGCTCCGCGAGGCGTGCCGCGGCCTCGGGCGCGACCGTGCAGTCCGTGTCGTAGAGCACGACGCGCGCCGAGCGGCGCGGCGCCAGGCGCGCGATATCGAGTTCGAGCCGGCTGTACGGCAGCGGCACGCCGTAGAAGAGATGCGCCTCGCCGTACTGACCGTGCTCGCGCACGTCGAACAGGGCGATCTCGGCGCCGTCGTGCAGCCAGCGCTTGAGCGTGGCGGCTTCGACGAACGAGGGTGGCAACGAGGTCATGGTGTCGATCTTTCCGGAAAATTAAGCGAACTCATTTTGCATACCAAAGCAATTTTCGAACTCGTGCCCGGAGATGTGGGCACGGCGCGGCCGAGGCGGGATTACATGCGCTTTCGATTGCGCCCGGCGCGCTGGCCGGGCGTCGTCCCTGGCGATCTCTAGCGGCGCGTCTTCACGCCGATGTCCATCACCTTGCAGGTGCCCTTCTCCAGATCGAACGCGATGCGCTCGTCGAGCGTCTCCAGCGCGCGGCCATACATGTGCAGATGGCGGATCGGCGCTTCGCCCTTGATCTCCACCGCGTGAATGTCGTCGGCGGCCAGCGCGATGCCGGTGCCCGGCTCCACCACGACCGTGCCGGTCTTCTCGAGCGTGCCCACGCCGGGCGTCGCGCCGTCGTCGGTGCGCTGGTAAACGTAGTTGTATTCGGTGCCTTCGACCGCCGCGATGCAGGCCCACGTCGTATGGTTGTGCGGCGTGATCTTCTTGCCGGGCCGCATGACGTTCAGGTAAAGCGCATAGGTGCGGTCCGCGTCTTCGTGGATCAGGTAGCGCGCCTGCATCTCGCTTGCGTCGGGCGCTTCGAAGTCTGCCTCCTGCCAGAGGTCGCGGCGGGCGGCCAGCGACTTCACCTGTTCGAGCACGGCGGCCAGCGCCGCGCGCGTTTCGCCCTCGGGCGCGAGCGCGGCTTTCATGGCGGCGATGGCGTCGGCCACGACGGCCTGGCGTTGTGCGCTTTGTGCGTTGGGGCTGGACATGATTTCGGAGTCTCCGGAAGGTTGAGGGTGAAAGAGGATTCAGGCCGCCGCCAGCGACGGCGCGCGGCCGACGTCCTGGAGGAAGCGCTGCGCGCGCGGGTGCGCGGGCCGCGCGAAAAACTGCTCGGGCGGCGCGTCTTCGAGCAACTGCCCCTGATCCATGAACCAGACGCGGCTCGACACCTCGCGCGCAAAGCCCATCTCGTGGGTGACGATCAGCATCGTGAGGCCTTCGCCGGCCAGCGCGCGCATCACCTGGAGCACTTCCTGCACCATCTCCGGGTCGAGCGCGCTGGTGGGCTCGTCGAACAGCATCAGCGGCGGGCGCATCGCCAGCGCCCGCGCGATTGCCACGCGCTGCTGCTGGCCGCCCGAGAGATTGGCCGGCATCGCGTCGATCTTGTGCGCGAGCCCCACCTTCGCGAGCAGCGTCTCGGCCTGCGCGACGGCTTCGTCGCGCGACATGCCGAGCGCGCGCGTCGGCCCGAGGATCAGGTTCTGCCGCACCGACAAATTCTGGAACAGGTTGAAGCTCTGGAACACGAAGCCAATGCGCGCGCGCAGTTGATTGATCTTCACCTCGCGCGCATTCACGTCGCGGCCCTCGAACAGGATACGCCCCTGCCCGATCGCCTCCAGCCGCGTGACGGTGCGAATGAGCGTGGACTTGCCCGAGCCGGACGGCCCGCACACGACCACGACTTCGCCCGGCTCGACGCGCGCGTCGATGCCCCTGAGCACATGGTGCTCCCCATAGTGCTTATGCACATTTTCGAATGCAAGCATGGTCATGGCTGGCGTTCCCGGGAAAGTTATGCGACGCCCGCGCGCCGGCGGGCGATGCGGCGCTCGAGCCGGCCCGCGAAGCGGGAAATGGCGAAGCACAGCACGAAATAGAATGCCGCGAGCACGAGAAAAGTCTGCAGCGGCTTCGTGAGCGTGATCGTATTGACTTGCGCGGCCGAGTAGGTCAGCTCGGGCACGCCAATCACATAGGCGAGCGAGGTCGCCTTGATGATCGACACGAACTGGTTGACGATGGACGGCAGCATGTTCGTGAGCGCCTGCGGCAGCAGCACGTGGCGCATGCTTTGCAGCCACGACAGCCCGTTCGAGCGCGCCGCCTCCATCTGGCCGAGCGAGAGGCCTTCGAGCCCGGCGCGCACGATCTGCGCGAGGAACGCGCTTTCATAGACGATGATCGCGCAAACCGCCGTCGTGAACGCCGAGACTTCCGCGCCCACCACGAGCGGCACGGCGAAATAGGCCCAGAAAATCAGCATCAGCAAGGGGATGCCGCGCACGAGGCGGCTCCATACGCCGGCCGCGCGCCGCAGCCAGCGCAACGGCGAGACGAGCGCGAGACCGAGCGCGAGCGCGATGGGAAACGAGGCGACAAGGCCCAGCGCCGAGATGATCAGCGTGATCGACACCCCGCCGAGCGGGCCGTGCGGCCAGTTGCCGACGAGAAACAGCGCGAGATAGTCGTGCAGGATATTGAACATGGCTTCAGACTCCTCCGCCTGCCGCTTGCGCCGCACGTGCCGCTTTTTCCGTGCGTGCCGGGCGTGCCGTGCGAGGCGTCGCGTAACGGTCCGATAGCGCCATCAGCGCGAGCGTGCCGGCGAGGTACAGGAGCGTTGCGACGAGGAACACGTCGAAGGTGCGAAACGTCAGGTTGTCGATTTCGCGTGTGCGGTAGAGCAGTTCGTGCACGCCGATCGCCATGGCGAGCGAGCTGTCCTTGAAGAGGCGCAGCGTCTGATTCAGCAGCGCGGGCAAGGCCACGCGCATGCCCTGCGGCAGAACCACGAAACGGAACGCCTGCAAATAGGTGAGCCCGACCGACCACGCCGCTTCCGCCTGCGTATCGGGAATGGCGCGCAGTCCCGAGCGCAGGTCCTCGGAAATGAAGGCCCCGTAGTTGCACGCGAGCGCGATTGCCGCGAACAGGAATTCGCTGTTGCCCGCGTTGATCCAGTCGCGCAGGCCCGCGGGCAACAACTGTGGCACGCCGAAGTACCAGACGAGAATCTGCACCAGCATCGGCACATTGCGGTGATACTCGACCACGGCAATCACGAACGCCTTGGTGGCCTTGAGCGGCAGCGCGCGCAGCGTGGCGAGCCCGATGCCGACAACGATCGCCAGCAGCCCCGAAACCGCGAACAGCTTCAGGGTGGTGAGCACGCCGTTGACGAGCAGGCGCACGTAGCCGTCTTCCAGCAGGAACGAGAGATCGAACATGGGAGAGAGGGTCGGGAGCAATTCAACGAAAAGCGCGGCAGCGGCGCGGGCACGCGCCCTCGCCGCTCACCGTGCGCCGCTTACTGCGCGCGGATCGGCTCGACTTTGTAGTTGCGCGTGAACTTGTAGACCGAATTCGCGCCGAGCCATTTATCGAAGCTCGTCTGCAAGCCGTTGGTCTTGTCGTAGTCGAGCAGGATGCGATTGACGGCCGCCATCAGCGCGGGCTCGTTCTTGTTCGCCACCACGCCCCAGCGCTCCTCGAATACCGACTGATCGAGCATGCGATAGCGCGGGCCGCCCTTGCGCGCCGATTCGTCGGCAAAGCGCGCGAGGATCAGTTGGCCCGCCACGAGGCCATCCACCTTGCCTTGCTGGAGCGCGAGAAAGGCCGAGGGAATATCGTGGAAGGTGAGCAGGTTCGAGTCGGGCAGCCGCGTCACGGAAACCGCGGCCGAGCTCGATCCCTCCGAAGCGGCAATCTTCTTGCCGGCCAGCTGATCGAGATTCTGGACCGGCGAATCGGCGCGCACGAGCACGCGAATGGGCGCGACGTAATATTGGTCGCTGTAATCGACTTGCGCCGCGCGTGCCGGCATCCAGGCCATGGCGGCGGCCAGCACGTCCACGCGATGGGTCTTCAGTTCGGGAATGCGCGCGTCGGTGGACAAGGTGCGATGGTCGAGCTTCACGCCGAGCCCCTTTGCCAGCGCGCGGCACACGTCCACGTCGAAGCCCACGATCTGGCGCGTGGCGGGGTCGGGAAACGCATAGGGTTCGCTGGCATTCTGCGTGCCGCACACGAGCGTGCCGCGTGCCTTGATATCGGCGAGTTCATCGGCGTGGGCGGCGCTCATCACGGTGAAACTCACGCACGTCACGGCCAGCAGATTGTGTTGCCACATCATCGAGGTCTCCTGTTTGCGCATTGAACCGGGGCGGTTGCGAGAAGCGGCGCCCTCTCCATTGCATAAATACTGCTTGAGTATTTGCAAGGTTATCGGCCAAAATTCCGGTTCACAATTTAATTCTTTACCGGAATGCATTAGCGCTTCTGAACTATTGAGCGTCCCGTTATGCGAAACCTCGATATCGATCTGCTGCGCACCTTCGTGGCCATCGCCCAGCACGAGACCTTCGCCGCGGCCGCGGCCCACGTGGGCCGCACGCAGTCGGCGATCACGCAGCAGATGCAGCGGCTGGAACATGACGTGGGCTGTGTGCTGTTCGAGAAGCAGGGCCGCCACAAGACCATGACGACCGATGGCGTGCGTTTGCTCGCCTATGCGCACAAGATTCTCGCGCTCAACGACCAGGCCGTGCACCTGGCCCGCTCGCGCGGCGCGGGAGAAAAGATCCGCATCGGCTCGCCGCACGACGTGGCGGACTCGATCCTGCCGAACATGCTCAAGCGGCTGTCCAGGCTCTCGACCGAGCTGCAGATGGAAATCAACGTGGGGCGCAGCCCGTTCCTGATGGATGCACTGCGCAATAACGAACTCGACCTGGCGATCTCGACGCGCTATGACGACGCGTTTCCGGGCGTGAAATTACGCACTTCGCCAATGGTGTGGATTTGCGCGGAGGATTTCATTTTCAATCCGGCCGAGCCGGTGCCGCTCGTGATGGCGGACGAATTGAGCCTGTTTCGCAAGCTTTCCATTGCGGCGCTGGACGCGCGCCACATTCCGTGGCGCACCAGCTTCATCTCGCCCACGCTCACGGGCATCAAGGCGGCGATCAGCGCCGGGCTGGGCGTGACCGCGCGCACGACCGAATTGCTCGACGCGAACATGCGCGTGCTGACCGAGGCGGACGGCCTGCCACGGCTGCCGGAAGTCGCGTTCTATCTCTACGTGCAGCCCACCTGCGCGAGCCCCGTGCTGCGCGAGCTATTCGATTCGACGGAGCATATCGCCACGCGCTTCGGGCCGCCGTTTGCCTGAGCGGACGCAGGCGGCCCGAATTCGTGGTCTGAATTGCCGCTTTACGCCACGCGCTGATTCAGCCGGCCGCGCGTGATGGCCTTGATCTGATTCATCGCGTAATCGACCTCGAAGGTCGTATCGCGCGCGACGCGATTGGCCAATTCGAAGAAAATGCCGGCCTTGGTGTAATGGCGAACGCAGATGATGAACGGAAAGCCGTGCCGCTCGCGATATGCGCGGTTCATCTGCTGCAATTGCGTCTCCTCTTCCAGGGAGAGCGCATGCAGGCCGGCGCTGCTTTGCTCGTCCACGGACGCCGCCGTCAAGCCGCCGCGCCGCACGGCCTCGGCGGACAATTCCGGGTGGCGGTCGAAAAACGCCTTGATTGCCGGGACATCGCGGCCGCGGATGCTGTCCATCATCGCCTCATGCAAGGCGTCCACGGACTGGAACGGACGCGCGCTCCAGGCCTCTTCGGCCACATCGGGCGAGTGCTCGAAAATATCGCCCAGCGCGTGGACGAACTGGTCCTTTTCCATCGCGTTGATGGCCGCGAGATTGGGAGTGTCGAGAGTGATCTGGGACATCGTCGTTGGGTCCTCGAAGCGGGGAATGGGGCTTCGAGTATAGAAATCGACGCGGCCCGTGCAGTAGCGGGCAAGCACTATGGGCCGTATAGCAAGCGGCGAATTCAGGCGACATCTCCGCCTCCGCGGCGCTATGCGCCGCCCGCCACGTTCCTCAACACCGTGACGCTCTCGCCAATGAGGCCCCGCAGCCAGATATGCGCTTTCGCGCGGTGCTTGTTCGGATGCCAGAGCGCGTAAAAGCGCATGAGCGGAAAGTCGAATGGCGCGGGCTTGATGATCAGCGGCAGCCGGCGCGCATAGTAGGCCGCGAAGTGCCGCGCCGTGGTCAGAATGAGATCCGAATCGCTCACGAGGTACGGCGCGAGGCTGAAATACGGGCACGAGACCTGGCGCCCGCGCGAGAGGCGCAGCGTGGCGAGCGAGCTTTCCACCACGCCCCGCTGCGAGCTCGAATACGGCAGCGGCACCAGATGCGACGCGTTGATATAGCTTTCGGCGGTCAGCCTGCCGGGCCGCGCGAGCGGATGATCCTTCGCCATCAAGCACACCACTTCGTCCTCGAGCAGGACGCTCATGTGCAAGTGCTCGGGAGAGGCCGGCCAGTTGCCGATCACGATGTCCACCTGCCCTTCCGCCAGCGCCTTTTCGTAGTCGTAGTCCGCGCCCATGGGCAGGGTCACGAGCCGCGAATTCGGCGCGCTGCGCCGGAACCGGCTCACCAGATCGGCCAGAAACGGCGGCGCCAGATAATCGGGCATCGCGATCGTGAAAGTGCGCTCGGAACGCTCGGGGTCGAAGGCCTCTTCGGCGCAGAGCATCTTGTCGAGCGCGCTGAGCGCGACCTGGGCGTCCTGCACCAGTTGCATCGCCCGCTCGGTGGGCACCATCACGTTCTTTTCGCGCGTGAGCAGCGGGTCGCCGAACAGCTTGCGCAGGCGCTTGAGCGCCGTGCTGAGCGCGGGCTGCGACTGATTCATTCGGATGGCGGTGCGCGACACGCTTCGTTCCTCGACGAGGGTGCACAAGACACGCAGAAGATAGCTGTCGAGCGGGTCGTCGTTGCGCATGGGTGACTTCCTGTTAATGATCCGGTGACACTTTGCCGGTGATAGCCGCACGCCGTCAACGCCTGACCATGCCCGATGGATCGGCAAGGGCAAGAGCGCGAGCCCAGGCCTGGGCGGGGCCGCGGCAAATGGGGGCGTGATGGCCCCCGCCCGGCTTGCCCGTTCTCGCGGCACCTGCCCGCGAAGCGCGCCGGATCAGCCGCTTTTCAGTTTGATATAGGGCCTATAACACCTCCTCGCTATCAACCCCCAAACCCCTGCGATAAGGTCACAGCTCACTACAAATACACGGCCCTGCGGGGCGGCGATGCACCAGTCGCTAGCGGCTGACCGCCACGTGACGAAGTGGCTGCATCTCCTGCTTTGAAAGGCCGATCTCTTTCAGGAGACACTCATGTCCGTCACTGAGCAGAATGCGTCATCGGTCTATGCCGGCGCCGATTCCTCGCTCGAAGATGCCGTCTATCGCAAGGTGTCCTGGCGTCTTCTTCCGTTCCTATGCATTCTCTGGGTGCTGGCCTGGCTCGACCGCGTCAACATCGGCTTCGCCAAGCTGCAGATGCTCGACACGCTGAAATTCAGCGAGGCCATCTACGGACTGGGCGCCGGCATCTTCTTCCTCGGTTATTTCTTCTTCGAAGTGCCGTCTAACGCGCTGCTGCAAAAGATCGGCGCGAAGAAGACCATCATGCGCATCACGATTGGCTGGGGCATTATCTGCATCCTGCAGTCGTTCGTTCGCACCCCGATGCAATTCTATATCCTGCGATTCTTGCTGGGCGCGTTCGAAGCCGGCTTCTATCCCGGGATCATCCTGTACCTGACCTACTGGTACCCGAGCGGCCGGCGCGCCAAGGCCTTCGGCACCTTCATGTCGGCCTCCGCGATCGCGGGCGTGCTGGGCGGCCCCCTCGCGGGCACGATCATGACCTCGATGGACGGCGTGAGCGGGCATCACGGCTGGCAATGGCTGTTCGTGATCGAGGGCATCCCGTCGATCCTCGCCGGCATCGTGGCCTTCTTCTACATGACCGACCGCCCCGAGCAGGCGAAGTGGCTGAGCGTTTCCGAAAAACAGGTCCTCCAGAACATTCTCGAGCAGGACAAGCGCGGGCTCGGCGAGCGCGGCCATGACTGGCGCAAGCTGTTCAGCAACTCGAAGGTGTGGCTGCTGATCGCGATTTTCTTCTGCCTGCTGTGCGCGAATTCGGCGCTCACGTTCTGGATCCCCACCATCATCCGCGATTCGGGCTTCGGTTCGACCTTCGTGATCGGCTGGCTCGCGGCGTTCGCCTACGTGTTCGGCGCAGCCGGCATGATCCTGAACGGCGCGCGCTCCGACCGCAACAAGGAAGTGCGCTGGCACTTCGCCATCCCGGCGGGCTGCGGCGCGCTGGCCATGGCCGCGATGGCCGCGATGCTCGGCTTGCCCGGCGTCACGCCCGCCTTCACGCTGGCCGCCATGGTGATCGCGCTGGCCGGCACGATGAGCGCCATCCCCGTGTTCTGGCAGTTGCCGAACCTGTACCTCACCGGCAGCGCCGCGGCCATTGGCGTCGCGCTGATCAACTCGGTGTCGAACCTCGCCGGCTTCGGCGCGCCTTATGTGCTGGGCCTCGTGAAGAGCGCCACGGGCAGCCTCGCGCCCGGTCTTTACCTCGTGGCCGCCATCGAGCTGGTCTCAGCGGCGCTCGTGATCATCTTTATCGCCCAGGCGCGCCGCTCGAAGGAGGCTTGAACCATGACCGACCTGACCAAACCGGATCGCCGGCAATTCGTGCTGGCCTCGATGACCATGGCGGGCGGCGTGCTGCTCTCGCGCCAGGCGCTTGCCAGCACATCGGCGGCGCAGAGCAACGGCGCGTCACAACCGGCGCACCCCGCGCAATCCGCCGACCCGATCTCGCAGCAAGGGGCGAGCCCGCGCCTGACGATCCACATTCTCGACACCTGGCACGGCACGCCCGCAGCCGGACTGAATGTGGAATTCGCGCGCATCGAGCACGACGTGGCCGTGCCGCTGAAGAAAATCGTCATCAACCAGAGCGGCCGCGCCGACGAGCCGCTGCTGATCGACGACACCTATCGCACCGGCGAATACCAGGTGACCCTGCATGTCGACGATTACTTCCGGATGAAGAACACGTCGCTCCCGTCGCCGCCGTTCCTCACCACGGTGCCCATTCGCTTTCGCATCAGCAACGCGGCGGAGCGGCTGCATCTGCCCGTGCAGTTGGGGCCATGGAATTACACGTATTACCGCGGCAGTTGAGCCGCGTTTGAGCGCCTCGCGGCGCCACGACCCCATCGATTCGATCGGCCCCGACCGACCCGACCGACCCTATCGCCCCACATCCGGAGCAAGCGAATGGCAGGCATCAGCACCCATGTTCTCGATCTCACGACCGGCAAGCCCATCGGCGGTGTGCCTATCGAGCTCTACGACCTGAGCGTCAATCCGCCGAAGCTGCTGAACCGCACGGTCAGCAATGCCGATGGCCGCACCGATGCGCCCATGCTCGCCAGCAGCGCGGCAAAAGCAGGCCCGTTCGAGCTGCGTTTCGCCATTGGCAAGCATTTCAGGGAGCACGCGCTCTCCGATATCGTGCCGGTGCGCTTCACCGTATTCGATCCCGTGCAGCACTATCACGTGCCGCTGATCTGCTCGCCGTGGTGCTTTTCCACCTATCGCGGCGCCTGACTCTCACCCCATTTCAAAGGAGACACCCCATGTCCAATACCGAAACTTATCTGGTCGACTCGATCCGCCTTGCCATGGAGAACGTGCAAGAGCGCAAGACCTGGCCCTTCGGCGCCGTGCTCGTGCGCAACGGCAAGGTGCTGGCCCGCTCGGTCAACGAAGTGGATGCGCTTTGCGACCCCAGCGCGCACGCGGAAATGCAGGCGGTGCGCGCCGCGAGCAAGGCCCAGGGCAGCACCGACCTGAGCGGCTCGGTGGTCTACGCGAGCGGCTACCCGTGCCCGATGTGCCTGACCGCGATGTATCTGGCCGGCGTCAGCATGGTGTATTACGCCTACTCGAACGAGGAAGGCGAACCTTACGATCTCTCCGCCGAACGCGGCTACGTGGAAATCGCGCGCCCGCTCGAACAGCGCGAAATGAAGCTGATCCACCACCGCGCGCGCGACGAAGGGCAGGATCTGTACGAGGCGTGGCAGGCCGCGCAGGGATAACCCAGCCGCAGGCCAGCAATCCGGACGCTTCGTTCGATCGAAGCGCCCGGCCGCCACCCTCTCCCGGCTGGCGAATCGCGAAACACAACATCACCAGCCACAACGCGTCATCGAAGACGCCGCCCCGCGTGCCAGCCAGGCGAGTGCTTCGCCTTACTTCTTTTCCCCTGGAATATTCGTGAACGGTGCGAGCGCCTGAGGCGTGGGCATCGAAGTCGACATCAAGCGCGCCGTCTCCTGCATCATCGGAATCAGACGCGCGACCGCGCGCTTGAGCGTCCATTTACCCGCGAGCACCGACATCTGCAAAGCGGCCACCACCCGGTTGCCCGAATCGAAGATCGGCACCGCAAGCGCGAGATCGCCGCGATAATATTCCTCGTTGCAATAGGCGTAGCCGCGCTCGCGCGACAGGCGGATCTCGTCCATCAACACATCCATGTCCGTGATGGTCGTGGGCGTGTATTTGACACGCTCGCAAGCCAGCAGATAATCGCGCGCCTCGTCCTCGCCGAGCGCCGATAAATAAGCGCGGCCCGCCGACGAGCAATACATTGGAATACGCCGGCCAACGGGCATATGCACCAGCAGGCGCATCGGGCTCGGAAAGCGCCCGATGTAAATCATGTCCGCGCCCGCGGGTTCAGCCAGGTTGACCGTCTCCCCCGAATTGCGATTGAGTTCGAGCAGGAACGGATTCGCGCGGCTCAGCAAGGGATGCGACTCCAGATACCGGCAGCCAATTTCCAGCGTGCGCGACGACAGCGAATAGCGCTTCGTCTGCGGATCTTTCTCCAGCAATCCCAACGCTTCCAGCGTGAATGCGAAGCGCTGCGTCGCGCTTTTGGAAATGCCGGCCAGCGCGGCGATCTCCGGAAGATTCAACGCGCGATGGTCCTGGCTGAATGCATTGAGAACCGCAATACCGGTCGCGAGCGACTGCACGTAAAGCGAGGATTCCTCGGGCGGCGTATTCATGGTCGTCTAAATGCATTTGTATTCGATAGACGCTTATTGAATCACAATATGTCAAATACAGCGACCTCTCTTCCAAAAAACTCCTCCCAGATTTCAAAAATGCGCGAAGAAGCCCTGTAAATACATACAGCATGGCGTCAATCCCCTGTTGACGGCAAAAAAATGGCCGGATATAACAATCATCAGCCGATACAAACATATCGCTATTCGATACGTTAAAAGCCAAAACCGCTTCACTTGTACCGGCCGCCTAACGCTCCAAACCGCTTTGCCGATCATCCAGATAAGGGGACTCCATGTTGAAAAAGCTGAATGTGTTGATAGCGGGCATCCTGTGCGCCGCCTCGTTCTCGATCGCGCAGGCGGAACCGGCGCCGCTGCGGGTTGGCGCGACGCCCACGGCCGTGCCGTTCAATTTCCTCGACCCGAAAACCAACACGCTGCGTGGCGCGATGATCGACGTGGCCGAGGCCGTGGGCAAGGAAGCCGGCTACAAGACCGAGGTGGTGCCCATTCCTTTCGCCTCGCTCGTGCCCGCGCTCCAGACCAGCAAGATCGACCTGATCTCGTCCGCCTTCGCGAAGACGCCGCAACGCGCGCAGGTGCTGGACTTCACGCAGATCGTCGTCGAATACGGCGAAGGCCTGATCGTTTCCGCCGACGACAAGACCGACTACAAGACGCTGTCCGACCTGAAGGGCAAGACGGTGGGCGTGCAGATCGGCACGCTCTATGTCGATCCGCTCAAGGCCACGCCCGGGGTGAAGGAAGTCAAGATGTACGACACCATGGCCGACCTCGTGCGCGATGTTTCGCTGCACCGGCTGGACGCGGCCATCGGCGACGCGCCGGTCATCGCCTACCAGGTGCGCACGGCCGGTGTGAGCGGCGTGCGCTACGTCGACAGCTACAAGCCGTCCCTGCCCACCAACATCGCCCTCGCGGTGCGCAAGGGCGACGACGCGCACCGCGCGCAACTGGATGCCGCCATCACGAAGCTCAAGGCCAACGGCACGATCGATTCGATTCTGAAGAAGTGGAACATCACGCGCTGAGCGCGCCCCTCTGATTCCCGAAGCGAGACCTATCGATGTTCGAATCCTTCACTAGCGATGCGATCGAATTCGCGCCCGTGCTCATGCAGGGCGTGTTGACGACCATCGCCATCACCGCCGCCGCGCTGGTGATCGCCACGCTGCTCGGCCTGTTCTGGGCGCTGCTGCGCGTCAGCGGCGTGGCGGCATGCGCGCAGGCCAGCCGCGTGCTGACGAACCTGCTGCGCGGCATCCCGATCATCGTCATTCTGTTCTACATGTACTTCGTCATGCCGGAGTTCGGTGTGAGCCTCACCGCGTTTCAGGCCGGCGCGCTCGGCCTGGGCATTGCGTATTCGTCGTATATGGCCGAGGTGTTTCGCGCGGGCATCGACGCCGTGGATATCGGGCAATACGAGGCCGCGCAGTCGATCGGCATGTCGCGCGTGAAGCTGATGCGCCGCGTGGTGCTGCCGCAGGCCTTGCGCATCGCGTTGCCGCCGTATGGCAACAACGTGGTCATGATGCTCAAGGATTCCTCGCAGACAGCGGTCATCACCGTGGTCGAGCTCTCCATGCAGAGCAAGCTGATCGCCGCGGCCACCTTCAAGAGCGCGACGATCTTCACGCTGGTGGCGTTGATCTATCTGGTGATGAGCCTGCCCATGATGTACGGCATCGGCAGGCTGGAACGACGCTTCGGGAAGGGCAAATGATCAAGATCGAGAACCTCAGCAAGTCGTTCGGCGAGCATCGCGTGCTGCACGACATCAACGCCGAGATCCACAAGGGCGAGGTGGTGTGCCTGATCGGGCCGTCGGGCTCGGGCAAGTCCACGCTCCTGCGATGCATCAACGGGCTGGAGCAATACGACGGCGGCCGCATTACCATCGACGGCGTGGCCGTCGATGCGGGCAGCCGGCAGATCAACGCGATACGCCAGCGCGTTTCGATGGTGTTCCAGCGCTTCAATCTCTTTCCTCACCGCACCGCGCTCGAAAACGTGATGGAAGGCCCGGTTCACGTGAAGGGCGTGGACACGAAAACGGCGGCGGCGCGCGCCAGGGAACTGCTCGCCTCGGTCGGGCTCGCCGAGAAGATCCAGCACTACCCGCGCCAGCTTTCGGGGGGCCAGCAGCAGCGCGTGGCAATCGCGCGGGCGCTCGCCATGGAGCCGGAGGCCATCCTGTTCGACGAGCCCACCTCGGCGCTCGATCCCGAGCTCGTTGGGGAGGTCCTGGCCGTCATGCGCACGCTCGCCAACAAGGGCATGACGATGATCATCGTCACTCACGAGATGGACTTCGCGCGCAGCGTGTCGGACCGCGTGCTGTTTCTCGACGGCGGGCGCATCGCGGAACAAGGCCCCTCGCGCACCGTGCTGACGCAGCCCAGCAACGAGCGCGTGCGCGATTTTCTCAAACGTGTGACCCACGCCGAGTCCTTCTCATCATGAAACGCGATTCGTTCGATCCCGCGGCCACCTTGTGGTCCAGCACGGCCGCCGCGCGCACGCCCGCGAACCCGCTCGAAGAGTCCCTCGAAGTGGATACGGCCGTCATCGGCGGCGGCTTCACGGGTTTGTCCACGGCCTTGCATCTCGCGCAATCCGGCCGGCAAGTCGCGTTGTTCGAGTCGTTCGAAGTCGGGCATCGCGCGTCCGGACGCAATGGCGGGCAAGTCGTGCCGGGCTTCAAGCCGGGGCCGCAGGCCTTGATCCAGCGCTTCGGCAACGACGTCGCCCGGCGCATGATGCGCTTCGCCTATGGCAACGCGGATGCGCTATTCGAGCTTGCCTCCGCGCTCGAGATCGATTGCGCGGCAACCCGGCAAGGCTGGATCCAGGGCGCGTTCTCGCCCGCCTCGGCGGCGTATCTCGAAGGCCGCGCGCGCGAGATCAACGCCCATGGCGGCGATGTCGAATATCTTCCGGGCGACGCCATTGCCGCCGCCACGGGCTCGCGGTTCTGGCCCGCGGGCCTGCTCGAACGCCGCGCGGGCGCCATTCACCCGCTCGCGTTCGCGCGGGGGCTAGCGCAGGCGGCCGCCGCGCGCGGTGTGTCGTTCTACGAGCACGCGGCGGTGAACGGCATCCACGCAGGGCCCGGCGCGGCCAAGACGCTGCAAGTCGGCAAGCATCTCGTGCACGCGAAGCGCGTGATCATCGCGACCGATGCGTACACGGGCCAGCTCTGGCCTGCGGTCGCGCAGTCGTACGTGACGGTTGCCAGCGCGCAGATCGCCACCGCGCCGCTGCCCATGGCGCTGCAGCAGGCGCTGTTGCCGCGCCGGGCCGGCGTATCGGAAACGCGCAAGATCACCTACTACTGCCGCATCGATCCTGAAGGCCGCTTCGTGATTGGCGGCCGGGGCCGCGCGTCCGACCAGATCGATCCCGCCACGGAGCAGCAATTGCGCACGGCGGCGCTCAAGCGCTTTCCTCAACTGGAAGGCGTGCGCTGGGAACACCGCTGGGCATGCCGCGTTGGCATGACGATCGACGACTTGCCGCGCATTCACGAACTCGCGCCGGGCATCTGGACCGCCTACGGCTACTGCGGGCGCGGCGTGGCCATGGGCACGGCGCTGGGCCGCGTGCTGGCCGATGCGGTCAATGGCGTGCCCGCCGCGGACCTGGACTTTCCGGTCACGCAGCTCAAGCGCCTGCCCTTCTTTCCCGCGCGCCAGTTCGGCGCCGCGCTCGCCATCAACTGGTACCGGCTGCGCGATGCGTTGGGGCATCCCGGCTAGGCATCGGCTCATCTTTCTGCATAACTAACTACACCGTGAATAACGTGAAAGATACGCTGGATTCGGTCGATGTCGTCATCGTGGGCGGCGGCATCATCGGCGTGAGCACGGCCTGGTGGCTCGCGCGAGCCGGCATGCGCACCGCGCTGTTCGAGAAGGGAACCCTCGCCTGCGAGCAGTCCTCGCGCAACTGGGGGTGGGTGCGAACGCTTTCGCGCGACTTGCCCGAGGTGCCGCTCGCGCTTCTCGCCAACCGCCGCTGGCAGGAGCTTCAACAGCAAGTCGAAGTGGGGTATCGCCAGAACGGCCTGCTCTATCTGCAGGAAGGCGAGCGGGACGCGCTCGACCATGCGCGCTGGCTCGAAAACGCCCGGACCTATGGCGCGCGCGCCGAACTGCTGGGCCAGCGCGAGGTGCGCAAGCGCCTTCCCGAAACGGCCCGCGCATGGACCGGCGCCCTGTACAGCGCAAGCGACGGCGTAGCGGAACCGCAATTGGCCACGGCCGGCATTGCCGCGCTCGCGCGCGACGCCGGCGCCATGCTCGTGGAAAACTGCGCGGTGCGCGGCATCGAGCGCAGCGCGGGCGAAATCAGCGCCGTCGTCACGGAGCGCGGGCGCGTGCGCACGCAAGCCGTGCTGGTGGCGGCGGGCGCGTGGTCGAGACTCTTTTGCGGCAATCACGGCATCGAGTTTCCGCAACTCAAGGTGCGCGGCTCGGCGCTGCGCACCGAACCCTTCGACGCGAAGCTCTCGCTCTCGATCAATGGCAAGGACTTCACCTGCCGCAAGCGCGCGGACGGCGGCTACACCGTCTCGCAGTTTTCCGCGTCGCTGGCCGAGCTCGTTCCCGACAGCTTCCGGCTGATGCCCAAATTCATCCGCCCATGGATCGCCAATCGCTCGATCGTGCGCGTTCGGCTCAGCCAGCGTTTTGCCGACGAGTGGAAGATTCCGCGGCGCTTTCCGACCGACCGCGAATCGCCGTTCGAACGCTGCCGCGTGCTCGATCCGCTTCCTTATGCGAAGGGCGTGAATCAGGCATGGGCGCGCCTGCAAGAGAGTTTTCCGGCCTTCAGGGCGGCGCGCATTGCTCAGTCGTGGGGCGGCTATATCGACGTGACGCCCGACGCCATGCCGGTCATGGGCGCGCTTCCCGCGATTCCCGGGCTGTTTCTGGCGTCGGGGTTCTCGGGTCACGGCTTCGGCATTGGTCCCGCCGTGGGCGAGTGCATGGCCGCGCTGCTATGCGGCCGCCGCCCGCCAGTGGACCTGATGCCGTTCAGCTTGTCCCGGTTCGGCTGAGCTTCGGGCGTGCCGCTTCGTTTGCTGCGTCGCTTGCAAGGTCATAGGCCCGCTTCATAGGCTCGCTTCATGCGCCGCGCGCCTTCCTTGATCGCCTCCACGTCCGGCGCGGCAAACGAAAGCCGCAACGCGGCCTTATCCGCTGCAGCCGCATCGGCGAAAAACGCTTTGCCGGGCACGAACATGACCTTCTGCCCGATCGCCCTGGCCAGCAGGTCCGCAGCGTCGATGCCCGGCAAGCGCGCCCACACGAACATGCCGCCCTCGGGCTGCGCGAACTCGATGGCCTCCCCCAGTTGCTCGCGCAACGCCGCGCACAGCGCGGCGCATTTCACGCCGTACGCGGCGGTGATTTTCGGCAGATGCTGTTCGAGCGCGCCGGCCGCGAGGTATTCGGCCGCCACCGCCTGGGTCCAGGGCGAGCTGCAAAGATCGACTGTCTGCTTGGCAATCACGCAACGCCTCACGATTTCGCGCGGGCCCGCCATCCAGCCCACGCGCAGGCCAGGCGCCACGATCTTGGAGAGGCTCGCGAAATGCACGACCCAGTCGCGCGCGCCGTCGATTGCCTGCGCCTCGGCCAGCAGCGAGCGCAGCGGCGCGCCGGCAAAGCGCAGATCGCCATAAGGATCGTCCTCGACCACCACGAAACGGTGCTTGACCGCCAGCGCGAGCAGCGCGCGGCGGCGTTCGGTAGCCAGCGTCGCGCCGGTGGGGTTGGCGAAGGTCGGCACCGTGTACAGCAGCTTCGGCTTGCCGCATGCGCCCGATTCCAGCAGTGACGCCAGCTTGTCGACCTGAATCCCCTGCGCGTCGGCCGGCACGGCCACGATTTTCGCGCGCTGCAATCTAAACGCCTGCAACGTGGCCGGGTACGCGGGCTCTTCGGTAAGCACGGCATCGCCGGGCTCCACGAGCACGCGCAGCAGCAAATCGAGCCCCTGCTGCGAGCCCGTGGTCGCCATCACTTCTTCGGCCTCGCACGCCGCGCCGCGCCGGGCCATCAAGCCGATGATCTCGCGCTTCAGGGTCGCGAGCCCATCGGTGGGCCCGTATTGCAGGCACTGCACCGCGTTCGCGGATGCGCGCTCCGCTGCAAGACTCAGGCCCTCCACGTCGAACAGATCGCTGGCCGGATATCCGCCCGCGAACGAAATCATGCCGGGCTCGCCGAGATATTTGAAGAGCTCGCGAATCGGGGAGCCCGAGGGCTGCTGAAACGGGGAAGTGAACTCGTACATGGTGTCGTTCGAGAGAGGTGAGGAAACGGTGAAGCGCGCCAACCATCGATCTCAGCCGAGATCGAAATCGAAGCCTTGCCAATCAATTCACAGGCGCCGCATGCATCAATACCAACCGGCGACGCTCAAGCCGTTGTTTCGCTGCGCTCGCGCACGCGTTCCGGCTGCCTCGGCCGCCCCTGCGACAGCGCGCGCAACGCGAGCTCCGCGATATGCAGCGTATGACGCCCCGCGCCCTGCGCGATCTGCTCGCGGCAACTGAAGCCATTCGTCACGACCAGCGTTTCGCGCGGCGCTTGCCGCACGAGCGGCAACAGCCCGTTCTCGCCGATCTTGATCGAAAGCGCGTAGTGCCTCGCGTTGAAGCCGAACGAGCCCGCCATGCCGCAGCAGCCGGTGTCGAGCAGCGTCCAGCGCACGCCCAGCTTGCTCAGTAACGCGGTGTCGCCCTGCATGCCGAACAACGACTTCTGGTGGCAATGCCCATGCACGAGCACATTCGCATCGAGCACGGGCCATTCGAATTGCGCTTGCGCGACGAAATCCGCAAAGAGAAAGCTTTGCTGCGAAAGCTTGCGTGCAATGTCGTTGCCCGGTAGTTGCTTGAGCAGTTCGTCCTTGAACACCGACAGGCAACCTGGTTCGAGCCCGACCACGGACACGCCGCCGCGAATGTCGTCCGCCAGCGTTTCGACGATATCCGAGAGCAGCGCGCGCGCCTCATCGAGCAGGCCATAGTCGTAGAGCGGGCGCCCGCAGCAAAGCCGCTTGCAGGGCAGCACGACTTCATAGCCCAGGCGTTCGAGCACTTCCACTGCGGCCGTGGCAACCCGTGGCGAGAAATGATCGTTGAAGGTGTCGACCCAGAGGATCACCTTCGGGCGTGCCGCCTTGCCGTTCGCATCGTGCGCTGTGCGCTTTTTGCCGCTCGACGCCCGGAACGACTTCGGCGCGAAGGCCGGCAGACTGCGTTCCGTCGCCACGCCCGCCACCCATTTGCCGATGCGGGCCAGCGGCGGCGCGGACGTCATGAAGTTAGCGAGGCGCGGAACCCGGCTCGCCCACGGCGCCCATTGCCCGATCCGCCCCATGAACATCGCCTGGCGCGGCCGGCGATGCTTTTCATGGTAGTGCGAAAGAAATTCCGCCTTGTACGAGGCCATATCGGTATGCGTGGGGCAATCGGACTTGCAGCCCTTGCAGGCGAGGCAGGTATCCAGCGCCTCCTTCACTTCCTTGCTGTGCCAGCCATCGGTGATGACTTCGCCTTGCAGCATCTCCCAGAACAGATGCGCGCGGCCGCGCGTGGAGAAGCGCTCTTCCCGCGTGGCGCGAAAGCTCGGGCACATCGTGCCGCCATCGAGCGAGCGGCACTTGCCCATGCCGATGCAGCGCTCGACCGCGCGCTGCATGCCGTCGCCCTCGGGGCTTTGAAACGTCAGCTTCGTGGTGAGCGACACGCTCTTGTACGCGGGCCCCATGCGCAGATTCTCGTCGGCGCGATAAGCGTTGACCACCTTGCCCGGGTTCAGCCGGTTCGCGGGATCCCAGATGGCCTTGAACGCTGCCATGGCCTCCATGATCTCGGGGCCGTACATGACCGGCAGGAATTCCGCCTTGGCTTGCCCGTCGCCATGCTCGCCCGAGAGCGAGCCGCCGAAGTCCACCACGAGTTGCGCGGCTTCGCGCAGGAATCCTCTCCATTTGAGCACGCTCTCGGCACTGCGAATGTCGAAGGTGATGCGCGCGTGCACGCAGCCGTCGCCGAAATGGCCGTAGAGGCAGGTTCGATAACCGTAGCGGTCCACCAGCGCCTGAAAATTGCGGAGGTAGTCGCCAAGCCGTTGCGGATCCACGGCGGCGTCTTCCCAGCCCACCATCGGGTCGGGCTGGTTGGGGTCGATCGAGAGCGAGACCGCCGATGCGCCCGTTTCGCGAATCGACCAGATCTTCTGCTGCTGCGCTTTTTCCGCGACGACAAAACCCGTGATATCCGGGCCCGCCTCGCCCGCGAGGAAATAGCGCTCCGCCGCGCGCGCCTGGCGCGCCGCGTCCTCCGTCGAATCGGCGCCGAATTCGAGCACGACCCACGCGTCGCCGCGCGGCAGCAGCGCGATTTCCTCGCGCTTGAGACCGCGCGCCTGCAAGCCACGCACGATGCCGCGATCGAGCCCTTCGATGGCGATGGGATCGAAGCGCGTGAAATGCGGCACCGCATCCGCCGCGACGTAGATGTCCTTGAAGCCGAGCAGCAGCAGCACGCGGCAGGCGGGGCTATGCACGAGCCGCACCTTCGCGCGCAGCGTGACCGCGCAGGTGCCCTCAGTGCCCACGAGCGAGCGCGCGACGTTGAAGCCATTCTCCAGCAACAACTGGTCGAGATTGAAGCCCGACACGCGGCGCTTGATGGGCGGAAACGCCTTGCGGATGGCGTCGGCGTAGCGGTCGCGCAGATCGCGCAGGCGCGCATGGATCTCTCCACGGCGGCCGCCTTCGGCAATGATCGCGTCGAGCTCGCTCTCGCTGGTGGGGCCCACCCAGAAGCGCGCGCCGTCGTAGGTCAGCACCTCCAGCGCTTCGACGTTTTCCGCCGTCTTGCCCGCCATGACCGAGTGCGCGCCGCACGAGTTATTCGCAATCATGCCGCCTAGCGTGCAGCGGCTGTGCGTGGCTGGGTCGGGCGCGAATGTGAGGCCATGCACCTCGGCCGCGTCTCGCAGCGCGTCGCAGATCGCGCCGGGCTCCACGATGGCCGTTCTCGCGAGCGGGTCCACGGACACCACCCGGTTCACGTACTTGCTCGCGTCCGCCACCACCGCCACGTTCACGCACTGGCCGTTTTGCGACGTGCCGCCGCCACGCGTGAGGAACGGCACGTCGTGGCGCCGGCACACGGCCACCGCCGCAACGAGATCGTCCACGTCGGCCGGCACGACCACACCCAGCGGAATTTGCCGGTAATTCGAGGCATCCGAAGCGTAGAGCGCCTTCGAGCCGGCGTCGAAGCGGACCTCGCCGCGCAGCGAGCGGCGCAGATCGGCTTGCACCTCTTGCAGCAGGGACTCGCTGGCCTGAAACGGGGTGGCGGCTTTCAATTTACGTTCCGGTGCTGGCTGCGGCGCTATTGGCCGCGTTCGCGGTCATCTTGAAGATGCCGGTTGCATTGCCCGCATCGAAGCGCAGATCGGTCTCCCACTGGCGCGTGGCCTGATTGAAGGTGCGCTTGCGCGTGATGAATTCGTAGAACGAGCCCGGCACCTCCCGCATCACGATTGCGCCATCGCTTTCGCGCAACTCGCGCAGCACGATATCGGCGCGATACGCGGTCTGGAACACGCGGCCCGAGCGCGAGCGCTCGACCTCGGGCTTCATCGGGCGGCCCTTGGCCTTTTCGTCGTCGGAGAGCTTGAACACGTCGGCCACGCGGTCGGTCGCATGATTGAACGCGTTGCCCTCCGTCGAGATCCACGCCATTTCCGCCGATTCGCGCAACAGGGTCTCGTAGTCGCCCACGCCCGGCGCATCGTGCTGGCGCGCGAACGCGCCGACGATCACCGGCAACAGTTCGTGCGCCGTCTCGAGCGGCAGATAACCGTCGCGCGCGAGTTCGGCGAGCTGCGAGCCCGCGAGCGGCGTGAGCGGGTCGCGCGAAGAACGCAGCACGTTGGAGACGGCCTGCTGAAACGCCGCCGAAAAGCGCTCCGGATGCAATTCGCTGACGAAGAACTGCGCGATCTCGTCGGGCGCGTCTTCATGAACATAAGCCCGGCCCGTCATGCCGAGCTTGTCGAGCGGGTAGCGGCCATTGAGCTTGAAGCCGAGCGGCAGCAGGATGCGCGTGAACGCGGCCTCGCCCGGCGGCAGCGCGCCGCTATGCGGCCAGCGCACCGTGCGCAGCGCGCCATGGTCGAAATACACCGAGCCGCCCTGCGCAATCGCGTCGTTGGTGTAATTGCGGCCATTGGGCGAGCGCTCCAGCAGGTCCTCGAAAAGCGCCATGTTCATGGCTTGCGCGAGTTCCGCGCGCGTGACCACGCCCGCTTCCCATTCTTGCAGCAGCGCGGGAATATTCAGCGTCGCAAAGAGCCGCGCGGTTTTTTCCTCGCCCAGCACTCTCTGCAACAGGCTTTCGACATTCGAATTTTTCATTGCCGTCTCTCGAATCACCGCCAATCCAGTTCAACCGGGCGCGCAGAATCGATTCGCCGCGCCCGGCCCTTCGGCAAATTATTCAAAACGCCACGCCCGCCGTAAAGTGACTTAAAATTGCCAGTCGATGAGTTTTGGGAACTATCGTGCGCAAATTCCGGATCCCCAATATGAGCGCGCTGATCGCGTTCGAAGCCGCCGCGCGGCATGAGAGTTTCACCCAGGCGGCCAGGGAGCTGTTCCTCACGGAGAGCGCCGTGTCACGGCAGATCGCCACGCTCGAATCGGGCCTGGGCGTGCGCCTGTTCGTGCGCGCCAAGCAGCGCGTGATGCTCACGCGCGCGGGCAAGCTGTATGGCATGCAGGTCCGCCGCTCGCTGGAAAATCTCGACAAGGACACGCTCTCGACCATCGCGCACGGCAGCGGCGGCGGCTATCTCGAGCTCGCGGCGCTGCCGACCTTCGCTTCCGAGTGGCTGATTCCGCGCATGAAGGACTTCAACGACCGCCATCCCGATGTGCGGATCAACATGGGCGTGCGAACGGACACGTTTTCATTCGACGAATCGCATTTCGAAGCCGCCATTCATTACGGCAAGCCCACGTGGCCCGGCACGACTTCCGATTATCTGTTTGGCGAAGAAGTGGTGCCGATCTGCTCGCCGGCCCTGCTGAAGAAGCCCATCAAAAAGGCGCATGAACTACTCGCGTACCCGCTGCTCCATTCGACCACGCGGCCGCACGGGTGGTCGCAATGGTTTGCTTCGCTAGGGGTGGAGGACAACGCCACGATGCAAGGCGTGCGCTACGAGTTGCACACGATGCTCACCGCGGGCGCGGCGGCGGGGCTCGGCATCGCGCTCGTGCCCAGGTTTCTCGTCGAGGGGCAGCTCAAGCACCTGGGCCTCGTGATCCCGTTCGAATCGCCGGCGGCGCAGAGCACGGAGCCGGATGCGGCCTACTATCTCGTCTACCCCACGGAGTTCAGCCACGGCAAACCGCTGGAGGCGTTTCGCGCGTGGCTGCTGGAGCAGGCGGGCGCGTACGCAGGCACCGAGCCGTAACGGAACGTAGCGCAATGCGATGCTCAGCGCCGCCAGGCGGCGAGCGCATCGCGCGCCTGAAACGCGGTATAGGCAAGCTGCGCGGCCGCCAGACCGGCAAGACCAAAGGTGCGGGTGAGGCCGAATGCGGCGAAGCCCTCCGGCACCGGCTGGCCCAGCGCCAGCGCGCTGGCGAGCGTTTCGCCGGCTACTGTGGTGGGCGCCATGCCGTGCCCGCCAAACGCAATCGCGTGCCAGACACCGTCGCCGTCGCGGCCGATTTGCGGCATCTTGTGGCGCGCATAGCTCATCAGTCCGCCCCACGCGTACTCCACCTTCACGTCCGCCAGTTGCGGATACACGCGCACGAGATCGCGCCGGAGCAGCCGCGCAATGGCCTCCGGGCCGCGGTCGAGCACCGAGATGCGGCCGCCCCATAAAATGCGCGCGTCCTTGAGCGGCCGATAATAGTCGAACGCGAAGCGCGTGTCGTAGACCGCATAAGGCGCGTCGATGGCGTCGGCGAGACGCGCGCCCAGCGGCTCTGTGGCGATCACATAAGTCGCGATCGGCAGGACCGCGCGCTCGATGCGCTGGGCAACGCCACGCGCATAGCCGCCGCAGGCGAATACCACGTCGCGGGCCGACACCGCGCCGTTCGGTGTGCGCACAACGAAACCCGCTCCGTCACGCTCGATCGAGCGGGCCGGCGATTGCTCGTGAATGCGCGCGCCGCCCTGCGCCGCCGCGCGCGCGACGCCCAGCACGTATTTGAGCGGATGAAAATGAAAGGCGTTGGGCTCGAACAGCCCGCCGTGATAGCGCGCCGTCTTCAGCCGCGCGCGCAGCGCGTCTTGCGCCACCGGCTCCCACTCCACGCCGAAATCCCGCTTCATCAGCGAGCGCAACGCGTCGAGCCTGGAAGCGTCGTCGAACCAGTTCGCCAGCATCACGCCCCGGTCGACGAGATCGCAATCGATGCCGTAGCGCGCGACGCGCGCGCGAATCAGGTCCACGGCTTCGATCGTCAGGCCGTACAGATGGCGCGCCTCGCGCGCCCCGAGCGTGCCGAGCAGATCGCCATTGTCGAGACTGTAGCCGCCGAACACGAAACCGCCGTTGCGGCCCGACGCCCCAAAGCCCACGCGCTCGCCGTCGAGCACGACCACGTCGCGCACCCCGCGCTCGACGAGCCCGAGCGCGGTGTTCAGGCCCGCGAGGCCGCCGCCGATGATGCAGACCTGGGTGTCGATCTTGCCGTTCAGTGGCACATAAGGCTGGCGAGTAACGGTGGATTCGTAGAAGTTTTGCATGCGGCGGGGCTTCGGGAGGTCGGCGAGGCGATTCGCCGTGTCGGGTCCAGATTGCTGTTATCGCGCGACCGGGCCCTGGCGGTCAAGATGCGGCCCATGCCAACCGGCATCGCCGCGACGTCCTCACCTCTGCCAGCAGATTCGCGAGCGCGCCTTCGGCAAGAACGCGCTCTCACTCGCGCGCCGCGAAAAGTACCAGCGGCACGAGCGGCAGGGGCGCGGCCCGGCGAGCCTGCTGCTCGCCGGGGAAATCATGAACGTACCGGGTGCGACGAGCGGTTGAGCGCCTCGTAGCCGTCGATCTCGCGCAGCAGCGAGTCGATGGCGGCGAGTTGCGCCTTGGTCAGGTGCTCCGAGTCCAGCAATTCGTGCAGCCGCCTGCGCCAGTACGCGGCCGGCAGAACGGTTTCGCCAGCGGGCCGGCATAAGGAAAAGCGCACCACGCGCGTGATGTGCGCAATTTCCTGGTCGAGCAAGGTCATCGTGAAGCCCCTCCCTTGGGGATGCCATTGGCGGATCGATGCCATCGTCGCCGCGCCGCGCTCGCCGTATCGGCAATCGTCGGCGCGCTCACGCGGCATGACCGCTCTTGTCCTGGCGCTCAAATATTTTGCGAATGCTTCGCTGGATTGAATCCCTCCAGGGCAATCGTCAGGTCATTTAAAAGCTCATAGGAAAGCTCATTGGAAAGTATAGGCAGCGCTTTTTATCTGACAAGCCAGGTCGTTGCCGTCCCAAGCGCACAAAGGACGCATTAAAAGAATGTCTTTAAATTACATTTACCATTCTTTAATTTACGTTTTCATTCGTTTCGCTATAAGCAACGCCAAAGTCCGAAGTGTTGCTGAAATGCCCCCACGCGATTGAAACAAATCGAGGCATGTGGAATGATATCGATTCTCATTATCTCGAAATACTCGGGACGTTTTTAAACCGGACCAGCCAGCTTCGTGTCGTTTCCCCGTGCCTGTGGGGCGGCCCTGCCAGCCAACCCACCCGCGCTTGCCGCGCCATTCGCGCGCGCTCGATCGCCCGGGATTTTCCTTGCACAGGGCCCCCATGTTGAACAGGACGCCGCTCGCGAGTGCGCTCGCGCTGGCCTTTGCCGTACCTTTTGCTGCGCC
>JAITTX010000551.1 GCA_031286755.1 Paraburkholderia sp.
CTGTCGTGATCGGTCTTGCCCGGCTTGAATGTCTTGCCCTCCAGCGCGGCCTTGATGTAGTAGAGGCCGTACTTCGCATAGAGATCGGCGGGCTGCGAAACGGTGGCGTCGATCTCGCCTTTGCGGATTGCTTCGTATTCCTGCGGAATGCCGTCATTGGAGACGATCACGATGTGCTTCGGGTTGCCCGCGGGAAAGAGCAACTGCTTGCGGCGCAGCGTTTGCAGCGTGGGAGAGAGATAGACGCCGCCCGCCTGCATGTAGATGGCTTTCACGTCGGGATTCGCGGTGAGCAGACTGTCGAGGGAGCTGGCCGCCACGTCGCCCTTCCAGCCAGCAGGAATCTCCAGCAGCGAAAGATTCGGATAGTTCTTCAGGCACGCGCGGAACGCCTCCGAGCGATCGCGCCCGTTCACGGAAGCGAGATCGCCCATGATCTGCACGACCTTGCCCGACTTCACGTGCTCGCCGATGTACTTGCAGGCCTTCTCGCCGTAGGCGCGGTTGTCGGCGCGCACGACCATGAAGACCGTTCCCTGGGTGGGCGCGACGTCCACGGCCACCACCTTCACGTTCTTCTGCGCGGCATTCTCGAGCGCGCGGCTGATGGCCGCCGAATCGATCGGCCCCACGACAATGCCCTTCGCGCCCAGATTGATCATGTTGTTCATGTCGGTGATCTGCTGCGCGGGGTCGTTGTTCGAGTTGACGGGCGCGAGGATATCGATGCCCATCTGCTTCGCGTACACGCCCAGATAGTTGTTGTACGACTGCCAGAACGGCGAGGTCAGCAGCGGCAGGCCCAGGCCCACCTTGCCGAGGTCGGCGGCCTGGGCCGGCGTGCCGAACGCGGCGGCACAGGCCGCCACGACGCACAGCGTCTTCGCAGCCGTGCGCATGAGCACGCGCGCCTTGCGGGTTCCGGTGAAGCGGCGGGCCTCGATCAGCCCGGATGCGAACGCCATGTCTGTCTCCTGTCGATTCTGTCGTTGTTGACCCATCCATGTGCGCGCCGCGCCCGCGTGAAAACGCGAAGCGCGCCGGCGGCGCTGCGACTGCCCCTGCAACTTCCTTTTTCCTTTCCACACGACGCTGGCATATGTTCACCAGTGAACCTATTATTCATATACGCACGACCCAAGGTCAAGGAATGTGCGGTGCAACAGGGGTCCGGAATTTCCCTGGGCCTGCCAGGATCTTGCACGTTCGCGCAGGGCAGCCTGCGCGGGCATCGGGAACCGGCGCCGGACAACAAGCAAGGAAAGAATGAATACGAACGCACCGAACGCACGCAGGCGTCGGACCGATGCGCCACCGGGCGAGCCGAAGCCGGACGAGAAAGACGACAGCGACCGCTATCGCGCGCCCGCGCTGGACAAGGGGCTCGACATTCTCGAACTGCTCGCCGAGCAGCGCGGCGGCCTGACGCGCGCGGAGATCACGAAAGCGCTGGGCCGCAATGCGAGCGAGATCTACCGGATGCTGGAGCGGCTGGTGGCGCGCCAGTACGTGATGCGCTCGGAGGCCGGCGACCGCTACACGCTGAGCCTCAAGCTCTTTGCGCTCGCGCACCGGCATCCGCCCATGGAGCGGCTGATCGCCGAGGCGCTGCCGCTCATGCAGCGCTTCGCCAACGAGGCCGAGCAGTCGTGCCACCTCGCGGTGTACGACCGCGGCAACCTGCTCGTGATCGCGCAGGTGGACGGCCCGGGCACGTGGGGCATCGCGGTGCGGCTGGGCTCGCGCGTGGGTCTCATCGACACGAGCTCGGGGCGCACGATCCTCGCCTATCAGGGCGCGGAGCAGCGCGCGCACATGCTCGCGGAGCATACGAAGGTGAAGGGCGAAGTCGCGATCGACCACGCGGCGCTGGAAGCGGCCTGCGAGCAGATCCTCAGCGCGGGCTTCTCGCGCAAGGACAGCCAGCAGATATTCGGGGTGACGGATGTGACGTTTCCGGTGCTCGGGCCATCGGGGCAGGCGATCGCGGCGCTCACCTGCCCGTTTCTCAGGCGCATCGACGAATACGTCGCGCCGTCGCTCGACGAGGCCACCCGGATGCTGGGCGAGATCGTGCTGGAGTTGTCGATGTTTCGGGAGGGCGAGGGGGCTTGAGCTGGGGCAAGATTTCTTGCCGCGGCCGTTGCGTTTATTGCATTTAATTCGTTTGTTGCGTATATTGAGCCGATCACAGGCAGCTATTGGCTACACGCATCAGGAGCCACGCTATGCCCACCCTCAAACGCAATCCCCAGCAGTCACCATCGGCAATGAGCGAACACGAAATGGAACTGGCCCGCGTCGCGCAGCGCTGCATCATGGAAGCGCTCGATCACTCGCGGGCAGTCTCCATCACGCTCACGACCGAAACGGGCCTTCATCCCTCGATCGAGGTCCCGCCCACTGCGCTCAAGCTCATCGGTCAGTTGCTCGGCGCGATGAGCGAAGGCAAAACCGTCGTGCTCATGCCCGATAAGCAAGAGTTCACAACCGTGGAAGCCGCCAATTACCTCAATGTCTCGCGGCCGTTCGTGATCAAGGAGATCGAGGAAGGCCGGCTCAAGCACCGCATGGTCGGCACCCACCGGCGCATCGCCCTGGAGGACTTGCTGGCCTACGAGCGCACCATGCGCGAGCGTCAGTCCGCGGCGCTCGAGCGCATGGCCGACAACGCCCGCGACCTCGGGCTCGACTATTGAATGGCGGGACACGCGCGCTACACGGCTTTGCTGGACGCGTGCGTCCTGTTCCCCATTGCCATGACCGCGATCATGAGCCTCGCGACCACGGGGCTCTTCGCCGCGAAATGGACGCGGCGCATTGAAGACGAGTGGATGGCGGCGCTGGTGCGACATCGTCCCGATCTCGCCGGCAAGCTGGATATGCGCCGCGACGCCATGCGTGATGCCGTGCCGGACTGGCAAATCGCGGACGGTGCATGGCAACCGCTTGTGCCCTCGATCGCGTTGCCTGATCCCAATGACGCACATGTGCTCGCAGCGGCCATTGCAGGCCACGCCGATTGCATCGTCACAACGAATCTCCGCGACTTCCCCCTGGAGGCCGTGTCGGCTTACGGCATCGACGTGGTCGATCCCGATCGCTTCATCGTTCATCAGTGGGATCTCGATACGCTCGTCTGCGTCGCCGCGTTCAAGCGCATGCGGGCGCGCTGGAGAAAGCCCGAAGCCACGGCTGAGGATTTCGCCCGCGCGCTCGAACGCGGTGGCCTGCCAGCCACCGCCGTGCGAATCAGGGAAGCGGCGGAGTTGATCTAGCCGGCCTCGTCCACGCGGCACCGCGCGCCGCCTGGTGCCTCGTCAAGCCTCAAGCCTCCAGCACCACCGGCCCTCCCTCCTCCCCGCCCCCGGCCTCACGCTCCACGATCGCCACGAAGAGCCGCTCCAGATCGCGCGTGAAGCGCGCCGTATCGAAGAGGGGCGCATCGGCCTTCGCTGCCGCGAGCCGTTCGCGGATCTGCGCATGCCAGGCCGGATCGCTCGCGAGCGCAAGCGCGATCTGAAAATAAGCATCGAGGTCGCGCGCAACCAGTTCGTCCAGCCCGACCGCGCGCAGCAGGCTCGCGCCCACGCGCCCCGCGAACAGCGAGCCCAGCGCCGACACCATCGGCACGCCCGCCCATAACGCGTCGCTGCCGGTCGTGTGCGAGCCGGTCGGCAGCGTGTCGAGCACGAGATCCGCGAGTTGCAGCCGCGCGAGATGCGCGTCCTGCGGCAGACGTTTCGCGAAGATCACGCGCGAGCGCGCCACGCCGTTCGTTTCGAAGAAGCGCTGCAGATTCGTCTGCGCCCGCTCGCTGCCGGGATCGAGCAGCCATAGCACGCTACCGGGCGCCGCCGCGAGCAGACGGCACCAGACCGACGCCACCTGCGCATTGAGCTTGAACGTCTGATTGAAGCTGCAGAACACGAAGCCGCGCTCGGGCAAGCCCGCTTCGGCGCGCGTGGGCCGCCGCGCGCATTCGCGCCGGTGATCGTTGGGCTGATAGCAATGCGGCATCAACGCGAGCGTCTCGCTGTAGAAGCGCGCGGCGGCGGGCGGCGTCACCACCGGGTCGCCGATCAGGTAATCGGCGAGGCGCGGCTCGCCGAGCGAGCCCGGATAACCCAGCCAGCTCACGATCGCGGGCGCCGGCCGCAGCGCCGTGATGCCAAGACGCGTGCCGGCCGTATAGCCCTTCAGATCGACGAGCAGGTGGATGCCGTCGTGCGCGATTTTCGCGGCCGCCTGCGCGTCGGTGAGCGCGCCGATTTCGTGCCGCGTGGCGGGCAGCGCCGCGAGCCGCTCGCGCCACGCGGCGTCGGGCGCGGCCTCGCCATACGAATACAGATGGATGTCGAAGCGCGCGGCGTCGTGCAGTTCGAGCACGCCCGCCAGCAGGCGCAGCGTGGCGTGATCGTGGAAGTCGGCGGAGAGATAGCCGATGCGCAGACGCGCGCCCGCCGCGAAGGCCGCCCGTGCGTCGGCCAGCCCCGCGCCACGCGCGACGAGCGGCGGCGCGGCCAGCTCGCCGCGCCAGCGCGACTGCGCGAAGCGCCGCCCGGCATCGCGGTGCAGCGCCGGCGTGAGCGCCGGGATGCCGAGCAGCCCCCACGGCGTGAGATTCTCCACCGCGCCCGCGGCAATCATGTCGAGCGTCGCCGCGTCGATCTTGTCCAGATCGCGCCAGTGCGCCACGCGCCGCCGCACGTACTGCGCCGACTCCCACCGCCCGCCCCGGCAGTACGCTTCGTCGGCGTCCTCCAGGCGGTTCAGGTGCTCCAGCAGACCGCCGTAGCACTGCCAGAAATGCGCCGATTTCGGCTCCAGTTCGAGCGCGCGCCTGAAGCTCGCCTCGGCGGCCTCGTATTGGCCCGCCTCCTGCTGCAGCACGGCGAGGTTGCCGTGCGCGAACGCATAGGCGGGGTCGATCTCGATGGCGGCGCGATACGCGGCTTCGGCGTGCTTCGCGTCATGGCGCTTCTTGAGCAGGTTGCCCACGTTGTTGAACATCCGCGCCTCGCGCACGCCCAGATTGATGGCCGCGAAGTAAGCCGCGATGGCCTCGTTGTCGCGGCCTTGCCAGAGTAGCGTCCAGGCGAGGTCGCGCTGCAGCGCCCCGCTCTCGCGCAATGCCAGCGCCTCGCGAATCGCCTGTTCGCCCTCGGCGTAGCGGCTCTGGCGCGCGAGCGTGACGCCAAGCTGATGCCACGCGTCGACGTAGTGCGGATCCTGCGCCAGGATCTCGCGAAAAAGGGCCTCGGCGAGCGAGTACTGTTCGGCGTTCAGACGGTCGATGCCGCGCTTGAGCAGTTCGTCCGAACGGGAAGACGGAGTCGGGGTCGAGATTTTCATCACGCCATCGTAGGAAGCGTGATGGGGCGCGAACATCAGAACGTTCCTGGTTTGCTGCGGCTCGCGGCGGCGCCTTGCGCGCGCTCCGGCTCCGGCCTCGCGACTGGAAACCGGGCGCGCAAACCAGTTAGAATGGCGGCCCCCTCAAAATACCGTCCGGGGTGCGCAAGGCGCGCCGGGCGCGCACGCATACCTCATGGCGAAACTTCTGACCGATCAAGAATTCCAGCGTTTTTCCGAGCTTCAGCAGAAACAGGCCAGCTTCACGATTTCGAGCGAGGAAGCCGACGAGTTGCGCGACATCGTCGCGCGCGCGCAGAAAAAGCGCGACGACCGCGCGAGCGCGATGCAGACCGTCGAAACCGCGATCGAGCAGTTCGAGATCACGCCCGACGAGCTGTTCTCGGCGGAGCAGATCGCCGAAGCCGCCCGCAACTTCGGTCTGATCCCGGCCACGCGCAAGGAGCGCGTGCTGCCGCCCTCGCTCACCTTCAACGGCAAGACGCACCAGTGGACGACGCGCGCCCTGCCCGACGAAATCCGCGCGCCGCTGTTCGAAGCGTTCGAGGGCGGCCAGTCGGTCAAGGCGTTCATCGCCACGCCGAAGGACGCCGCGCGCTGCGCCGCGACCATCGCCCGGCTGGAAAAGGAAACCGGTGCGCAATACGCGGCGGCCTGGCTCGAGGAGCTTTCCGTCACGCGCACGCAAGTGGATGACGCGCTCGCGAAAATCGCTGCCTGATTGGGGATAGCGCGGGGCCCCGGGTGTCGCGACACACCCAGAGCCGCGAAACACACAGACAGCGGCCCGGCAGCAAGCCAAATCACTCCAGCGGCATCCTGAACCCCACCACGCCCGGGTCCTCCGTGGGCGTCACCGTGAAGCCGCACGCGCGCGCGAGCCCGAGCATCGGCGCATTCTCGCGCAGCGCCTCGCCCAGCAGCCAGTGCGTGCCGCGCGAGCGCACATAGTCGATCATGCGCGTGAGCAGCAGGCGGCCCAAGCCGCCGCGCTTCAGATTGGACTGAATGGCGACGGCGAATTCGGCGGTCTCGTTGTCAGGGTCGGCCACCGCTCGCGCCACGCCCAGCGTGCGCGGCTTGCCGTCCTCGCCCGTGACGGTCGCGATGAGCGCCATCTCACGGTCGTAGTCGATCTGCGTCATGCGCGCGAGCTGCGTGTGGTCGAAGCTGCGCACCGCCGAGAAAAAGCGCAGGCGCAGGTCGTCGGGCGTCATCGTGTCGATGAACGCGCGATGCATTTCCTCGTCCTCGGGACGGATCGGCCGGATCGTCAAGCGCTCGCCATGCCAGTCGAGCGTCTCTTCGAGCCGGCGCGGATACGGCATGATCGCGAAGCGGCTGCGCTTTTCCGCCAGCGTGAGCCGCGGCGCGACCAGCACCGTCCCATGCGGCAGCACGCGCAGCGTGAGCTGCATCCCGACGATCTCGCGCACCTCGCACACCGCCTGCGAAAGCTCGGTGAGCACTTCGAGCGTGGGCTCGGGCGCCGTGCGGCGCGCATACGGCGAATGCGCGACGATGTCGCGCGACAGCACGGGATTCAGCGGCGGCAGGCTGTAGACGCGCAGCGGCGGCGAGAAACCGTCCGGCGACGGCGCCACGAAATGAAACACGGGGCCGAAGTTCTCGTCGTCGCGAAACTCCACGCTCACGTCGACGATGGCGTCGGCCTCCCACTGCTCCGCACGCACCACGGTCTCGAGCCCGAACGCGCCCAGGAGCCGCGCCGCGTCCTCGCCCTCCAGCGTGTCGCGCCCCGAAGCCAGCGCCGCGCGCGCCACGCCCTGCGCAGCCTCGATCGCCGCCGCGCCTTGCGCGGGCATGCTCTCGGGTGTCTGCATCAGGAGCGTGCGCCCGAGCCGGTAATCGACGAGACGCGCAAACGCGCGCGCGAGGCGCCGCGGCGTGGTGTGCACGGGAATGCCGTGCGCGTGCAGCGCGTCGCGCGTGGTGTCGTCCACGCCGCCGAAGAAGCACGCGAGCATGCCGCGATACGCGAAGCGCTGGTTTTCGATGAGCGTGCGCGCCACCTCGGCCACCGGCGCGCTGTGCGTGGGCGCGTGCACGACGAAGGCGGTGCCGGTCGAGCGCTGCGCGGCGAGCGCTTGCAGCGCGAGGCCGAAGTGTTCCGGTTTGGCCGTGTCGCCGAGCACGAGCGGATTGCCGGCCTGCGCGTGCGGCACCGCCGTCTCGAGCGCCGCGCGCGCCTCGTCGCTCCAGTGCGCGAGCGTGTCGCCGGCCTTCATGAACGCGTCGCGCGCGAGCGTGGCCACGCCGCGGTCGCTCGTGATGAGCGTGGCCGTGTCGCTCGCGGCCACGCGGCCCACGCCCAGCGTTTCGATGTCGTCGAGCAGGTCGTCGAGCGTGTCCACGCGCACGATGCCCGCGCGCCGGAACGCCGCCGTGTAGAGCGCGTCGCCCGGATCGTCGCGGCCGCTGCGCAGCGCGAGCACGGGCTTGTTGCGCGCCGCCGCGCGCGCCGCCGACATGAACTTGCGCGCCGCGCCGATGCTGTCCACTTCGAGCAGGATGGCGCGCGTGGACGGGTCGCTCGCGAGATAGTCGAGCACGTCGCCGACATCGACGTCGGCCTCGTCGCCGAGCGCGACCGCATGCGAGAAGCCGAGCCCGCGCGGGCCGGCCCAGCGCAGCACGGCATTGGTGAGCGCGTTGGACTGCGAGACCCATGCCACGCCGCCCGTGCGCGCGACCGTGGCGGCCGCGCCGAGCTGCGCGTTGAGCGCCGGCGTGAGCGCACCGAGCGTGCCGGGCCCGAGAATGCGCAACAGATGCGGGCGCGCCGCCGCGAGCGCGTGGCGCAAGTGGACGCCGTCTTCCTCGGTGCGCACTTCGCCCACGATGATCGCCGCGCGCGTGCCCATGCCGCCGAGGCGGTGCACGAGCGCGGGCCACGTGTCGGGCCGCGTGCAGATGATCGCGACGGTGGGCGCCTCGGGCAGGTCGCCGGCGTCGGCCAGCACGGGCTTGCCGTCGAAGCCGCCGTCGCCGTCATTGCCCGCGTGACGCGGATTGACGGCCCAGAGCGGGCCGGCGAAGCCGCCTTCGATGAGACGTTGCCAGACCATCTTGCCGATGCTGCCCGGCCGCTGCGAAGCGCCGATCACCGCCACCGATTTCGGCTGGAATATCGCATCGAGATTGCGTACGGTCACTGCTCCTCCTCGCTGTTGGCTCACTGCGCGACCAGGCGCGCGGCTGGCGCGGGCCGTCTGCTGAGTATTTCCCGGGATCGCCCCGCATCGCTGGATATCGCCGGATATCCGCCCAGCGCTCAGGATAGGCGAATCGCTCCCGCGCTGCGCGCATTTCGCCGCGTGAACAGTCGGGAAAAGCCCGTCATCGTGAGCGCGAATTTTCAGCGTAGAATGCGCGACGCCGCCGCGATTAGCCGGCGTGGCACCCTGGCGCCTGTTCACGCCAATAACAGGCCCTAACGTCCGCGATGCACGTCGATCTTCTCACCCTTTATTTCCTCGCGATCGGAACGCTTTTCGCCAGCGCCGGCATGACGCTCTGGGAGCACCGCGCGCATCCGGGGCGCAGCAAGGAGCTGAGAATCCTTGCCGGCGGCTATGGCACGCTCGGCGTCGGCGTCGCGCTCGCCATCTGGCGGCACGCGCTGCCCGGCGCGTGGGGCGGCGCCATCAGCAATCTGGTCATCGTGAGCGGTTATCTGCTTCTCGCGCATGGACTCGCCGTCATGAACGGGCGGCAGTACCGCACGGCCGCGGCGGTCATCCTCGTTCTGCTCGCGCTCGCGTGGGCCATTGCGGGCGCGCGCGGCCAGGACGCCATGTGGCTCTACTTCAGCGCGATTCCCATTGCGGTGGCCTCCGCCATGGCGACGCGCGAGCTGCTGCGCAACGACGGCCTCAAATGGGCGCAGGCGCGCGGCATCGCCGTGATCGTGACGGGCGTTCACGCGGCGCTCTACGCGTTTCGCGCGGGCGCGCTGCCGTGGCTCGCGACGCATTATGGGCAAGCGCTGCTGCCGCTCGTGAGCAAGATCACGATGTACGAAGGCGTGCTGTATTCGGTCGTGCTGCCGATGACGCTGCTGCGCCTCGTGCGCGACGAAACGCACGGCCAGCTTTTGCAGGCCTCCCAAACGGACTATCTGACGCGGCTCGGCAACCGCCGCTGGTTCTTCGAGGAAGGCGCGCGCGTGCTGAGCCGCGCGGGAACACGCGAGCGCGTGGCGCTGCTGGCGTTCGACCTGGACCGCTTCAAGGCGATCAACGACCGCTACGGCCACCAGACCGGCGACGCCGTGCTGAAGACGTTCGCCGGCATCGCGCGCGACGAGATGGGTCCGGACGCGGTGCTCGCGCGCATCGGCGGCGAGGAGTTCGCGGCCTTGCTCGCGGGCCGCGAGAGCGGCCAGGCCCGGGCGATCGGCGAGCGCATCGCGGCACGTTTCGCGCAAATGGCCGCTCACCCCATCGACGGCGCGAGCGTGCGCGCGACGGTCAGCATCGGGCTCGCGCAGAGCGACCCGCAAGCGGGCATGCAGCCAGACAGGCAAGCGCACAACGCGCCGGCCGCGCTTGCGCTTGCCAACCTGCTTTCGGCCGCCGATGCGGCGCTCTACGGCGCGAAGGCGCTCGGCGGCAACCGGCTGGAGTTGGCGCCTGGCGCGGCGCGTTCCGAAAACGCATGAAGTTCGGGCCGCGTGAAGCGGCCCGATCGGGATGCATCGATGGCCGAAGAGGCCAGGGCAAGCAAGGCTTACATGTTCTTGCGGAACGGCGCGCCCGAATGCTCGCGCAACTCGTTGAAGACGATCTTCGGCCACGCCTTTTGCGCGACTTCGATCTCGGAGATGTGCGAAGCGAGATAGGTGGGCGCGTTCGACGCGTCGTAAGCCATGCGGGCCTCGTACGAATCGGTGAAGCGGCGCAGCTCGTTGGGGTCGTCGCAGGTGACCCAGCGCGAGAGGCG
>JAITTX010000564.1 GCA_031286755.1 Paraburkholderia sp.
ACGCGAATCAGGCCGCGCTGCTCGAACGACTGCGCGTGATGCTCGGGCAGGTAGCCGATATGGCTGCCCGAGAGGATCAGCACGGTGGCCGCGTCGATGCTGTCCGCGATGGCCGTCACCTGGCGCTCGCCGATGCTCGCGAGTTCCTCGGGCACCGGGTAGCTACGCCAAATCCAGTCGTGCGCGCGCAGGTCGTCGAGCGTGACGTGCGGGTCCGCGTGAAAGAGCTGATGCCCGCGCCCGCAGCAGATCACCTGGCGCTCGCTGAACAGCCCGGTATAGGTGAGCCCGGCCACGCGGTGCCAGAAGTAGCCGATCGCGAGATCGAGCTGCTGATTCACGAGGCTTTCCTCGAGCTCTTGCGGCGGTGCGACCCGCATCGCAAAGCGCACGGCCTGGTCGCGCTTGCGAAACGCGCCGATGGCCTCGGCAAGGCGGGCGTTCTCCACCTGCGAGGCCTGGCCGATCAAGCCGATGGAGAGCGTGCCCACGAGCTTGCGGTCGATGTCGCGCACCTGCGCGACGAACTGCGAGGTCGCCGCGAGCAGCGCGCGCGCCGAGGCCACGAAGCGCTCGCCCTTCGAAGTCAGGCGAAAACCGCCGCGCCCGCGCTCGCACAGCGTGAAGCCCACACGCGCTTCGAGCGCGGAAAGCTGCGAGCTGATGGTGGACTGGCGCACGCCCAGCGTGGCCTCGGCGGCGGTGATGCCGCGCGCGTCCACCACGGCGAGAAAGACCCGCACGAGGCGCAGATCGAGGTCGGAAGTATTGGAAAACATGTTGCTGCGAAGAACTCCGGCGGCAGCCCGTGCCATCGGCAAATAGTTGCGCGCGCAACGTATAGCCGGAGCCGGCTGCCGCGCCCTGTTCCCATCGGCTTACATCGGAAAGCCCATGGCCTTGATGCCCTTGATCCACGCGCGCTTCCAGCCGCCTTCGGCGTCGGCGCCATCGAATGCATGGAAGGTGACCTTCGCCGCCAGCCAGCGCACCGGCTCGGGCGGAATGTAAGTCGGGCTGAGTTTGGCGATATCGAGCGCCTGCTCGGGGCTGCTGCGACCGAACAGGATATTGAGGCCCATGAACGCGCCAAAGCGGCTGGCCGCCACGCCAAAGCCCGTGTAGCCCGCCACGAACACACCCTTGCCGCCCAGGTAACGCTTGGCGAACACCGAGCCGCGCGAGCAATAGTCGATCGGGCCGCCCCACGCGTGCGAGAAGCGCACGTCGCCAAGCTGCGGGAAGGTCCGGTAGAAAGCCTCCGCGAGCCGGTAGTAGGTCTCGCGCTGCTCGTCCTGCGCCGGGTTCGGGTCGCCATCGAAGTGGTAGCTCACGAGACCGCCGAAGATGATGTTGTTGTTCTTCGTGAGGCGGAAGTAGTTGAGCTGCGTGCGCGTGTCGTAAATGCCCTGGCGGTTCTTCCAGCCAATGCGCGCGAGTTGCTCGTCGGTGAGCGGCTCGGTCGCGAGCACGTGGTCGCGCACCTGCAGCACGCGCCGGTTGATATCGGAAATGCCCACCTTCGCCGTGCCGCTGCCGAACAGCACGCGCGGCGCGCGCACGCTGCCGTCCAGCGTCTTGACGAAAACCGTCTCGCCTTCGTCCTTCACGCTCATGAGCGGACTATGCTCGTAAAGCCGCACGCCCAGCGAAAGCGCCGCGCGTTTCAGACCCCACGCGAGCTTGGCCGGATGCACGATGCCGCTGCGGTTGCGCGACCAGAGCGCGCCCGCGAAGAGCGGCGAATTCAACTGCTCGCGCGTGGCCTGTTCGCCGAGCAGCACCACGTCGTGGCCATGCTGCCTGTGCAGATCGTAGTCGGCGCGCAGATGCTCGACATGGTCGGGATCCACAGCCACCGTCATTTCGCCGTTCCATTCGATGTCGGCGTCGATGTCGTAGCGCTTGAGCGTTTCCTCGAAGCCATCCAGATTGCGATGGCCGAATTCCTCGAGCTGCGCGATATCGTTCGGAAACACGCGCACTGCGTTGGGCAGGCCGTGCATCACCGAAGTGGAGATGATGCCGCCCGCGCGCCCCGAAGCGCCATGCGCCACGCGGCCCGCTTCGATCACCACCACGTCGAGCTCGGGCATCTGCTCCTTCGCCTGCACGGCGGCCCACAGCCCCGTGAAGCCGCCGCCCACGATCAGCAGGTCCGCCGTGGTGTCGCGCGTGAGCTTGGGCTCGGCGGGCGGCTGGGCCGGATTGTCGAGCCAGTAGGGAGAAAGTTTGGTGCGCGAGAGCGCGTCTTCGACGCTCAATGCGCTGGGCTTGCCTGCCGCCTGGCGCGCGGCGGCGGGCGCCGGCATGCCGGCTTCGTAGAGTTGCGCGCTGTCACTCATGATGGGCTTCACTGCCTGAGGCTTGATGCGTGGGGAAACGGCGCCGCCCCGCGCGGGGCGGCACGGCTTACTGCTGTTCGAGCAGGACGTAGAACTTCTTGGCGTCCTCGAGGGTTTCCCAGCGGCCCGCGAAGCCGGCCGGCAGCAGATAGCCCTCGCCCGCCTTGAACTCCTTGCGGCCGCCGTTCGCGTCGGTCAGCGCGATCTTGCCTTCGACGAGCCACACGGCCTCGTCGGCGCTCGTGGCGGGGAAATCCACCGCGCCCACCTTGCCTTCCCACCAGCCGGCCACGTATTTGCCGCTCTGTCCCTCGGTGGCGCGCCAGTCGCTTTCGTCCATGCCGAAATCGAGTTTGGTGAATTCGCCGAGACCTGCGCCCAGTTGCACGATGTCCTGAATCAGCTTGCTCATGTGTGTCCTGTTTTGTTCAATTGAATCGGTGTGGCAAAGTTACCGATTCGCGCCGTCCCGGTATGCCCTCCCTCAGGGGGGACAAGATGCGTTTTGATAGCGCCTGGTGGCGCTTTCGGCGGCATTTCGGCGGCTTTCCGGAGCGCGCGGCGCTTCGGCTATAATGAATTCGCCTTTCAATTGGGGCACGCCATGCAGATTTCCGTCCCCCCGCAAGCCAGCGATTCAGCCAATTTCCCGCTCTCGTTCAAAACGCTCGGCAACGTCATCGAAGCCGTCGGCACGCCCGATTTCGTGCGGCGTCTCACGCTCTTGCTCAACGAAGTCATTCCGCTGAACGTCGTGCATCTCGAGCGCTCGCGCGTGGACAGCACGATGCCCAATGGCTTTCGCTGTGAATGGATCGGCAGCAGCGGCGTGGGCATGGACAGCGGCGCGATCTCGGAGGTCATGACGCTCTACTACGACCGCTTTTATGAAAGCGATCCATTATTCGCGGGCATACGCGGCAAGATCGGCACCCTGCTGGTGGTGCGCGACATCGGCGCGATTCCGCCCGGCGAATTCCGCCAGCGGCTCTTCGACGAGGCGTCCATCGCCCATGAATGCGTGCTCGCGCGCGGCACGCGCCACGCCCAGCACTCCATCGCGCTCGAACGCGCGCTTCATGAGCCGCCGTTCACGCTCGCGGAAATGAACCTGTTTCGCAACGTGAGCGATTTTCTGTTCCCGCTGCTCGAATTGCATGCCTCGACGAGCGCGGCCAGACGCGTGGCGCATCCCACCTCCTACCTGCACCCGCTCGCGCAATTCGACGCGCGCATCGCCGCCGATTGCGTGCGCCTCTCGAAGCGCGAGTACGAAATCTGCGCGCATCTCATCACGGGCAAGACGGTGCCCGAGGCCGCCGAGATCGTGGGCGTGCGCGCGGCCACGGCCGAGACCTATGTGAAGCGCGCGTTCGCCAAGCTGGGCGTGCGCACCAAGCGCGAACTGGTTGCCTGGGGGCATGCCTCGCCCCTGCTGCAGGCGCTCTGACACCTCCGGCACCCGCGCGTCCATCGCGCGACCGCTGCGCATCGTGGATGCGCCCTTCCGATACCCCACCTCATTGTCGGCGTAATGCCCTGTTCACATCGATCGCAATCGATGTGAACATCTGAACTTCGTGATTTGCGCGGGCCGCGCGTCGCCTACCATCGGCCCAATCCTCTCAATCGCCTGAATCCCAATCGGAGACACGGTCCATGCAACGCGAATTCAACCAGCCGCTCGGCGGCAACGACATGCCGCGCTTCGGCGGCATCGCCACCATGATGCGCCTGCCCCAAGCCACCACCACCGAGGGCCTCGACGCCTGCTTCGTGGGCGTGCCGCTCGACATCGGCACCTCGAACCGCTCGGGCGCGCGCTTCGGCCCGCGCCAGATCCGCTCGGAGTCGGTGCTGCTGCGCCCGTACAACATGGCCACGCGCGCGGCGCCGTTCGACTCGCTGCAAGTGGCCGATATCGGCGACGTGGCGACCAATCCCTATGACCTCAAGGACTCGATCCGCCTGATCGAAGCGGCCTACGACGAGATCGTCGCCAACGGCTGCCGGCCGATCACGCTGGGCGGCGACCACACGATCGCGTGGCCGATCCTGCGCTCGCTGCACAAGAAGTACGGCAAGGTGGCCGTGGTGCACGTGGACGCGCACGCCGACGTGAACGACACCATGTTCGGCGAGAAGATCGCGCACGGCACGCCGTTTCGCCGCGCGGTGGAAGACGGCCTGCTCCAGTGCGACAAGGTCACGCAAATCGGCCTGCGCGGCACGGGCTACCACGCCGAGGATTTCGACTGGTGCCGCAAGCA
>JAITTX010000575.1 GCA_031286755.1 Paraburkholderia sp.
CCGGCAATCTGCAGGAAGGCATTGCTCTTGAGCGCCCCCGCGCCGAACAGGTGCGCCTGCATGCCGAGCGAGCGCATCTGCTTGACGAGCATCGCGCCCTGCTCGTCCAGGCCGCCGAAGAAGATCATGTCGACGTTCTTCTGCTTGAGCGTCGTGAGAATCGCGCGAAAATCCACGGCCTTGTCGTTGGTGAACTCGCGATCGACGATATTGCCGTTGGCCTCTTTCGCGCCCTTTTCGAACGCGTCCGCGAGCCCCTGGCCGAACGCGGTGCGGTCGTCGATGATGCCGATGCGCTTCGCCTTGAGCTGCTCCACCGCGAAGCGCCCGGCAATCACGCCGCCGATGCCGTCGTTGCCCATGGTGCGAAACACGTTCGCGAAGCCCTGCTGGGTGAGCGCCGGATTGGTCGAGCCCGGCGTGATCATCGCCACGTCCGCCTTGTGATAGACCGCTGAAGCCGGGATGCTGCATCCGGAGTTGTAGTGGCCGATCACGCCCACCACGCCGTCGTCCACGAGCTTTTGCGCGACCTGGATCGCGGTGCGCGGGTCGGCCTGATCGTCCTGCACGTCGAGCACGAACTTGACCGGCTTGCCGCCGATGGTGGGATGTTTCGCGTTTTCCTCGTCGAGCGCGAGCTGCGCGCCGTACTGCAAATCCTTGCCGACGCGCGCGACCGGCCCGGTAAGCGGTCCCGCAAAGCCGATCTTGACGATTTCCGGATCGACCGCGTACGACGAGACGTGCGCACACATCAGCCCAAGGGCCATCGTGATGATCAAAGTGCGACGGTTCATGATGCTCATCCTCTTCGGAAGACTGTAGCGGTGGGTGAAGGAAATCGTTAGAAAGACGAATTAAAAACGCCTCGGGCTATAGGGCGCGAGATCGAGCGGACTCTCGCGGCCGGCCACGAGGTCGGCGACCACGCTGCCCGTGACGCCGCCGAGCGTCACGCCCAGATGCTGGTGGCCGAACGCATAGATCACATTGGGCGTACGGCTCGACGGGCCCACGACCGGCAAGCCGTCCGGCAGGCTCGGGCGAAAGCCGAGCCAGTCGCTGTCCGGTTCGGGCAAGCCGGGCAGCGCCGCCTGCGCGGACTGCGTGAGCAGCCTGAGCAGGCCGGCGTGCTTGCCCGCTTCGTGGCGGGCAAGCTCGACGGTGCCCGCCGCGCGAATGCCGCCCTCCATCGGCGTCATGTAAAAGCCGCGCTCGGCCCAGCCGCACGGCCGCGAGATCAAACTCGACGTGCCCGGAAAACGCACGTGATAGCCGCGCTCCGTGCCGAGCGGCACGGCGTCGCCGCATTGCCGCGCGAAGCGCCCCGAGCGCGAGCCCGCGCAGACGACCGCGCGCTCGGCCTCGTGCGCGGCCCCGCTTGCGTCCATCAGCCGGACCGCCTGCGCAGCGGGCGCGATCGACTCGACTTCCACCTGCCGGTATTCCATGCCGCGCTCGAGCAGCGAGGCATGCAGGACCCGCAGAAAGCCGCGCGGGTCGCTCAGGAACCAGCTTCCGCCAAACAGCGTGCCGCGTTCGAAGAGCGGCGCGAGACCCGGTTCGAGCTGGCCGATCCCGTCGCGCTCCAGCGTGTCGAACTGCACGCCGAGCGAGCGGCGCAGCGCCAGCGACGGCTGCGCGGCCTCGAACGACGCCGTGCTCGAATACAGATACAGACATTCGCGTTCACGCACGAAAGCGCTCAGCGCGTTTGCCGAAAGCATCTCGCGATAGCCCTCGAACGCGCGCGAGAGCATTTGCGCGAGCGCTTGCGCGCTCCATTCATAGCGGCGCGACGTGGCGGCCAGCAGGAAGCGCGCGAGCCAGGGCGCGAGCGCGGGCGTGTCGCGCCAGCGAATCCGCAACGGGCTGGTTGCGGAGAACAGGAAGCGCGGCAGATTGCGGAACACGTCCGGGTTGTTGACCGGGATGCACGCGTAATTCGCAAACGTGCCCGCGTTGCCGTACGACGCCCCCTCGCCCGGACCCAGCGCGTCGTACAACGTGACGCTGTGCCCGTCGCGCATGAGCCAGTAAGCGCAGGAGAGTCCCACGAATCCCGCGCCAATGACAGCCACTCGAGCCATTACTTCTTCCAGTTCGTTGCGGGTTCGGTAAAGCCGTGCGAGTGCGCGCGGCGCGTCAGCACATAAGCGAGCGACACCACCACGAGGCTCGCGAGGCTCGTCATCAACTGGCTGGAGAGCGCGTGGTCGAAGCCCATCGCGATCAGCACGCCGGCGATTGCCGCTACCACAGCATAGGACAGCCAGGGGAACAGCCACATCCTGAGCGTGAGCCGCTCCGGCGCCTGCGCTTCGAGACGGCGGCGCAGCACGATCTGCGAGACGGCGATCGACAGGTAGACGAACAGCATCACCGCGCCCGACGCGTTCACGAGATAGAGGAATACCCCCTGCGGCGAAACGATGGCCGCGACAATGGCCACGTAGCCCACCACGCTGCTCGCGAGCACCGCGAGGCGCGGCACGCGGGTACGCGAGAGCTTGAGCAGCGCGTGCGGGGCGTCGCCGCGCTCGGCGAGACGGAACACGATGCGCGAGGATACATAGAGCCCGGAATTGAGCGCGGAGAGCACGGCGATCAGCACGACCGCGTTCATCATGTCCGCGGCGCCGGGAATGTGCATCGTTTCGAGCGCGGCCACGAACGGCGAATAGCCGACCTTGATCTGCGCCCACGGCACGATGCAGGCAATCACGAACAGCGAACCCACATAGAAGGTGATGACGCGCAGGATGACCGAGCGCGTCATCGAAGCCACGTTGCGGCTGGGATCGTCCGACTCGGACGCCGCGATCGTGGCGATTTCCGCGCCGCCCACCGCGAAGATCACCGTGGGCACGCCCGCGAAGATCGACATGGCGCCGAACGGCATGAAGCCGTGGTCGCCCGAGAGATGCGCGGCGGTCTGGTGCCACGAGCTGAAGCCGAACAGATAGCTCGCGCCCACCACGATGAAGACGATGATGGCCGCGACCTTGATCGACGCGAACCAGTACTCGAATTCACCATACGATTTGACGGACAGCAGGTTCACCGCCGTCATCACCGAGAGCAGCACGAGCCCGATCACCCAGACCGGCGCCGGTATCCAGCGCTGCAGGATGCCGGCGCCCGCCACCGCTTCCACGGCCACCACGATCACCCAGAAGTACCAGTAGAGCCAGCCATTGGTGAAGCCGGCCCAGTCGCCGAGACCGAGGCGCGTGAACTCGGTGAACGAGCCCACGCCCGGGTGCGCGAGCGCCATCTCCCCGAGCATGCGCATCACGAACAGCACGACGATGCCCGCGAGCAGGTAGCTCAGGCACGCCGCCGGTCCCATGGCGCTGATGGTCGCGCTGCTGCCGACAAAAAGCCCTGCGCCGATGATGCCGCCGAGCGAAATCATGGTCACGTGCCGCTTGCGCAGCGAGTGGCCGAGCTGGGTGGATTGTTCGCCTGACGGCGACGGGGGTTGCTGAATTGCCACGAGCTTCTCCTCATGTACTACAGTGCGGGTTGCGCCGCCTCTGTGTCCAAACAAAACCGTGGGCTCATACTCACACAATAATTTTTTGTGTGCAAATGAAATGTCTTTGTGTGGAGATCAGGAATTTCCCTGGCAAGACTCCGCCTCAGCCGGGAAAAGCCTGGAAAATCTATTGCCATACAGCAGGTTATTGGGTTTAAGATGCAGCAGGGCTGCCGTGGAGCGAGCACCAGGAAACAGCTTTCAGTAGCGGAAGACCGAGTTTTGTATGGAGTTATTACTTGCATGAAAGTGGACAAATACCAGACAAAACCTGACGGCACTAGCCATACAAAAGGGCGTCAGGCCACCTACCTCGAGGTGTCGCGCAATC
>JAITTX010000069.1 GCA_031286755.1 Paraburkholderia sp.
CTGGCCGAGCGACTGCGCGTACTTGAGCGCGGCAAGCGTGTCGGCCGTCTCGCCCGACTGCGAGATCGTCACGACGAGTGCCCGGCGGCTCGTAACGGGCTCGCGATAGCGATATTCGCTGGCGATTTCAACATCCGTCTTGATCTTCGCGATCGACTCCAGCCAGTACTTCGCAACGAGTCCCGCATAGTAGCTCGTGCCGCATGCGAGTATCTGGATGCTGTCGATACCGTCGAACGTCGCGGGTGCGGCTGCGCCGAACAACTCGGGCGTGAACGCTTCCACATCGCGTATCGTTGCAGCCACAACGTCTGGTTGCTCGAAAATTTCCTTCTGCATGTAGTGCCGGTAGCTGCCCAGCTCCACAGTCGAGTTCGTCACGCTGATCTGCTGCGGCTCGCGCTCGGCCGGTTCGCCATTGCGCGTCACGATGCGGATTGCATCGCGCGTCAGTTCGCACACGTCGCCGTCGTCGAGAAAGATGAAGCGGTCGGCCTGCCCCGTCAGCGCGAGCGCGTCGGAAGCGAGGAAATTGCCTTCCTGCGCGGCGCCGATAAGCAGCGGCGACCCTTCGCGCGCACCGACAATAATGTGCGGCGTGTCTTCGTGAACCACCGCGATGGCGTAGGCGCCGCGCAGACGTTGAACGGCTGCGCGCACCGCGGCAAACAGATCGCCTTCATAGAGGCTGTGAATCAAATGGGCGATGACTTCCGTATCGGTCTGCGATACGAACACATAACCGGCGTGGGAGAGCTCGTCCCGCAGCGATTCATAGTTCTCGATAATGCCGTTGTGGACCACCGCGAGCGCGTCGCAGGAAAGCATCGGATGCGCATTGCGGATCTCGGGCGCGCCGTGCGTCGCCCAGCGCGTATGCGCGATGCCGCTCGCGCTTTCGAGGCGCGCGCGGCGCAGCCGCGAATCGAGATGCGAGACGCGTTCGATGCTGCGCATGCGCTCCAGCCCCCGCTCCGAACTCACGGCCACCCCGCACGAATCGTACCCGCGATATTCCAGGCGCCGCAGCCCCTCAACCAGCACCGGAACGATATTTTCCCGCGCAACCGCGCCAACTATGCCGCACATGACTGTTTCCCTTCTCGTATTGGGGCGTGGCTTCACGCCCATGCTTGAGTGTGTAATCGATTAACGCGACATGCCGGTTCAAGCCGGTGCCTTCTCTCCAGCAACGAATGCGAGGTACCAGGGGAGCGCTTCGGCCATGCCCTTGCGAAGATCGAAGAGCCCGGTGAAGCCCAGATCCCGCGCCGCCTTCGAAACGTCGGCTTGCGAATGGCGCACGTCGCCTGCGCGGAAGGGCTGGTAGGTGGGCGTTTTCCCGTAGTGAATGCCATGCGTGGCGAGCCCGGCCTGGATGATCGAGAACAGGTCATTGAGCGTGGTGCGCCCGCCTACCGCGACGTTGTACACCTCGCTTGCCGTGAGCTCGTCGCGCAGCGCGGCGCGCAAGTTGGCCTGCACGACGTTGCCGACATAGCAGAAGTCGCGGCTCGTCTCGCCATCGCCGTTGATCTGCACGTCGTCGCTGGCCAGCATCGCCGCGACCCATTTGGGAATCACCGCGGCGTAAGCGCCGTCCGGGTCCTGGCGCGGGCCAAACGCGTTGAAGTAGCGCAGGCCAATCGAATGAAAGCCGTACGTGCGCGAATAAACGCTCGCGTAAAGCTCGTTGACGAGCTTCGTCACGGCATAAGGCGAAAGCGGATTGCCAATGCGCTCCTCGCGCTTCGGCAGATTCGGCTCGTCGCCATAGGTCGAGCTGGACGCTGCGTAGACGAAGCGCCGCACGCCTGCCACGCGCGCGGCATCCAGCATCGAGAGAAAGCCCGACACGTTGACATCATTGGTCGTCTTCGGGTCTTTCACCGAGCGCGGAACCGAACCCAGCGCCGCCTGGTGCAAGACGTAGTCCACGCCGTCGACGGCCTTCGCACAGGCATTTGCGTCGCGGATGTCGGCTTCGTGGAACGTGAAGCGGCTCCAGGCGGCCTCGCCCACCCGCTCCTCGACTTCGAGCAGATTGCGCCGATGGCCCGTGGCGAAGTTATCGAGGCCGCGCACGTTCTGTCCCAGCAACAGCAAGGTCTCCACCAGGTTGGAACCGATAAAGCCAGCGGCCCCGGTAACGAGCCAGCTAAACCGGTTCTCCTGCAGAAAAGTCCGCAGCCCGTGCTGCGCCTCGTCCTGCAACCACGACGGCAGGTCCATTTTCATTGCGGTTTCGTTCCGTTTCATTGTGCAGGTATCTCCACGTTCTGCGTGATATTCAGGTTAGCGAATCAATTGATGATGAATCGCGTCGCAATTCAGCGCGCGCCCTGCGGGTCGGCGGCCACGACATGCCGCCACAGTCCGCCGCTCAAGCGCAGGTTTTCAGGCCGTCCAGCCAGATAGGCACGCAAATGCGCCAGCCACGCATGCTGCCATCTCACGACATAGTCTTCGAGCGTTTCGCCTTCGTTCGGCTCGGGCAACCGCTCGAGCGTGTGCGCAATGCGCCCCTGCTCCCATCTGGGTGCATAAAAAATCGACGGCAGCCCCAGGCGGTAGCACGCGCGCGCGGCAAAGCTCGACCAGGTGATCTCCTGGTTCTCGAACGGCACGCGCGCGGCCGCCGGATTGAGCGCGCCGTCCACCGCGAGACAGACGGCGTGCCCTTCCTGCAGGGCCTTGAGGCTGGCCTTCACCACCTGGACTTCGGTCTTGTCGCCCGTCGAGATCAGCGAGCGCGCGTAGTGGCTGCGGCTGATGCCCGGCGTCGATGCAATCCAGCGTGACGGAATATCGATCAGCTCGAGCGCCATCAATCCGCCGTACATCGGCCCGACGTGGGCCGTGGCGACCACGAAGCCGCAGCCGCGCTCGCGCAGCGGCTCGAAGAACGCGTCGGCTTCGTCGAGGCTCGCGAGCAGGTCCATGGCCTCTTCCGCACGGTCCTCGCGGCATTCGAGCCAGTCGAGCAGCAGATGGTCGACGAGATAGCCCCATTGCGCGGCACGCTCCCAGGCGTCGCGCGCCATCGGTGCCCCCGGCCCGTTCTCGTCACGCAGCGACCACGCCCAGTCCAGCCGGGCCCGTGGCACCGTCACCGTGCCTGCCGAGGCTTCGATGCGCGCGAGCGCCTGCTCGAACGTGGCAGGCAAGCCGGCCGAGCGGCGGTGGATGAACGCGTCGAACAAGCTGGCCGCTTCTTCGGTGCGGCCCGCCTGGGTCAGCGCCCCCGCTGCCGCGCGCTGCCAGCGGGCGTGCTCCGGGTTCGCCTGGGCCAGATGCAGGTATTGATCGGCCGACCCCGCGTGATCGCCGGAGTGGCGCAGCGCGCGAGCATACATCGCGCGCACGTGTTCGAGTTCCGGCGCGGCCGCAGCGCTTTTCTCCAGAAACGGCACCGACTGCGCAAAGCGCCCGGCGCGCAACAGCGTCTCGCCATAGAGCGAGTTGAGCCGCAGATCGTCCGGCGCCATTTGCACGCCCGCGGCGAGGTGCTCGAGCGCCGCGACCAGGCGATCGTCGTGCGTGCCGCGTGCGAGATGCGCCTGCGCCAGTTGCGCCCGCAACGCCGCGCTATCGTGTCCCGCGCGCAATGCGTGACGCCCGGCGGAGATCGCCGCGCCGGTCCGGCCGCTGCTGCGCAGCGCCTGCACGGCGACGCTCGCCACCCGGTGATTCGGCGCATCGATCCGCGCGGCGATGCTCGCCGCGCCGGCGTGATCGCCGCCACGCAGCAGCGCACTCATCCAGACGTGCGCGTCGCCGGGAGATTGCATTGCGGCACCAATCGACTCGCGCGCCAGTTGCGCCGCTGCGTCCGTTTCGCCCGCCTGCGTGCGCAACTGGATGCGCGTGGCCAGCAGCGAGGCGTCGTCGGGCGCGGCTCGCGCGGCTTCGTCGGCATGGGCGATCGCCTCGGTCCACCGCTTGAGCCGCGCGAGCACGCTCGCGTAGCTGCGCCGGTCGGCGGCGCTCCCCGGATGCGCTTGCACCAGCAAGTCGAGCACACGCGCCGCCTCGTCCAGCGCGCCGGACTTGATGAGCGGCGCGACCAGGAGACGGCGCACATCGGCGTGCGCCCGCGCATCGCGGACCCGCTCCACGTCGAGGCCGTCGATGCCGGCCGCGAAGCCTTGCGAACGGATCAGCGCAATCGCCTTCAGGACACTCGCATGGGCGTCGAGCTGGCCGCCGCCGCGCTCGATCTCGCCGAGCTGCGCGAGACCGGCTTCCCAGGCCTCGGCGCGGAGCGCACGCTTCGCGGCATCGAGCGTCGTCGCGGCAGGGACGCCGGCGTCCGGGCCCGCGCCGCTTCCGGCCAGTGGCTCAGCCATGATGGAACTCCCGGTACAGCGCCTCGGCCATGCGCACGGCGAACGCGAAGACGAAGCCCACCGCCAGCGCCTCGATCAGCAGCACGCCCGTGTTCGGGCTCCCCGGCCGCGCTTGCGGCACCGGGCGCGCAATCACGCTGAGGTAACGTTGCAGCCGGAGCGTGTCGGTGAACGCCTGCTGATAGTTCTGCCGTGCCGAAGCAAGATTCTGGTCCGCGAAGGTCTGCGCGTTCAGCAGCGCCTGATAGGACTTCAGGCGGCTCGCCTCGGTATTGCCCTTGCCGCTCATGCGCGCGCGCACATCGTCGAGCTGCTTGCGCAGCGCGCTCACCTGCATCTGCGCCGGCCGCAGCATCGGATGATCGGGATTGTCGAGCGCGCGAATCTTGTCGAGATTGATCTTCGCCGTGTTGAGCTCGGACTCCAGCTGCGCGGAGAGATTGAGCAGCATGCCCGCTTCCGCCTCGGGATCGATATTGCCGTTGCGCACGCGCCAGTCGGCCAGCGCGCCGCGCGCATCGAACGCCTCTTTCTCCGCCCGCGTCACCGCCTCCTTGCTGACCTTGAGCGTATCCGCAATGCCCTTCTCGTCCATGCTGTTGACGAACTGCTGGGCGAGCCCGATCAGCGCGTCGGAAACCGTGCGCGCATCCGCGGGCGAGAAAGCGCTCACGCGCAGCACGTCGATCTGCTCGATCATGTTGTACGAAACGTCGACCGCGTCGAGATAGGCGCGATAGAGCTCGTCCTCGCCGGCATCGGGCGATAGCCGGTTCAGCGGATCGAGGCCAGTGTAGGCGAGATACTTTCTCAGCCCGATCTTGCTGTCGAGCTGGCGCATGCAGTCGCGCGAGCGGATGAAGTCGGCGACGGCCCAGCCATCGACGAATCCGCCCACCGCGCTGCCGCCATTGCCGCTCGCCAGCAGGCTGGCCGTGCCGCCCTGCGTGGCCTGGGCCATGCTCGACCTCACCGAGAAGCGCGCTTCGGCGCCGTAGCGCGGTGCGGCGAAGACGAGCGCGTAGAGCGCCGCCAGCGCCACCGGCACGAGCACGAGGCCGAACGTGACGAGGCGCTGGCGCCGCCGCCCCCGCAACGCCGCTTCGCGCATCTTCGCGCGCTGCGCGATGGGCAATTCCGCGCTAGACACCGAACTGGTCTCCCGCGCCGGCGTCGACGGGAGAGTCTTCGCCTGGTGCGCCTGACTCGCTGCGGGATCTCCGGGGCGGGAACCGGCGGATGCATTCTCCGAGGTCGTCGTCGATCCGAAGGCCGTATTGCTCATAGACCAAACCTTTGGTGCAGTAATCCATCATTTGCTGATGACGGTAAGTTGATAAAAGCAGCGTACGTCCCACCAGCCGCTCTTCGAACAGCGCGAGCCACAGGTTAGTGAAGCGGCAGTCCTCGAATGGAATTGCCCCTTCGACGACGTACACGTCGAAATCCGGTGCGAGCGCGAGCGCAAAAGAGAACTCCTGGCGCACGTAGAGCGGCCAGTGCTCCATCGGCCGGGCCAGATACTCGGGGCTCGTCAGCAGGTCCGACACGAGCTCGACACAGGGCGTGGCCGCCATGCGGTAGAGCGCGCACACGAACTCGATCATGCGCAGCCCCGTTGCCTTGCCGCGCACGAAACCTTGCCGCCCGAGCGGCCAGGACACGCGCCCCAGGTGATGGACAAAACCTTCGCGCGGCGGCCGCAGGCCCGCGACGACGTCGACAATGGCCCGATGGAACTCGGGCCGGTGCGAGAGCAGCGCGTAGCGTCCGCGCGGAATGCACAGGTCGACGGCCTCGAGCAGCGGTTGCCGCGCACCGAAGAGTTGCGGTGCGTCCGTGACACCGTTCAGTTCGATCATGGCGCGCTCACATCGGTTGCACGTGGGGTCGGGCGAGCCGTTCCATGGCCACGCCGAGCACGCAAAGAAACACCAGCGCCGTGATGAAATACGTAAAGCTCGCATCGTGCGAGGTGTAGCTCGCGAAATACGACGACCTCAGCAACTGCATGCCATGCGCGAACGGCGACCACAGAAAGTACTTCCGGTACTGCTCCGGCAACTGCTCGGTGACGAAGAAGACCGACGAGAACATCTCCAGGCAACGCTCGATAACGGGTGCGAAGCGCAGAAAGAAGCGCCAGCGGGTCGCGATGCTGCCGAAGATCAGCCCCATCGCGACGCCCGCGCAACCCATCATCACGACATAGGCGATCGCTCCCGACCAGCGCACCGGCAGCGTGATAAGGCCGAGACTGTGGCCCGCGCCGATCAGAATGGCGTACACGCCCAGGTAGATGCCGATGAAGAGACACCCCTGCACGGCCGCCACCGCAAGCGGCGTGACGGCCTCCAGGTTGATGAGCCCGCGCGCCGCGACATAGCTCGTGCTGGTGCGAAACACCACTTGCCGGAACATGATCCATGTCGTCGCGCCCAGCAATGAGAACGTGGGCACGTCCATGCCGAGCACGTAGTGCGTGCCCATCAGAAAGTAAAGCGACGAAATCAGGCTCAGCAGCACGGCGGGGCCGACCACGGACCATAGCAGCGCAACGCGGCTCTCGTTCTGGATGATGTGCAGCAAAAGCCGCAGCAACGGCGCGATGCTGGCGAGGCGCGATTGCAGCGTGCCCGGCTGCGCGCCATGCTGCCGCGCATGAATATCGGCCAGCCGCTCGCGCAGCAGCGCGACTTCGCCCGCCTCCTGCGGCTGCAGCGCGACCTCGAACGCGACATCCTCGCGCGAGGCGTGGCGGCGCGCTTCGCGCACCTCCTGCTGCTTGCGCTGCTGCGCGCGCCGGTCGAGCCCGTCCATCAGACGCGCGTTGTCGGCGCTGAGCGTCACCGGCGCGTAGCCCGCAGCCAGCACGTCGACGCCCGCGCGAATATCGGCTTCCAGCAGACGCGCGATCGTGCGCAACTGGCGGCGCCGGAATTCGGCGCGCTCGGGCGGCGCGCCATCGCGCGCGAGTTCCGCGTCGAGCTCGCTCTCGAGCGCATCGTAGACGCGCCGCCGCCCGGCCACGCTCTCGCGCGGCGCGCTGGCGAGCGCATCGAGCACGCCGCTCAGCACATCGCCGACGTCGTCCGAGGCGCGCCGGCCGGCGCGCGCGTGCACACCCGCCTGCGCAGCATCGCTCGCCGCAGCGCCCGCGTTGACGGCCTCGCCGTCGGCAGGTCGCGCCGCCCGGCGCTCGCGCCAGTTCTTGATCCGATCCTGGTTGCTCATGTCCCGCCTTCACTGCGACATGCTGGACACGGAGCGCGCGGTGCCAAGCGTCGCGCTGAATGCGGAGAGGACCTTCTGGACCTGCGTGAACGGCGCGTCGGAGATATAGATCGCGTCGCCGTCGTGCACCGAGAACTTCCCGGCGAGCACCATCTGCTCGGGCCGGGTGAAATCGAACTGGTAAATGACGGGCGGCGCGTCCGCCGTGCTCGCCGCGGCGTTGGGCCGAATGCGCAGCAAGAAGACCGCCTTGGGGTTGGCGAGCGCGTCGCTCAAGCCGCGCGAATCGCCGAGTGCATCGAGCACCGTGTAATTGCGCTTGCTAAGCTTGACTCGCGATTGCGCGCCTGCGGCGCCGAGCACGATCAGATTTTCCACGACGTCGTGCACGACAACGGAGTCGCCGGCGCGCAGCGCGATATCTTCCGCGCTGTCGCGGTAAATATCGGACAGGCGCACAGACGCACTCTCGCCGTGCCGGCGCACCGTGACCGCGAGCTGCTCGGGGTTCGTCTGGTTCGGCGCGGCCTGGCTCAGGAGCCCGCTCAGGCGCTGCGTGCCGCGGCCGATCGGATAGACGCCGGGCTTGTTGAGATCGCCCTCGATCGTCACGGCCTGCCCGCGCCGGTCCGTGCGCCGCACGCTGACATCGAGCCCGACCGTCACGCGGCTCAAGCGCCGCACGATCGCGTCGCGCAGCCCGGCTGTCGTCAACCCTTGCGCGCGCACACGGCCCACCTGCGGGACATGGATCATGCCGGATTCGTCGACGACCATCTCGCCCATGCCCGTCATTCCGCTCACGCCGCTCGTCGCGCCCGCCCCGCCCGAGCCATTGGCGAAGAGGCCCACGCCGTCCTGCCCCCACAGTGCGATGTCGACGCCATCGCCCGGCACCAGTTTTTCGTAGTCGAGCGGCCGCGCATCGCGGAAATCGGCCGGAAAGCTGGCGTGGCCCGTCGCGCGCGAGGCGAGCGCCAGCGCCGGCGTCACGCCGACCAGCTCGATGTCGTTACGGTCGCGCGAAGCTTGCACCTCGCTCAGCAGCGGCCCGCTACGCGGGATCACGCACCCTTGCAAAACGCCACAGAGACAGACAGCCAAAGCCATGACCAGCCGGTCAGGAATACGAACTAGCCCATACCGCATCAATTCATCACCAGAGTTTCGAGTTGTTCCACATGCAGGGGGCGTTCTTCTTCCACCGGCTCGCTGCGCCGACACAGGCCCATGAACGTTTCGAGCATGGCTTCCACCGAAAAGAGTTCGGTGGCCCGCTGTTTGGCTCGCTCCCGCACGGTTGCGTCCGCCTGCGCGCTCAGGACGAGATGTTCGATCTTCTCGCAGGCGTCTTGCAGGTCGGGGTTTTCCGCGCACGCAAGCAGATGCCCGGTCACGCCGTCGATGAAGCATTCGCCCGCGCCGCCCGCCGGCGTCGACACCGTGCAGATGCCGAGCAACTGCGCCTCGATCAGCACGTTCGGCAAGCCTTCGTGCCGCGAGAGCAGCACCTTGACGTTCATCTTCGAATACCAGAACCCCACGTGCGACGAAAGCCCCACGAGCAGCAGGCGGCCCGCGATGCCAAGCTCGGTCGCGAGCGCCTGCGCCTCTTCGCTGAAGCGGCCGTCGCCCACGATGACGAAGCGCGCCAGGGGACGCTTCTTCAAATAGCGATGCGCGAGCTTGATCCACAGGAGCGGGCGCTTGTCCGGCTCGAGGCGAAACACGCCGCCGATCGTTTCGGTCGCGTCCGCCGTGCGCTCGACGAACGTCGCCCACTTGTGCTCGTCCTGCTCCGCGGCGAGCGCGTTCATTTCGGGTACGCCGTTGTAAAGGATGCGAAAGCGCTCGAGCGGCAGCCCCAGCCACTGCGCGTACTCGCGCGCGCCGGTCATGCTGTTGCTGACGAACTCGATCCCGGGCACCTCGGCGAGCGCGCGATAGAACACGGCGTACTCGGGGCGATTGCGCTCCTGGCGGATGTTCGGCGGCAGCCCGCGAAACACCAGATGGATCGTCGGGACCCCGGCCAGCAGCGCGGCCAGCGCGCCGAAAAGGCAGGTGCCGTCCTGCCACAGGCTCACGACATCGAACGCGCGCTCGCGCAGATACGGAGCGAGACGCGTGACGCCGTAATGCACCTGCGGCGGCAGGCTGCCGAGCATGCGCAGCAGGTCCGTGTCGCGCATGTCCTGGTGCGCGGCCGATACTGCGGGCATCGCATTGATTTCAGATACCTTGACATCGGCATCGCGCAACGTGCCCAGAAAGAAGTCCAGACGCTGCGGGCGGTCCACGCGCGCCGGGTCCGAGTGCTGCTTGACGAGCACCTCCACCGCGCCGACCTCGCGGTTGGCGAGGCTTTCGCCTCCGCCAGCGCCCTCGCCCGCGAGACGCTGCAGATGCACGGCGAGCCGCGTCAGTTGCCGCTCGGCGCCGCCGGGCCCGAGGCTGCCAGTCACGAGCGCGACCGAGGCGGGCTTTCCGCGCTGCTGCGGCGGCACGGCGCGACGGCGAAAGCGCAGGATGGCCTGGCGCATGGCCACGATCTTGATGTCCTGCCCCACCAGATCGCTTGCCGATTCGAAGCGGCGGTAGAACGTGTAGTCGTCGACGATCTTCGCGACGAGCTGCCCGCCCTTGCTCTCGGGCGAGAGTTCGTGCGCGACGGGCTCGATGACCTCAATCGCGTCGGCAACCATGCCGCGCTTGGCAAGGCGTTTCGCGAACGCCACGCGCAGCGGGCGGCGGTCATGCTCCGCGATGACGCGCCGGAACAGCGCGTCCGAGGCGTCGTGCGCCTTGATGTCGGCGAAAAATTCCGCGCGCGCCAGCACCTTGCGGGCGTCGTCCGGCTGATCGGGGAAGTGGCGGTCGGCGATTGCCATGGCATCGTCGACGCGCCGCTCCTTCATGAGACGCGTCGCGTAGTGCCGCGCCACGACGAGATCGTCCGGGCAGTCGCGCAGCAGGTCGGCCCATTGCGCGAGCAGGCCCGTGCTGAGCCCGGTCCGCTCCTTCATCTGGAGCAGCACGATACGCACGGTCATGTCGCCGGGCGCCTGCGCCGCCAGCCGCTCCGCTTCGCCCAGGTGCTTGCGCGCATTCTGCAGCGTCGTGCAGGCGGCGAGCAGACGCGCCAGCTCCTCGTGCAGCGCCGGCAATCCGGCCGGTGGCTCCGCCGTGTCGTGCTGTTGCTGAGCTTGCGGCTGCTCAGCTTGCGGCTGTGGCAGCGCCGCTTCGCGCACCGCCGCAGCCTTCGGCCTGGCCGCTGCCCTGGGCTTCGCCGCCGCGCGCGGCTTTGCTGCGGGTGCTGCCTTCGCGGCCGCGTGCGCAGCCGTGTCCGCCTCGCCGCTCACTCGGGCACGCTTCACCCGGGCCTGCCCGCCGCGCGTGCTCTCGTTCGCTCCTGTTTTTCCTGCTTTAGCCATTACCGAAACCCAGCCGTGATTTCCTGGAAGTACGCCAACCCCGTTTGCGTGCCGCTCACTGCGGGCCGGGACGCGAGTCCCGGCCCGTGGTCCGTCATCGGCCCATCACGCAGCCTTCTTGCGCTTTGCGCGGTCGATGAATATCCGGCACTTCTGGATATTTCCGTCGATCAGCTCCGGCGACGCGGAGCGGGTGCGCAGCGCCTGCCAATACTTGAGCGCCAGGTCGAAGCGATGCGTGCGCATGGCCCCGGTCGCCGCCGCCTTCAACCCGATCGCGTCTTCGGGCGCGAGGCGCAGGATCGTTTCGCCGAGCGCGAGCCGGTCCGCGTCGTTCGCGGCATCGAGCGACTTCACTTTCGCGTGCAGCGCCGCGAGCACGCGCTTCTTCTCCTGCGAGACTTCCTTGTTCTCAGGATCGAGTTGCTGCAGACGCTCGAGAAGCGCCCATGACCGTTCGCAGTCGCCCGCGCGGTGCGCTTCGCGTGCGAGCCGGATGACGCGGCTGCGCAGACCGAGGATCTGGCGTTTCGCCTCGATGCGCGCGGCAGGATCGCTCGAAGGCGAATTCAGCACACGCGCGTAGGCATCGATCGCTTCGCCGTAGTGGCCGCTGCGCACCGCCATGCGAGCCAGCTTGATCCACATGCTTTCCGTGACGTCGTCGAGCGGCGACGCATCGCGCAGATAGACCAGCGCGGTACCGACGTCGTCGAGTGCTTCGGCCACGCGGATGCGGAAGCTCGCCAGCTCGGGGAACGTCGTGTGCGTCTGGCTCGCGATGGCGAGCACGCCGGCCGCGCGCTCGTACTCTCGCGCGATGAGCGCAGCGCGCACGTCCTGGCGCATCTGGCGTTCGAGCTGACGTCTCGCGCGAATCAGCGCATTGCCGTTCGAGTTGAGCTGCGCGCGCGCCTGGATCTTGTCCGCCGCCTGCAGCATGTCGCCCGACGCGAGCGCCGCGTTGCCCTCATCGAGCCACGTCGTTGCCTGGCGCGCGATCCATTCCGTCGCGTCCTTGCTGTTGCTGCGCGCGATACCCTGGGTCATCGCCAGCAACGCGGCGGGCGTCGCGAAGCCGCGCCCGGCCGTGCGTTGCACGAGGGCAAGCAGCTCCGCCTCGCTCATCTCCACCGGCGCACGCGCCAGTTCCAGCAGCGCCGTGCGATCCGACGTCGCGAGCGCCCGGTCCCAGAGCGCGAGGAAGCTCGGCGCGTGAGCCGGCAGCGCCTCGCGCACCTCGTGGGCCCATTGCATGGCCCCTTCGGCATCGCCCGACGTTTCGAGCAGATGGATCACCGCCGTCGCGGCGGCCGATGCGTCGGCCGCATCGGTCGAGACCCGGAACAAACGCTTCCAGGTCGCCAGCGCCGTAGCCATGTCGCCGAGCTTCCCCGCAGACTCCGCGCAGATGCGCAGAATGGCCGGCGCCTCGTGCTCGTCCGCGATCAGCGCGGCGGCAAGCCGGGCCGCCTGCTCGTAGCGCCCGGTCTCGAAGTAGCACCGGGTGAGCAGCAAGTTCGTCTTTTCGTCGAACTCCGGCTCCGCGCCGAACGATTCGAACTGCGCAGCCGCGCCTTCGAAGTCGCCCAGCTCGTAGCGCACGCGGCCCAATAGCAGGCGATGCTGGCGGCTGGCTTCGCCGTGGCGCGCGATGCCATGCAGCCGCTGCGACACTTCGAGCACGCGCCCCGCGTTCCATGCGGCCTCGAGGCTCTCCGCCGTGTCTTCGTGCCGGACCGGATCGACGCGCTGAGGCGTCTGAACGTCCGACGCATCGACGCGCGGCACCACGAATTCCGTGTACCAGGCCTCGCAGAGCTGATCCGAGAACAAATCGGTGTAGTGCGTCAGATCGAGACCGCCGTTCTCCATCGCGTTGGCCTGACCCAGCTTGCGCATCAGCGGCGTCGGGTCGTAGCACGGCACATTCATGCGTTTCGCGATCGCGCTGATCGCGTTGATCAGTTCGCGACGCTGCTCGACCGGCATGTTGTCGGGCGTATCGGCATTCACGTGCGTCACAAAGGCCAGATGGTCCTTGCCGACCATCCCGGCGATCTGTTCCATCTCGGCGGCAATTTCCGCATCCTTGAGATCGCGGCGCTGGATGCGCGTGAGCAGCGCACGGTCCGCCGGCGACAGACGCTGGAACGCGAAATCCTGCTCGAGCCATTCGCTGCGCTCGGCCATGCGCTCGGGCGTCGCCATCGCCCAGAACTGGCGGGTGCGTCGCTTGTCGGCGAAGAAGTCGCCGAAGTGACGCACCATGTAGTTCATCTGGATCGGATGGCCGTCCACGCTCAACAGCTTGCGCGAAGAGATTTCCACCAGATAGAGATCGGCGCCGGGCCAGGACTTCTTCTCGAAGCTCTCCGACGAACCGGGACGAAACGTCAGCGTGCGCACATCGGCGGGAATGTCCTTCTTGCCGAACATGAACTGCAGTTGCTGAAGCGCTTCGGTGCTGGTATGGACGAAGCCATAGTTGCGGGCCAGCACCGGGCGGACGGGATAGCGTCCGGCGCCCCGGCGCAGCGGCGTGTGAATGCGGCAGGTACCCACCGGCGCAATGGTAAAGAAAGTCATGATGGTCGTTCAGATATCGTCTGCACTGTCGCTTAAAGCGCCCAGTAGGTCAGCTTGTTTTTCGCGATCCGTTCGCCGTCCAGCGACGACTTCAGGTCGCAGACGATGCCGCCGTCCGCAATCATCATGGGCAGATCGCGCTCGATCGAGTCCATGATTTCGCGGTGCGGCACGGCGAACACGAGCACATCGAGCGCGTCGAGTTCGTCGCGGCTCACGAGCTTGATGCCGTACTCTTCGTGCACCTGCTCCGCGTCGGCCATGGGGTCATAGACGAGCGGCGACATGCCGTAGCGCTTGAGCGCTTCGTAGAGGTCGACCACCTTCGAATTGCGAATGTCGGGCACGTTCTCCTTGAACGTGATGCCCAGAATCCCCACGCGCGTCGTCTCCTTGAGGCGGTGGCGGCTCGCGATCACCTGAACGAGGCGGCTCGCGACATAGTCGGCCATGCCGTCGTTGATGCGGCGCCCCGCCAGGATCACTTCGGGGTGGTAGCCGAGTTCCTGCGCCTTCGAGGTCAGATAGTAGGGGTCGACGCCGATGCAATGACCGCCAACGAGGCCCGGCGTGAAGCGCAGGAAATTCCACTTCGTGCCCGCGGCCTCCAGCACCTCGGAGGAGCGGATGCCGACCAGGTCGCAAATCTTCGAGACTTCGTTCATGAGCGCGATATTGATGTCGCGCTGCGTGTTCTCGATGACCTTGGCCGCTTCAGCCACCTTGATCGACGACGCGCGGAAAACCCCTGCCTCGATGATCTTTTCGTAGACGCCCGCGATGGCATCGAGTGCCTCGTCGTCCTGGCCCGAGACGATCTTGACGATTTTTTCGAGCGGATGCTCGCGGTCACCCGGGTTGATCCGCTCCGGGCTGTAGCCGAGCTTGAAATCCACGCCGCAACGCAGACCCGAGCTCTTTTCCAGCTCCGGCCCGCAGATATCTTCGGTCGCGCCCGGATGGACGGTCGACTCGAACACCACGATACTGCCCGGCTGCAGAACGGGACCGATCAAACGGCAGGCGCTCTGCAGCAGCGAGAAGTCGGGGCTGCATTTTTCATCGACCGGCGTGGGCACCGCAACGACAAAGAAGTTCGTTCCGGCCAGCTCCTCCACCTTGTCGGTAAAGCGCAGCGTCGAATCGCGCAGCACGTGTGGCTCGATCTCGCCCGTCCAGTCTTCGCCGCTGCGCAAGTTTTCGACGCGCTTCGCGTCGACATCGAATCCGGTCACCTCGAAGTGACGCGCAAGCGCCACCGCCACGGGCAGACCGACATAGCCCAAACCACACACCGCAATCTTCATCGTCACACAATTCCCCTTAATAAAAGTCGCATGCCTCCGGTCCGCAAACCGATAGACGGATTGCGGGCACGAACGCTTCGACCCAGACAAATGAACCCGAAGACCAGCCGCACAGCCGGCCCAGGGTGAAGTGATTTCCAGCCAGGAAGAAATCTGATATCAGTCAGGACTATTGATATTCAGATCCACAGGGGCTTCGCCCAGCAAATACGGCCCCTGGATGTGCGTCGCGCCAGCGCGCGCCGCCACATCGACGTCTGCCTCGTCTTCGACGCCGGTGATCACGACGTCGGCGCCCGTGCCGCGCGCCAGCGTGACGAGGTTACGCAGGAAGTCACTGGCCCGGCCGCTCTCCCGGGCCTCGCGCAAGCGGCCTGC